>NZ_JBGQOQ010000006.1:0-167276 GCF_052119765.1 Pseudorhodobacter sp. W20_MBD10_FR17 | reverse complement strand
CACAATAGGGTTTTCTGGAGCAAGACCAAATCTTGTGGGTGAATCAATTTGCCACACGACTTGTGGGTAACTTCAAGCCCATGCGCACCGCCACCTTGCAGCGCTAGGTTCACCCGAACCGTCGCCGCCCTGTTCAGCTGGTTCACAAGGCTGTCCAGCCACCATCAACTGAAATCGTCGTGCCAGTAATCTGATCGGCGGCGGGCGAACATAGGAACGCAACCGTCCCACCGATCTGTGCTGTCGTTGCAAACTGGCGGCTTGGCTGGCGCTCCAGCATCACCTCTTTTATGACCGTGTCCCGGTCCATTCCGTGCTTTTTCATTTGGTCGGGAATCTGTGCTTCGACCAATGGGGTCAGCACATAACCGGGGCAAACCGCGTTGCAGGTGATGCCTTCTCCCGCTGTTTCCAAGGCAGTGACTTTGGAAAAGCCAACGACCCCGTGTTTGGCCGCAACATAGGCCGACTTATAGGGGCTTGCCGTCAATCCATGCGCCGAGGCCACATTGACCACCCGGCCCCAGCCTTTGGCCCGCATCATGGGCAACGCGACCGCAGTCGTGTGAAATGCCGACGACAGGTTAATCGCCAAAATGGCATTCCACTTATCAATCGGAAATTCTTCAATCGCGGCGACATGTTGGATGCCCGCGTTATTTACCAAAATATCACAGGCGCCCGCCGCCGCAATCAGCGCCCGGCAAGCCGCAGCATCCGACATATCGGCCTGAATATAACGCACCTTAACCCCATGCTCTGCCGCAATCTCGGCTGCCAAAGCATGATCTTCGGGCCGGTCGGTGAATGAGTTGATCACTACATCCGCCCCCGCACGCGCCAGTTCATGGGCAACGCCCAACCCAATCCCCGAGTTCGACCCTGTAACAACGGCTGTTTTTCCGGCAAGTGACATTGGCTGTTCTCCATATATGCACCTGCAGCATTAGCGCAAACCAATCGCAAAATCGAGCCTTCTTCGCCTAGCACAAGGTAAAGTGACCCCACAAAAACCCGATCTTGGCCACCAAGGGCTGCGCGGCTTCATGTTGGGTGCGCCAACATATGGGCCCTTTGGCTAACGGCTGCTTTGTTAGCCATGGCCATTGAGGTTCCGGATATAAAACCGGGCAAGTCCGTCGCGCCAAACCAAAAAAAACGCCAGCGCGAAGCTGGCGTTAAGTTATTGAGGCAGGTTTCATACAGGCAAGAAACCTATCGAGCAGTGAATACTTTATACGCGTTAACTTGCTGGGGGCCAAGTAAAAAGTTTGAAAGTTAACAAAACCAGACGTAGTGTCGGCCGCAAGAAACATTGGGTCATTGGGAATAGCAACGGTATGAAACATCAAATTTTCGCGACATTTCGCACAGCAACAGCCGTGTTTTTACTGTGTGCAACAGCGATTCCCGCCTTTGCCAGCCCAAAACATGCCATAGCTATGTATGGTGAACCTGCACTTCCACCTGATTTTGTGTCGCTCCCTTACGCGAACCCCGATGCGCCTGCTGGCGGGCGCATTGTCTTTGGCGAATCGGGCAGCTTCGATTCGCTGAACCCTTTCATCTTGAAAGGGCGCGCGCCTTGGGGCCAAACCGGCCTGACCACCGAAACGCTTTTGGGCCGTTCTTATGACGAACCCTTCACACTTTACGGGCTGTTAGCCGAATCGGTTGATACCGATGAGGCCCGCACCTACGTCGAATTCACCCTGCGCGAGGAGGCCAAGTTTTCCGATGGCAGCCCCGTGACAGCCGAAGATGTGCTGTGGTCGTTTCAAACCCTCGGCACCAAAGGCCACCCGCGCTACCTGAATTCATGGACCAAGATCGCCAGCGCCGAAATTACCGGCCCGCGGTCGGTTAAGTTCACCTTTAACACACCAGACCGCGAACTGCCCCTGATCATGGGCCTGCGCCCCGTTTTGCAAAAGGCACAATGGGAGGGCAAGGATTTCACGGAATCGACTCTCGAGGCCCCCATCGGCAGCGGCCCCTATACCATCGGCAAATATGAAACCGGTCGTTTCATTTCCTTTGTCAAAAATCCGAACTGGTGGGGCCGCGATTTGCCCTTTAACAAAGGCCGCCAAAACCTTGATGAGGTGCGCTACGATTACTTTGGCGATGACGGCGTGGTGTTTGAGGCGTTCAAAGCCGGCGAGATCACCAGCTACCGCGAAACCAACGCCGCCAAATGGGATGCGCAATATGCTTTCCCCGCAGTTCTGTCGGGCGATATTGTGAAATCCGAAATCCCGCATTCCCGCCCTTCGGGCATCGACGGTTTTGTGATGAACACGCGGCGGGCGCAATTTGCCGATTGGCGGGTGCGTGAGGCGCTGATCCTTGCTTTCAACTTTGAACAGATCAACACCACCGTCACCGGCGGCACGGCCCCGCGTATTCAATCATATTTCTCAAACTCGGTTCTGGGTATGGCACCGGGCGTGCCTGCCACAGGACGCGAGCTTGAGCTGCTGCAACCCTTTGTTGCCGATCTGATCCCCGGCGTGATAGAGGGGTACGCCCTGCCCGTCGCAGATGGTGCCACCAACCGCAAAAACATCCGCGCCGCCAAAAAACTGCTAGAGGACGCGGGCTGGACTGCCGATGCCACCGGCACCTTGAAAAACGCCGACGGCAAAGCCTTTACCTTTGACATCCTGCTGACCAATGGCGCCGCCGAGGTTGTCACCATTGCCAATATGTATATCGAGGCGCTCAAACCCCTTGGCATCACCGCCACCCTAACCACCATCGACAGCGCCCAGATGACCGAGCGCACCAATGCCTATGATTTTGACATGACCCATATGATCCGCAACATGTCGCTATCACCCGGGAATGAGCAAACTTTCTATTGGGGCGCTGCAGGTGTGACCGAGCCGGGCAGCCGCAACCTGATGGGCATGAACGTGCCCGCCGCCGAAGCGATGATCGACACTCTGTTGAACGCCAAATCCCAAGAGGATTTTATCGCCGCCACCCATGCGCTGGACCGTATTTTAACCGCAGGCCGCTATGTCGTGCCGTTCTGGTATTCTAAATTCTCGCGGCTGGCCCATGTAAAAGGTTTGAAATACCCTTCAAATCTGCCAATTTACGGCGATTGGCCCGGCTTTCAACCTGATGTATGGTGGTTCGAACAGTAATGCTTTTGCCCCGCAGCTTACCCTGCGGGGCCAATTTAAGAAACACGGACAGGCACATGACAAAACGCTTTCCCTTGCGCACCTTGATAGCTCTAACTCTGTTGGCTGGCCTGACGGCTTGCGGCACGATTGATGGCATCGGGCGCGATATCTCTTCGGCCTCGAACCGCGCATCACAATTGTTTTAATAAAAGCGCGACTTTTTAAGCTAGGTGCGACTAAAGTGCGCTTGAGCAATCAGAGCGAACGCCATATGCCTCGCGTCTAATGGTACAAGCCCTGCTGAAAGGTCATATCCCGTGCTAAATTTCCTGCAAAAATTTCAGTCTTGGCGCCCCACACTGTCGCCCACAGTTCTAAACGTGCTGGTCGCCGCGTTTATCATGGCAGTGCATAATGATACGTTCTGGCAGCGCAGCATTTCAATATTTGAGATCCCGCTGACCGTGGCAGTCTTTGGCGGCGCGGTTTTTGCGCTGACGTTGCTTATAATTACGCTTTTTGCGGTGCGTTGGCTGCAAAAGCCGGTGCTGGCGTTTTTGCTGATACTCGGGGCGATCACATCCTATTACCAAGACGTGTTGGGCGCGACCATTGACCGTGAGATGATCCAGAACGCGATCACCACCACAGTGACGGAATCCAAACACCTGATCACTCCTGCCTTTATCATCCATGTGCTTTGGGCTGGCGTTTTACCTGCGATCTTGGTGTTTTGGGTCAAACTCCGTCGTGCCGCACCGCTGCGGGCTGCTATCAACTGGGGCGTCATGGCCGCCCTGTCTGTCGTTTTGTGCGTTGGCCTGCTGCTCTCGCATTTTGCCACGTTCTCGGTGGTTATTCGCGCCAAGAAAGAGCTGATGGCAAGCTATCAGCCCGGCGCGCCGCTGGCCGGCACCCTGCGCTATGCCCGTATGTTGCAAAAGGCCCAAGCGCTGCCACTGCAAGCTTTTGGCACCGACGCAAAACCCTCGGCAACGCTGGCCGCCCAAACCAAGCCGGTGCTGATTGTTGTCGTCCCTGGTGAAACGTCGCGCGCACAGAACTGGAGCTTGGGCGGCTATGAAAGGCTGACCAACCCCGAGCTGGCCAAGCGTGACATTACCTATTTCCCCAATGTCTCGTCTTGCGGCACGGCCACGGCCGTCTCCTTGCCGTGCATGTTTTCCACATATGGCCGCGCCGATTATAGCTATGACAAAGGTGTCAGCACCGAAAACATGCTCGATGTTTTGGCCCGCGCTGGGTATCATGTCGAATGGTGGGACAATAACACCGGCGACAAAGGCATCGCCAAGCGTCAAACCATGGAAAGCATCATCACCTCGACCGACCCACGCTATTGCGCTGATGGCGAGTGCAATGACGGGATTTTCCTTGATAAGCTGAAAGACTATGCCGACAGCATCACGCAAAATACTGTGTTGGTCCTGCATATGATCGGCAGCCACGGCCCGTCTTATTACCTGCGTTATCCCAAAGAGTATGAGCATTTCACCCCGACCTGCCAAACAGGCGAGCTGAAATCCTGCTCGATTGAGGAAATCACCAACGCCTATGATAACACGGTGGTTTATACCGACCATATTCTGGCCAGCTTTATCGATATTCTGGCAGCTCAGGATAAGGCCACAGCTGCGCTGTTCTATGTTTCGGATCACGGCGAGTCGCTGGGGGAAAATGGCCTCTATCTGCATGGCGCGCCCTATTTCATCGCACCCGAGTTTCAAACCCGCGTGCCGATGCTGACATGGATCCCGCAAAACTTTGCCGATGCTTTCCGCCTTCAGCGCGACTGCGTGGCGAACGAGGCGGATAAAGAGATCAGCCATGACAATATGTTCAGCAGCGTGCTAAGCCTTGCAGGCGTAGAGACCAGCGTGATCGACCCGAACCTTGACTTGATCGGACCTTGCCTCAATGCCAACTGAGCCCAAACCAAAACCGGACCGCATCACTGGCATTCGCCACCTTTTTGCCGCCGCCGGCTATTCTGTCGCAGGCATTCGCCGCCTGTGGGGCGAAACCGCTTTTCGGCATGAGGCACTGGGCCTGCCCGTGATAGCAGTGCTGTTTTGGGCCAGTGCGGCCCCGCTTTGGGCCTATGGCGTGTTCTTGATCTTGTGGTTTGTCCTGATCGCGGTTGAGGCGCTGAACACGGCGATTGAGGTGATGGTCGATCACATATCACCCCATTGGTCCGAGGCCGCGCGGGATGCCAAAGACCTCGGCTCGCTTGCGGTTATGGCGCTGCTTTGGGCCAATGGTGTGTTTGTGGCCTATGTTTTACTGTGTGCTTTTTACGGGTAACGCCGATGGTGCAGGCCCCGAATGCGGGCCTGCACATTTCCCGTGATCGCCAAGGGCGGCCAGCACCGAACAGGCACCCACCGCACCATCATCAGCATTGCATTCTGTCACAATCCGGCTCAACTCGGCCTCTAGTCGCTGCAACTGTGCAATCCGCGCCCGTGTAGCATTCAACTGGTCGCGCGCAATCTGGTTCATTGCATCACAAGGCTGCTCGGGATGCGCGCTCATCGCGATCAACGCGCGAATATCATCCAATGAGAACCCCAGCGCGCGCGCATGGTGGATAAACGCCAACCGCTCCAACGCCGCCGCGCCATAGCGCCGCTGGTTGCCCGCATTGCGTCCCGGTTCGTCCAACAGCCCGATACTTTCGTAATAGCGGATTGTTGGCACTTTAACGCCGGTTTGTTCGGCAAGTTTTCCGATCGAAAGCATGAAATACCCCTTGAACCTCTAGTGACTGGAGCAATTAGAAAGAGGACTAGGACGATTCTATAAGAAAGAAAAGAGGATACAATGTCGGGCTGCTGTGACCATGACGCCAAATTCGACGGGCTTTCACCCGATTACAAACGCCGCCTCTGGGCGGTCATCGCAATTAACGGGGGCATGTTCGGGGTCGAAATGATTGCGGGCCGGTTGGCCGCTTCCCAAGCACTGCAAGCCGACGCGCTGGATTTCTTTGCCGATGCTTTGACTTATGGTCTATCCCTTGCCGTGATTGGCGCGCCACTGGCCACGCGCAGCAAGGTGGCGATGCTAAAGGGGCTGTCACTGTTGGCGATGGGGCTTTGGGTGTTTGGCAGCACGGTTTATGCGGCGTTTGCAATGGGCCTGCCCGAGGCGCCGGTGATGGGGGCAATTGGGTTTATGGCATTGCTGGCGAACCTTGCGTCGGTAGCGCTGCTGATGGCCTATAAGGATGGCGATGCCAATGTGAGATCAGTCTGGCTGTGTTCACGCAATGATGCGATTGGCAATATCGCCGTAATGATTGCTGCGATGGCGGTTTGGGGCAGCAACACCGGTTGGCCGGATGTGATTGTGGCGGGAATTATGGCGGGGCTGTTCCTGACATCTGCCGCGCAAATCTTGCGGCAGGCCTGGGCTGAGCGTGGGGCCGAGGATCTGTGTGAAACAGATCTCGGCCATAATCATACGCATTGACGGGAAAATGGTTTGCGGGGGAACGGACGCGGGGGCGTTGCCCCCCTGGCCTGAAGGCCATTCCCCCCAGGATATTTGTGAACAGATGATGGAGGGCAAGCATTTCATATTGCCCTTGATGCGAGACGCCTCAGGTAAGGGAGGTTACCCAAAGCACGGTTGCGTCGTCTTCGGACAGGCTGACAAGATTGTGGCCCATGGATGCATCGTAATAGGCACTGTCGCCACGGCGCAGATCGACGGCCTCGTAGAATTCGGTAAACAGGCGCACGACGCCGGTGAGGACATAGAGGAACTCTTCGCCGTCATGGCGCACCCAGCCGTCAAAGTCATCAAAGCTGCGCGCACGGATCGTGGCGCGGTAGGGTAACATGGTCTTTTGCACCAGCCCTGCAGCGAGCAGTTCGTGCTCATAGGTGGTCGTGGGGTGCGCTTGGCCTTGGCCTTGCTTGGTCACGGCCATGCGGCCCATCACCTGATGGCGACTTGGCGGCGTAAAGAGCTGCGGCACCGAAATCGCCAAACCGCCTGCCAGCTTTTTCAGTGCCTCATAGGTGGGCGACATTTGCCCGTTTTCGATTTTGGAGAGGGTCGAGCGTGCAAGCCCCGCCTCTGTCGCCGCCTGTTCCAATGTCCAGCCACGCGCTTTGCGCAGCTCGCGGACCCGCGCGCCAAGGTCAAGCTGCGTAACAGGGGTGGCGTCGCGCTGGCCATCGCGGGCAATGCGGATCAGTTTTTCACCTTCGCTCATCTTTTTGTCCCTAAGACCTGATAAGTTTGCAATACGCGGGCAGGCCCGACCTTGCAACGCCGCCGGACGCGGTTTAGCAAGATCCTATGCTTTCGGAAACCATAGCCCCATCCTTTCCTGCCTTGCCCGCCAGTTTTAACATGGCGGCGCATGTCTTGGCGCAAGCCTCTGACCAACCGGACAAGCCCGCGTTAGAGCTGCTGCACGCAGATGATACCGAAGTTTGGACCTATGCCCAAATTGCCCGTGCAGTACGAGGCGTGGCAAGTGGGCTGCTGGCCCAAGGGTTGCACCCCGGCGACCGTGTCTTGATGCGGCTGGGCAATAGCGTCGAATTTCCAGTGCTGTTCTTGGCGTCCATAGCGGCGGGGCTGATCCCTGTGCCGACTTCGGCCATGCTGACAGGCCCAGAGGTGGCAAAGCTGTGCCAGTTGGTTACACCTGCGCTGATTGTGGCGGATGCAGATGTCCCTATCCCCACAGCGCCGCCCTGCCCTGTTTTGCCAGCCTCAAGGCTGGCCGATATGCACAGCCTGCCGCCAAAGCCCTTTGCGCTGGGCGATCCGAACCGGCTTGCCTATATCATCTTTACCTCAGGCACGGGCGGCCAGCCGCAGGCCGTGGCCCATGCCCACCGCGCCATTCTGGGCCGCGCGATGATGCTGCAAGGCTGGTACGGGCTGGTGCCCGATGACCGGCTGCTGCATGCGGGGGCGTTCAACTGGACCTATACTTTGGGCACTGGCCTGATGGACCCTTGGACCGTCGGCGCCACAGCCCTTATCCCTGCGCCCAACACTCAGGCCGCAGAATTGCCCGCCCTGCTGGCGCGCGCAAAGGCCACGATTTTTGCTGCGGCCCCCGGTGTCTACCGCCAAATGCTGCGCCAGTCTTTGCCCGCAATGCCCCACCTGCGCCACGGGCTTTCGGCGGGTGAGGCGCTGCCGAAAACCACCCGCGACAGATGGACTGCTGCCACCGGCACCCCGATATTTGAGGCGTTCGGCATGTCCGAAATCTCAACCTTCATTTCCGGCAGCCCCAGCCGCCCTGCGCCCACAGGCAGCACCGGCTATGCGCAACCGGGCCGCCACATCGCGCTGCTGGATGACATCGGCCAACCCACCCCCATCGGTACCCCCGGTATTTTGGCCGTAGACCGCCGAGACCCCGGCCTATTCTTGGGCTATTATGGCGACGAGGCCGCCACAAACGCGCGCTTTGCCGGTGATTGGTATCTGACCGGCGATACCGGACAGATGGCTGCGGATGGTGCGATTACCTATCTTGGCCGCAAGGATGATATGATGAACGCGGGCGGCTTTCGCGTGTCGCCCCTAGAGGTCGAGGCCGCAATGGCCAGCTTTCCCGGCATCACTGACTGTGCCGCGATTGAACTTGAGGTAAAGCAAGGCGCCACCATAATCGCGCTGGTCTATGCTGCGCCCACTGCTTTGTCCGACGCGGCGCTCGCCGCCCATGCCGCAACCAGTCTTGCCCGCTATAAACAACCCCGCGCGTTTTATCATCGCGCAACTTTGCCTCGCAATGCGAATGGCAAACTCAATCGCCGCGCTTTGCGCCTTCTCCTTTCCCAAACCTTGGATGTCCAATGATCCGCCTTGATATCTTTTCCGACCCGATCTGCCCGTGGTGCTATATCGGCAAAACCCTGCTTGACCGCGCGCTGGAAAGCCGCCCCGACCACCCGTTCAGCGTGGAATGGCACCCCTTTCAGCTGAACCCCGAGATGCCCGCACAAGGCATGGATCGCCGCGCCTATCTTGAGGGCAAATTCGGCGGCAAAAAGCAAGCGGTTGAGGTGTATGGCCGCATCGCCGAGGCCGCAATCGCCGCTGGCATTGATATCGACTTTGCCGCCATTCAGCGCACCCCCAACACCTTGAACGCACACCGCCTGATCCATTGGGCGGGGCTTGAAGGGCAGCAAAACGCTGTGATCGCCGCACTCTTTCGCGCCTATTTCAAAGATGGCCGCGATATTGGCAGCACGGATACGCTGGTCGATATAGCCCAAGCCTGCGGCATGGACGCCGGGGCCACCGAGCGTTTGCTTGCCACCGATGCCGACCGCGCCGAAATTATAGCCCGCGACAGTGATGCCCGCCAAAAAGGTGTTACCGGCGTGCCCGCCTTTCTGATTGCACAGCAATACATGATGGCCGGCGCGCAGCCGGTGAAAACATGGCAACAGGTCATCGACGAATTGCTGGAAACCATCGCGTCCGAGGCATGATCCTTGCCCATGTCCACTCGGGCTATTTGCTAGGCCAAGGGGACATGGCTGTGGCCTGTTGGGGGTTTTGTGGCTGCGGTGTTTTTGCACCTTGTCCTTGCTACCGTTGCGGGTGATATTCTGTGGGCGTGGCCTTGGCCTGACAGGTTCTTTCACCTGATCACCGTTCCGCCCGCGCACTCCCGCTGGGTTCTGACCTTTTTGCTGCACCCCGTGGCATGTCTTGAAATCGCGATTATCGCTGCCGCCGCCGTGCTCTGGCGCAAAAAAAAACAAAGGCTTACCCCCTCGTGAATACCCACCCCACCCAACGCATCGGCCAAGTCGAATTTATCGCAATGATCGCGATGCTCTTTGCCACCATCGCGTTTTCCATCGACAGCATGTTGCCCGCCTTGCCCGCAATCGCGGCCGAGTTAACACCAGATGTGCCGAACAATGCCCAACTTATCCTGACCAGCTTTGTGCTTGGCATGGGGGTTGGTACGCTGGTCGCGGGCCCGCTCTCCGACAGTTTTGGCCGCCGCCGCATCATCTTTCTGGGGGTTATGCTGTATTGTGTCGCCGCCGTAGCCGCCTATTTTGCGCCGACATTGGAAACCATGCTGCTGGCCCGCGTGGTCCAAGGGTTGGGTGTTGCCGCCCCGCGCGTCGTGTCGCTGGCGCTGGTGCGCGACCTTTATAAGGGGCGCGAAATGGCCCGCGTGGTCAGCTTTGCGATGATGATTTTCACCCTTGTCCCCGCTGTGGCCCCCTTGGCGGCCAGCGGTATTATCGCGGCCTTTGGCTGGCGTGCGATTTTTATCACCTTCATCTTGTTCGCAAGCCTCTCGTTGGCATGGCTGATGGTTCGCCAACCCGAAACCTTGACGCCCGAAAGCCGCCGTCCGTTCCGAGCCACCCCCTTAATTGCGGCCCTGCGCGAGGTGCTGTCGCACCGTACCATTGTCACCACAATCTTGGTGCAAACCCTTGTTCTGGGCGCACTTTTTGCTATGCTGTCCTCGGCACAACCCGTCATCGACGTGCAGTTCGGTCGCGCTGAAACCTTCCCGCTCTGGTTCGCGCTGGTCGCACTCTGTGCAGGGCTGGCAAGCCCCACCAATGCAGCCCTCGTCGGCAGGCTGGGGATGCGCTACCTTATCACCGCCACGCTGATTGGGCAGCTCGTCGTCTCAACGGCCATGCTGGCCCTTACGGTCACTGACCTGCTGCCACAGGCGCTTGCTTTTGCAGCGTTCATCATTTGGATGATCAGCGTTTTTGCAATGGCAGGCCTGACCTTGGGCAACCTGAACGCGCTGGCGCTTGAGCCGGTCGGCCATATCGCGGGCATGGCGGCATCGGTTGCGGGCTCTATTTCTACCGTGTTGGCAGTGTTGATCGCGGCACCGCTGGGCCTTGCCTTCAACGGCAGCTATGTGCCGCTGGTGTCTGGTATCGCGGTGATGGCGGTGCTTGCATTGGCGCTAATGCTATCCATCCCGCGTGACAAATCGTAATGAAAACGCGCCCATCCGAGGGCGCGTTATTTCTTTAGTTCCAACAGCTTCTCGGCCAAAGCTTTAGCAATCGCGAAGGCACCCTTGATCCGTTCGCCCTCGGTTTTCCAATCCTGCACAAGCACGATTTTATTGCCTGAAACCCGCGCCCCCGCCTGCGTTTTGATGAAATCCACCAGCCCCGCAGGGTTGGCGAATTTATCGTTGTGAAACTGCACCGTAGCGCCCTTTGGCCCTGCATCAAGCTTGGCAATACCTGCGCGTTTGCACATCGCCTTGATACGCACGACCAGCATCAACGTGTTCACTTCTTTGGGCAGCGGGCCAAACCGGTCGATCAGCTCGGCAGCAAAACCTTCCAGTTCGACCTTGGTCGCAAGGCCAGAAAGCCTCCGATACAGCCCCAAACGCAGGTCGAGGTCTGGCACGTAAACCTCTGGAATCAATACTGGAACGCCCAAATTGATATTCGGTGCCCATTGGTCATCAACCTCGGCCAGCCCCGAAATTTCACCAGATCGCAGCTTGGAAATCGTCTCTTCCAGCATGCTTTGGTACAGCTCATAGCCGACCTCTTTGATATGGCCGGATTGCTCCTCACCCAACAGGTTACCTGCGCCGCGTAAGTCCAAGTCATGGCTGGCTAAATTGAAGCCGGCACCCAGACTGTCCAAGCTGCCCAGCAACCGCAACCGTTTCATCGCCTGCGGCGTCAACGGCACGCGCGGCTTGGTGGTCAAATAGCAATAGGCCCGCGTTTTCGCGCGCCCAACACGGCCGCGGATTTGGTAGAGCTGGCTAAGCCCGAACATATCAGCACGGTGCACGATCATCGTGTTGGCCGTCGGAATATCCAAACCTGACTCTACGATTGAGGTAGCGACCAGAACATCTTGTTTTCCATCATAAAAATTGTTCATCCTCTGATCAAGATCACCAGCCGCCAACTGCCCGTGACCCACTATATAGGTCACCTCCGGTACATGGGTTTTCAGGAAATCTTCGACAAATGGCAGGTCAGAAATACGCGGCACGACAAAGAAAGACTGTCCCCCACGATAGCGTTCGCGCAGCAACGCTTCGCGGATCGTTACCGTATCAAATTCAGACACATAGGTCCGAATGGCCAAACGGTCCACCGGCGGCGTGGCGATGATCGACAGGTCGCGCACACCCGTCAGCGACAGCTGCAATGTGCGTGGAATAGGCGTCGCTGTTAACGTCAGCACATGCACATCTGACCGCATTTCCTTAAGCCGCTCTTTGTGTCCAACGCCGAAATGTTGTTCTTCATCAATGACTAACAAGCCGACGTTCTTAAACTTGATTGCTTTGGCAAGCACAGCATGTGTGCCCACGACGATATCCACTGTACCATCAGACAACCCTGCCCGCGTACCTGCTGCATCCTTTGCACTAACAAACCGCGACAATGGCTTGATGTTAATTGGAAATCCGCGAAACCGTTCCACAAAGCTGCGATAGTGTTGCCGTGCCAACAATGTTGTCGGTGCAATCACCGCAACCTGCATCCCCGACAGGGCCGCGACAAAGGCCGCCCGCATTGCAACTTCGGTTTTACCAAACCCGACATCTCCCACGACCAACCGGTCCATCGGACGGCCTGCCTCTAAATCCGCAATCACATCGCCAATCGCGGTCAGCTGATCCTCGGTTTCGGTATAGGGGAACCGCGCGGCAAAGGCCTCCCACATCGAATGTGGGGCATCTAGCACCGGCGCTTTGCGCAAATGCCGCTCTGCTGCGATCCGCATCAGGCGTTCCGCAATCTCACGGATACGCGCCTTCAGCTTTGCCTTCTTGGCCTGCCATGCGCCGCCGCCAAGCCGGTCGAGCAGCCCTTCTTCATGGCCATAGCGACTTAGAAGTTCAATGTTTTCAACAGGTAGGTAAAGCTTGGCATTCTCGGCATATTCAATGCTCAGGCATTCGTGCGGCGCGCCAAGGGCCGTGATCATTTCCAGCCCGTGATAGCGCCCGACGCCATGTTCAACATGCACAACCAAATCGCCGGGGCTAAGGGTGTCGGCGTTGCGCAGGAAGTTATCGGCTTTGCGCTTGTGTTTTGGCTTGGACACAAGGCGGTCGCCCAGCACGTCTTGCTCGGAAATCACCGCCAGATCTGGGGCCGTAAAGCCCGCCTCTAACGGCCAGATCATCAAGAACAAGCCGCCCTTGCCCTTTACCTCACGTATATCCGAAACCTCAACCGCGCCTTCGATGCCTTGATCGGTGATCAGCCCCCGCAACCGTTCGCGCGCCCCTTCGGACCATGACGCAATGACCACATTGCCCGCTATGCGCAACACTTTAACATGATCCGCCAAGGCATTAAAAAGACTGATATTTTCCTGCTGACGTTCTGGCGCAAAGCTGCGCCCCATCCGCCCGCCGGCATCCAAAACTCCCGGCCCCGGTGATTGCGCAAGGGGCGACAGTTGGACGACGCGCACCTCGGCCAAAGCAGCACCCCATGCCGCATCGTCCAGATAGAGCAACCCCGGCGCTGCTGGTTTGTAAACCGTATCCATCCTGCCCTTGGCGCGCATCGACTCGGCCCGTGCATCATATTGGTCGTCGATGCTTTCCCACCGCGCCAGCCGCATCGGCGTGACCTGATCGTCCAGCATCACGGCGGCATTGGGGATATAGTCAAACACCGTTTCCATCGCGGCATGGAAAAACGGCAGCCAATGCTCCATCCCTTGATGCTTGCGGCCTGCGCTTACCGCCTCATACAGCGGATCCTCGGACCCGCCTGCGCCAAATTCTACGCGGTAGTTCTGGCGAAACCGCGCAATCGCCGCCTCGTCCAAGATCACCTCGGACACGGGCGCAAATTCGACCGCTTTCAGTTTTTCCGTGGTGCGCTGGGTTTCAGGGTCAAACCGCCGCGCGCCGTCCAGCACATCGCCAAACAGATCAAGCCGCACAGGCCCCCCCAGACCCGGTGGATAAATATCAATAATCCCGCCGCGAATGGCATAGTCGCCCGGCTCGGCCACGGTTGGGCTGGGCGTGAACCCCATGCGCGTCAGGAAATTGCGCAGCGCCTCTTCGTTCATCCGGTGGCCGACGGTCGCCGAAAACGACGCATCGCGCAACACTTGGGCCGCGGGCATCCGCTGGGTCGCGGCATTCAGCGTGGTCAGCAGCACAAACGGCCCCGGCACCCCATGCGCCAGTGCGGCCAAAGTCGCCATCCGCCGCGAGATGATATCAGGGTTGGGCGATACCCGATCATAGGGCAAGCAATCCCACGCAGGCAGTTCCAACACTACAACGCCGGGTGCCATCACGGCCAGCGCCTCGCGCATCGCCTCTAGGCGTTTGTCATCTCGTGCGACATGGATTACCGGCACACCGCGCGCCAATTCCCGCGCCAGCAACTGTGCGTCAAAACCCTCGGGCGCGCCGCCCAGTATGATCGGTGGGTTTGCCATCAGATCACTGCGGCCAAATCGCGAAAACCTGCATGTTTTGCCACATGCCCCAAAGCGAGGTGATAAAGATTGATACCATCCCGATTGCCTGCACCTTCATCCGGTGCCGCGACAGCTTGCGGTACAAAGCATCGCCTTCCATCTGCTGCACCGAAACCTGCTGCGCTGTAGACAGGCTAAGCGCCCCGACAATCGCCATCGGCAACAGCAGTAAAAATAACGCTTGCGCAAACTCTATCCAATAGACAAAGCCCAGAACCACCAGCACCGTAAATACAAACGCGCCGATCGCAATAAGCCACAGCCCCGAAACGCGCGCGATATACAGCATGCGCCGGGTGTTGATTCCCACCAAATCGTGCAAGTCTTGTTCCGCCTGACCGCCGTTGCTGCGCGCCTTGGTCACCAAATCAAACGGCACCCCTAAAATCCAATGGCTGGTCGTCGACCATAAAACCGCCAACGCAATCCAATACCAAAGATTCGAAAACGACCTAATGTCGATCAGATCGAAAATCGTTTTATACCAATCCACTAGGTCAACCTTTTTCGTAATTTTCCGCGCAGCACAGGTATTGGCTTTGGCGTGATTGCGACATTCCTACTCTTGAGACGCGGGCTTTTCCATGGCAGGCAGAAGAAAACATGCGCCGCCTTGCAATCAGACCACAGCAAAAGGAAACCGATGATGCGTCCTACCACAGGCCAATACCCCGCCACACGCTTTCGCCGCTTGCGTAAATCTGATGGTTTGCGGCGGCTCGCGCAGGAAAATACACTCTCGGTGAATGATCTGATCTGGCCATTATTCGTCCGCGACGGCGTGAATATGCGCGAGCCTGTGGCCTCTATGTCCGGGGTCGAGCGGCTTTCGGTGGATCTGATTGTGCAAGCTGCAGAACAGGCCGCCGCCCTCGGCATTCCGGCCATTTGCCTCTTTCCCTATACCGACCCTGCCAAACGGACTGAGGATTGTGCCGAGGCGTGGAGCGCGGACAACCTTGCCAACACCGCCATTCGCGCCATTAAGGCCGCCGTGCCCGACATGATGGTGATGACCGATGTGGCCCTCGACCCTTATAATATCAACGGCCATGACGGGCTTGTGCGCGATGGCATCATCCTGAATGATGAAACGATTGAAGCGCTCGTGAAAATGAGCCTCGCGCAGGCCGAGGCTGGGGCCGATATTCTGGGGCCGTCGGATATGATGGATGGCCGTATCGGGGCCATGCGCCAAGCGCTTGAAATGTCAGGCTATAAGGATGTGGCAATTCTGTCTTATGCTGCCAAATACGCCAGCGCGTTTTACGGCCCGTTCCGCGATGCTGTGGGCGCAGGCAGCCGACTGGTGGGCGACAAAAAAACCTATCAGATGAACCCTGCCAACTCGGATGAGGCGATGCGCCTGATTGAGCGCGACCTGACCGAGGGGGCCGATATGGTCATGGTCAAACCAGGCATGCCGTATCTTGATATTTGTCGCCGCGCCAAGGAAACCTTTGGCGCGCCGACCTATGCCTACCAAGTGTCGGGCGAATACGCGATGATTATGGCCGCCGCGCAAAACGGCTGGATCGACGGGGACGCGGCGATGCTGGAAAGCTTGATGGCGTTTCGCCGTGCCGGATGTGACGGGGTGCTGACCTATTTTGCCCCGCGCGTGGCCGCTATGTTGCAAAACCAACCCTAGTGCGCATGGGGGCACATGGCGGGCCACACGGCAAAAATGCGCCCAACACATGCAAATTCCGGCCCAAACAGATGACAGCCGGTTTAAACCACGCTATCCTTTTGCCAGGCGGTCCAGTGCGGCCCAAGGATGATAAGCAATCAGCGACCAGAGAAAACTCTGGCGCGGAATATGAGGCGGCAGAAAATGACTCTTTTGAATAGACGCAGCTTTTTGGGAACCTCGGCGGCAGGTCTGGCACTTGGTGGTTGTTCCAATGGCATTGGCAATGACGGCGGCGCACGGCTCGACGGCCGGGTAGACGCCACCCGCGATTATTTGTTTGGCAGTTTTCCCGGCACGCGTGATCTGGCGCAACGGGCTTATGGCATCCTCTACATGCCTTTGATGACCGAGGCGGGGTTCGGTTTTGGCGCGGCTTACGGCCAAGGTGCCTTGCGCATCAATGACGTGACGGTTGATTTCTATTCCGCCACCCGCGCGACCTTTGGCCTGCAAATCGGCGCACAGCAATATGCCCATGCCCTGTTCTTTATGACCGAGGCATCTTTGGGCGATTTCCGGCGGTCGAACGGTTGGGCTGCAAGCGCCGATATCCGCTATGCCGTGCCGAATGAAGGGGCCAGCATTGGCAAGGAAACCACCGAGTATAACCCGGTGATCGCCTTTGTCTTTGGCCAATCCGGCCTGATTTTGGGTGCCACTCTGGCAGGCTCCAAATACAACCGCATCATTCCTTAAACGATTATTTTCCATCATTGGGTGCAAGGCGCGTCCTTGCACCCAATGGAAATATTCTGAATGTCGCTTGCCCCCCTTATCGCCTGTTATGTAAGGGATAAGGAGGGCAAAGCGGCGTTAGCCCCTATTTCAGGCGTTTGATAAGGCTAGAGGTATCCCAGCGTCCGCCGCCCATGTTTTGCACGTCTTTGTAAAACTGATCGACCAACGCGGTCACAGGCAGGCTTGCGCCAATCTCATTCGCGGTGGCCAAGCAAATTCCCAAATCCTTGCGCATCCAATCCACGGCAAAGCCATGCGTGAAATGTTCGTCTAGCATGGTCTGGTGCCGCGCGTTCATCTGCCAAGAGCCAGCAGCCCCGCCTGAAATTACCTCAACCACCGCACGCCCGTCCATGCCCGCCTTTTCTCCAAAGGCCAACGCCTCGGCCAAGCCCTGCACAAGGCCAGCAATGCAAATCTGGTTCATCATCTTTGCGATCTGCCCTGCGCCACTGTCACCCAGCCGTTTGCAAATCTTGGCATAGGCTTCGATCACCGGTTCGGCCTCGACATAATGGCTAACGTCGCCGCCACACATCACCGACAACACCCCGTTTTCCGCCCCAGCCTGCCCGCCAGACACCGGCGCATCGACAAAGCCTAAACCCAGCCCGCGTGCTAAAGCTTCCATCTCGCGCGTGACCTGCGCCGAAACGGTGGTATGATCGACAAATATCGCCCCCGGTTTCATCCCCGCGAATGCCCCGTCTTCGCCCGTGCAAACCCCTCGCAAATCGGCATCATTACCAACACAGGCAATCACAAAATCTTGCCCCACCGCCGCCTCACGCGGGGTTGCCGCCGCCTGCCCGCCGTGTTTGGCTACCCAAGCCTCGGCCTTGGCGGCCGTGCGGTTATACACTGTCACCTCATGCCCGTTGGCGGCCAAATGCCCCGCCATCGGAAATCCCATTACGCCCAAACCCAAAAATGCCACTTTTGCCATTGCCCAAACCCTTCCAATTGCCTCGCGCTACAGTTTCGCATAGGTAACCACCAAACCTCTGACGTCAAGAAAAGACCCAACATGCTCCTCGCGTTTCGCTGGCTTACCCGGATTTTTATCGCTCTGCTGGCCCTTGGCGCGGTGGGGCTGCTGATCGCCTATTTCTTTTTGTCGCGCTCGCTGCCCGATTATTCCGCCAGCTATCAGCTTGAGGGCGTGACAGGCGATGTCGAGATCGTGCGCAACAATGCCAACGTGCCGCATATCTTTGGCCCCACCGATGCAGATGTGTATTTCGCGCTTGGCTTTGCGCATGCCCAAGACCGGCTGTGGCAAATGACGATGCTGCGCCGCACCGCCCAAGGCCGGCTGTCCGAGGTGTTTGGCGAACGCACCCTGAAAATTGACGAGCTGTTGCGCCGCTATGACCTCTATACGCTCGCCAGCCAATCGGTTGCCGCCCAAGATGACGCAACCAAACAAGCGCTTGAGGCCTATTCGCGCGGTGTAAATGCTTGGATTACCGAGATCAACCTGAACGCCTTGGGCCGTGGCGCACCTGAATTCTTCTTTTTCACCAATGAAATCGCCACATGGCAACCTGCGGATTCTATCGCCATTCTAAAGCTTATGGCCTTGCAACTGTCGGGCCAGTTGGATGCCGAAGTTCTGCGCGCCCGCACCTCGATGCTGCTGCCCGATAACCGGTTGCGTGATATTCTGCCCGATGCCCCCGGCACAGCACTTGCCGCCCTGCCCGATTACGCCAGCCTGATGCCCGAGCCGCCCCCCGGTGGCTTTCCTCAGCGTGAGGCGTTTGACCCGTTGTCGCCGTTCAAACCTGCCCCTTTTGCGGGTGCGTCCAACGCTTGGGCCGCAGCGCCTGAACGCTCGGCGGCAGGTGGGTCGCTCTTGGCCAATGACCCGCATCTCGACTTTACGGCGCCCACCATTTGGTATTTGGCCCGTCTCCAATTTGCCAGCGGTGGCGTGATCGGGGCCACCATTCCGGGCGTGCCGGCTGTGCTATTGGGCCGCTCGGATGCTTTGGGCTGGGGCCTGACCTCATCTTATCTGGATGACCAAGACGTTGTTATGGAACGGGTGAACCCCGATAACACCGAGCAATATGACAGTGGCGCTGGCTGGAAAGACTTCACTTCGCGCCGCTCTATCATCACCGTCAAAGACCATGACCCTGTGACCATCACCCTGCGCTGGTCCGAGGCTGGGCCGATTTTGCCCGGCTCTCACTACAACCTTGCCACCGTCACCCCGCCTGGCCATGTGGCCGCGCTGGAATGGACGGCGCTTTCGGCCAATGATACCTCGATGACAGCAGCGATCCGCCTGATGAAATCGCATAACGTAGACGAAGCCATTGAGGCTGGTCGCCTGTTCATAGCCCCGTCGCAAAACCTGATGCTGGCCGATAAAGCCGGCATCGCGTTTCAGCTGATCGGCGCTGTGCCAAACCGTAACCCCGCGCATGAAACCCAAGGCCGGATGCCAAGCCTTGGCGAACACCTGCAAAACCGCTGGGACGGCGTAATGGATTACGACACAAACCTGCGTATCCTGAAACCGACCTCGGGGCTGCTGGGCAACACCAACAACAAAACCACCGACACGGCGTTTCCTAATAATATCAGCTTTGTCTGGGGTGATACCCACCGCATCCAACGCTGGCTAACCCTGATGAAAACGCGTGAGGTCCATACACGCGAAAGCTTTATCGAGGCGCAACTGGATACCGTTTCCCCTGTGGCCCGCGCCATTCTGCCATTGATTGGAGCCGATCTGTGGTTTACCGGCACGCCATCCCCCGCAGGCACGCCCACACGGCTGCGCGAGCAGGCGCTTGACCTGTTGGCCGCATGGAATGGTGAGATGAACGAGCATTTGCCCGAGCCGCTTATCTATGCCGCATGGCTGCGCGCGCTGCAAACACGACTGATCCATGATGAGCTCGGCCCCTTGGCCGACAGCTTTATCCACCCTGATCCGGTGTTCATCGAACGGGTTTACCGCAATACCGACGGCGCCGGAAAATGGTGCGATATTATCCAATCGGCCACGATTGAAACCTGCACCGATATTGCCCGCATCGCATTGGATGATGCGCTGCTGGAACTATCGGAACGCTATGGCCCGAGTATCGAGACATGGCGTTGGGGCGATGCGCATGAGGCCACGCATGACCACCCTGTTTTGGGCAACGTGCCCTTGCTGCGTTATTTCGTAAACATGCGCCAAAGCACTTCGGGCGGTGACAGCACGCTGATGCGAGGCCTGACCAAAGGCACCGGCCCCGACCCGTATGAAAACGTCCATGGTGCGGGCTATCGCGGTGTGTATGATTTCGCCGATCCTGACAGTTCGGTTTTCATCCTGTCCACCGGTCAATCTGGCCACCCGCTGTCACGCCATTACGATGATCTTGGCGTGTTGTGGCGGCGCGGTGAATATATCCCGATGTCACTCGACCCCGAGTTGGCGCGGGCTGCCGCTGTGGGCGTTACGCATCTGTCCCCTGTGCCGAAATAGCCATTGCCTATGAAAAAGCCTGTGAATCGCTTAATTCACAGGCTTTTCTGTTAATATATGTGGTGGCTCAGAGCGCGGCAAAGGCCTTTTCTTGGCGTTCCGTCCAGCTTACCGTCAGGTCCCAGCCGCTCTCGGTCAGCGTCTCATCCACAATCACGCCTTCCGAATGCAGCCACGCATGTTTGCGCCCTTCGGCAAAGCCAAGGCTAAACTTTGCCTCGGATTTCTTGGCCTCAAAGACGTGTGATACCGCCAAAAGCAGTCCGTCAATCCCGTATCCCGTCACCGCTGACAGTGCGAAAATCCGGTCCGATTTATCGGCTTGCTGTTCAAGCTGCGCCCTTACCGACTCTGACACCAGATCCAGTTTGTTCCAAACCTCAAACTGCGGCGTGTCAGATTTCACCCCAAGCGAGGTTAAAATATCGGCAACATCCGCGGCCTGTTCCGCCGATTCAGGGTGGCTGATATCGCGGACGTGCAAGATCAGGTCGGCCTCCAACACTTCCTCTAGCGTCGCGCGAAACGCGGCCACCAACTGGGTGGGAAGGTCGGAAATAAAGCCCACCGTATCGGATAGGATCACCTTGCTGCCATCGGGCAGCTCCATCCCGCGCATCGTTGGGTCTAGGGTGGCAAACAGCATATCCTTGGCCAGAACTTCGGCGCCGGTGATCTGATTGAACAGCGTCGATTTGCCCGCGTTGGTATAGCCGACCAAGGCCACCACCGGAAACGGCACTTTGCGCCGCGAGGCACGGTGCAATTCGCGGGTTTTGACAACCTTATCCAACTGCCGCTTGATCCGCACCACTTGGTCGTCAATCGCGCGGCGATCCGATTCGATCTGCGTCTCACCCGGACCGCCCACAAACCCCAGCCCGCCGCGTTGGCGTTCAAGGTGGGTCCAAGCCCGCACAAGCCGGGTGCGCTGATACGACAGCGCAGCCAGTTCAACCTGCAAAACACCTTCGCGGGTGCGTGCCCGATCGGCAAAAATTTCCAAAATCAATCCGGTCCGGTCCAGCAGCTTGACGCCCCATTCCTTTTCCAAATTGCGTTGCTGAACAGGCGTGACCGGTCCATCAACCAGCACCAACTCGGTGCCCAAGTCATGCATCCGCGCCTTCAGCTCGGCCACTTTTCCTGTGCCAAACAACGTGCCAGGCAGCAGCTTGGACAGGCGCACGACCTCGCCACCCACAACATCCAAACCCGGCAAAGCACTGGCAAGCGATGTCGCCTCGGCCAGCCCGTGTTCGGGCAAGCGCCGCGCGCGTGCGGTTTTCAAATCGGGGTGCAAAACATATGCGGGTGTTTGCTGGGCACGGGTATCATGCCCAGCCAAACGCCGCTCAACCGAGAAGCCTTCGTTCTCGTCGTGATCGTCGATTTCCAAGCTTATTCTTCGCCTTCATATAGGCTGATCGGTGCGCCAGGCATGATCGTCGAAATCGCGTGTTTGTAAACCAATTGCGACTGACCATCGCGGCGCAACAGCACACAAAAGTTATCAAACCAAGTGATGACGCCTTGCAATTTAACGCCGTTGATCAAAAAAATCGTCACAGGCACCTTGGCCTTGCGAACGTGATTCAAAAATGCGTCTTGAAGATTTTGTTTATCCGAAGCCATTATTCTTGCCTTTTTTTCTTATTTGTTACTGACTTTGCCTTCGATCCCTCTGCCGAGGCGCAAAAAACACTATGAAACGGCTTTTCCAGAGTTTCCAGCCCAAAAACAGCATTAGCCCCCCAGCAAAGGGGTAACCGTCTTACCTGCGCCACACTCCGGGCGAAAACAGTGCCAAAATAGCCAAAATTTCGACGCGCCCGACAATCATCGCGCCGCCAAGGATGAATTTTTCTGAAAACGTCAGCTCGATGATGCGAATGGGCACCTCGGTCGCCAAAGAGGCCAATGGGCCTGTCGTGGTCACGGCCGCAACCGTCAGCACCAAGCTATTTTCAAATTCAAGACCGCGCAATGACAAGGCCGCAACCACAATCGCGAATGTCATTGCGTAAAGCATAAAGAAGATCCACGCGACATAGGCCCCGCCTTGCCGCAACTGGCGCTCGGCCTGCCCGCCGCCGCCGATGGAGTTGGGGTAAACCAGCCGGTCCATCTCGCGCTCGCCGTGCCGCGCCAACGCATAAACCCGCAGCAGCTTTAGCCCGCCAGCCGTGGTCGCAATGCCGCCGCCCATCATCGCAAGGCCCAGCAACACAAGCCCCGGACTGTTCAGCCCCGACCAAAGCTGCGCCTCTTGCCAGTCCGAGCTTTCAAAACCCGTGGTGGTTAGGAAAGACATTGTCGTAAACAACCCGCCCCACAACGCATCAAATGCCGCTGGAAAGTTCAAAACATCATCGGCGGCCAAAGCCCCTAACCAATGGCGCAGAAACAATAGCCCCGGCACAATGATCAGGAAAAACGTCGCCAGCTGCACCTCATGGTCGTCAAAGATCGAGCGGTTACGGTCGGTCAATACCGCGCCGGGCATACTGCGGCGGGTGATGGCCAGTGCCATAAACGCAAAGACCAGCATTTCCGAAATCAAACCACCCCCAGCACTTACCATGGGTTGGCCATTGGTAATACCGCTGGTCGAAAGCGTTGAAAGGGCATAACAAAATGCCGTTGTACCGGACTCGCCAGCCATTAACAGCAAAATCCAAAGCAGCAGCGTTAGCCCGACATAGGCCGGAAACAGCGTAACCGAATGACGTATCAGGCGGTCAGCAGGGCCCGCCGATTGCGTGACCTGCCCTGCCCCTTGGGCACTGCGCCCCGGCACACGGCCTGACAGCACCTCAACCCCGCCAAGGTTAAGCGGTGCCAACACGGCAACCGCCGACATCAGCACAAAGAACCCGCCCATCCAGCCAACAAGCGCCCGCCATAAATGCAGCGTGGGCGCCAAACGGCCCGCGTCATCATATTGGGTAAAGCCGGTGGTGGTAAACGAAGACACCATCTCAAACCACGCATTGGCAAAGGTGGTATCTTTCACCGCCTCGGCAAAGGGCACGGCGAACAGGATCGGCAGCCAGCAATATGCCCCCAGTAGCGCCGCCAACTGGCTGCGCGCCACCGAGCGCGGCCGGTAGTTGGCCGTGGCAATGCCGACCAAAACTGAAAGTATGAAAAACACAACTGCGCCATAGAAAAACGGCCGCGCAACGGCAAAATCGGAAAACACTGCCGCATGGGCCGCAGGCAGCAGCATCGCCAAAGACCCTATCCCCGAAAGGATAACCAGCAGCGGGAGCTCTAAAATGCGCCGTATCATATCCGACTAGAAGAAATCGACCGAGACTTGCAGCAGGCGCTCAACCTCTGGCACGTCTTTGGTCATGGCAAACAGCGCGATCACATCGCCCTCTTCGACGCGCAAATCGCCGTTTGGCTTCATCACTTTGTCACCCTTCATCACCGCGCCAACCAACACACCTTCGGGGAAGGCAATGTCGCGGATCAATTTGCCAGAGAGCGGCGAGGTCGACAGAACTTGCGCCTCAATCAACTCGGCCTCGGCATCGCCTATTGAATAGATCGCCTTGACCCGCCCATGGCGGATATGGCGTAAAATAGAGGAAACGGTGGTCGCCCGCGGGTTGATAAAGGCGTCAATATCCAACGCGCCCATCAACGGCACCAAAGTCGGGTCGTTCACCAGCGCGATCGCCATCGGGCAGCCCGCCTGTTTGGCCCGCACAGCGACCAAAAGATTGGTTTTATCATCATCTGTAACGGCCAGAACCGCATCGGCGCGGTCGATACCTGCCTCTAGCAGAATATCCATATCCATGCCGTCACCGTTCAAAACGATGGTGCGTTCCAACCCGTCAGCAGCTTTTTCGGCGCGGGCACGGTCTTTTTCAATAATCTTGGCACGCATCCGGTCGGTCCGCGCCTCTAGCGCGCGGGCCACGCCAAGGCCCACGTTGCCGCCGCCAACGATCACAATACGCTCTTGCTTGCGGGTGGTTTTGCCAAAGATTTCAAGCGTGCGGTTCAGGTCTTCGGTATGGGCGAATACATAAATCCGGTCCCCCCCGAACAGCTGGTCATTCGGGTCTGGCGCAAACAGGCGTTCGTCACGGCGCACCCCCACCACGATGGCGCGCAGGGTTGAAAACAGCTCGGACAATTGCCGCAGAGGGGTGTTCAGGACGGGGCAATCCTCATCCAGCACAATCCCCAGAAGCTGGGCCTTGCCGCCCATAAAGCTTTCCGTATCAAAGGTTGCAGGGGCGGCCAGCCGTTGCAACGCGGCCTCGGCCACCTCGCGTTCGGGACTGATCACCACATCAATCGGCAAGTGATCGCGGCGGTACAAATCGGCATAAATCGCGTCAAGATAGCTTTGCGACCGCAACCGTGCAATTTTGCGCGGGATCGAAAACACCGAATGCGCGACCTGACAGGTGACCATATTCACCTCATCCGAATGGGTCGCGGCGATGATCATATCCGCATCACGGGCACCTGCGCGGGCCAGAACATCGGGATAACTGGCAAAGCCAACGATGCCTTGCACATCCAAGGTATCCGTCGCACGCCGCACCAGATCGGCGTTGAAATCAACAACCGTTACGTCATTGTTTTCACCCGACAAGTGGCGGGCGATTTGCCACCCCACCTGCCCCGCACCGCAGATGATTACTTTCATGGGCCTGTTCTCCGTGGTCGCGGCATTTCCGGATCTGTTTGCCAGAACCGAGAGGAATGGTCAATCAACGCGAATGCAGCAAAGGGGAACACGGCCCTAGGAGTCGTCCTCATCATCATCATCTTCCAGTCGGGCCATACGCGCCCCTGATTTACTGGTGGTGACCACGCCCAGTGATTTTAGTTTGCGGTGCAAAGCGCTGCGTTCCATGCCGACAAAGCTGGCAGTTCGGCTGATATTGCCGCCAAAGCGGTTGATCTGGGTCAGCAGATACTCTTTCTCAAACAATTCGCGCGCCTCACGCAACGGCAATGTCGCCAGCGCGCCACTTAGCACCAAACGCCCTTCATCACGCCCCGCCGCTGGCTCATGCCCTGGCAACTCTTTTACATCGACTTCGCCCGTGCCATCACCAAGGATCAAAACCCGCTCAATCACGTTGCGCAACTGGCGCACGTTGCCCGGCCACTGCATGGTTTGCAGCATCGCCTCGGCATCAGACGTCAGCTTGCGCATCGGCAGGCCTTGGGTTTTATGAAACATATCAATAAAATACGTGGTGAGTTCCGGAATGTCCTCGCGCCGGTCCTCAAGGCTTGGCACCTCAATCGGGACGACGTTCAGACGGTCATATAACTCTTGGCGAAAGCGTCCGGCGGCAATTTCGGTCTGCAAATTGCGTGTGGTTGACGATATGACGCGCAAATCGACCCGTACTTTATCAACCCCGCCTACCCGCGTGAATTGCTGTTCAACCAACACGCGCAAAATCTTGGTTTGGGTGCCCAGCGGCATTTCAGCCACCTCATCAAAATAGACCACACCGCCATGCGCTTGTTCCAGCAACCCTTGCTCGACCCCGCGATCGGCGGTTTCGCGGCCAAATAACACCTCTTCCATGCGTTCGGGTTCAATCGTGGCCGAGGTCACAGTGACAAACGGGGCCGAGGCGCGGTTGGAATTGCTGTGAATAAACCGCGCCGCAAGCTCTTTGCCAGCCCCCGCAGGGCCCGTCAACATAACCCGCCCGTTTGACTTCGTTACTTTTTCAAGCTGCGATTTCAAACCCTTGAACGAGGCGCTTGACCCAAGCATATCCGAAGACGTGACATCGCGTCGCCGCAAATCCGTATTTTCGCGCCGCAGACGGCTTGTTTCCATCGCGCGGCTCACGACGACCATTAACTGATCGATATTAAACGGTTTTTCGATAAAGTCATAGGCACCCTGCTTGATCGCAGCGACGGCAATCTCAATATTCCCGTGGCCCGAGATGATAACCACCGGCACATCAGGATTATCGCGTTTCACGGTTTTCAGAATGTCGATACCGTCCATTTGGCTGTCTTTCAGCCAAATATCCAAGATCATCAAAGCAGGCGCTTCCGCCGCGATTTGGGCCATGCAATCATCCGAATTGCCCGCCAAACGCACGACAAAACCTTCGTCTTTCAGAATGTCACCGATCAACTCGCGGATATCACGTTCATCGTCTACAATCAGGATACTGCTCATATTTCCCCCTCGGCCTTACGGCCAGCGTTTCTTGCCCTTAGCCGCGGCAGGCTAATCTCAGCCATCGCCCCGACATGGGTGTTTCCGTCAAATTCGATCGCATCCAACAACGCCAGCGTGCCGCCGTGCTCTTCGATGATTTTCTTTACAATCGGCAGGCCAAGCCCCGTACCATTGGCGCGCGTGGTGACATAAGGCTCAAATAATCTAGCGCGGTCGGGCGGCAAGCCAATGCCATTATCGGCTATGCGGATCACTATGTGGTCAGGCGCCGCCGAAAGGCTTACTCTGATCTCGGGCACGAAGCCTTCAACCTTTTGCTTTTCTACAAAGGTTTCAATGGCTTCGCCACCGTTTTTTATCAGGTTTGTTAAGGCCTGCGAAATCATGGTGGAATCCAAATCCATCAAGACCGGCCCCTCTGCCACGTCGCGCACAAAACGAACGTTTGGCTGGCCCGCTTCTTGCAACAGCAGCGCATCTTGCAAAATCTTTACGATATCTTCCTCACGCCGAACCGGTTCGGGCATACGGGCGAATTTAGAAAACTCATCAACAATGCGCCGCAAGTCATTGGTTTGGCGGATAATTACATCTGCATATTGATCCAAATCTGCGGCACTATCACCCACAAGCGGCCGAAACTTGCGCTTAATGCGTTCAGCAGAAAGCTGAATCGGGGTCAAAGGATTCTTGATCTCATGCGCGATACGGCGGGCCACATCGCCCCACGCGGCCATGCGCTGCGCCGAAACAAGATCGGTTACATCATCAAAGGCCACCACATAGCCTTCCAACTCTCCGGTATCCGACCGCCTGACGCTCATCCGAACCAGCAGGCTTTCCATGCGCCCCTTGCGGGTAAGCCGGATTTCTTCTTGAACCGATGCACCAAGACCATCGCGCAGACGTTTGAAAAGGTTGTCAAATTCAGGAACAAGCGTCATTAGCCCATGCCCATGGCCACCGCCTTGCACATCCAGCAAACGCTCGGCTGCGCGGTTGACAAAATCAACCCGCCCATCCGCGTCAAGCCCGATAACCCCCGCCGTGACCGAGGATAAAACGCTATCAAACAGCCGCCGCCGCCCTTCGGTTTTGACGTTGCTTTCCACCAAAGCATCGCGCTGGCCCTTTAGTTGCCGCGTCATCTGGTTGAACAAACGCCCCATCATCGCGATTTCGTCGTCGCCCTCTTCCTCGGGGATCTGTACATCCAAATCGCCACTGCCGACCTTTTGCGCCGCCCCCGCCAAACGGCCAATCGGGCGCGACAGGCGTTCGGCCAGCCAAAGGCCCAGCCAAATCGCCGCCAAAATCAGAATGACGGCAAAGCCAAGGTACAAAAGCCCGAATTCAAACAGCAATCGCCCGCGCTCGGCCTCAAGCTGTTGGTAGAGCGTCACCGTTTCGCGGGTCTCATCCAACAGGCTCAGGATATTGCCGTCCACACTGCGCGAAATATACAAGAACCGGTCGACATAGGCGGTTAGAAAGACCAAAGCGCGCAGCTCATTGTTGGGCCAATCTTCGATCAACACGGTCTCGCCAGCCCGCGCGCGGGCAATATCATCCGCCGTTAACGCTTCAAAATCAAAAAGATATGACCGTTCACCACGGGTTTTCAGGGTGCCTGATCCGTCAATCAAATAGGCCTCTTTCAGCCCGCGCTGAACAGCGGCCTGCCCCTGCGTCAGCACCGGGCGCAACTGGTCGTCAGCCAGAAAAAAGGTGCTTTGCTTGGCCAGATTAAGATAGGCGGCAAGGCTGTTCACATCCTCGGTCAAATCCTGGCGATGCTCGCCGTCATAGGCCTGCGCCGCAGCAAGCGAGTTGCCAACGACCGCGCGCACCCGTTCCGAAAACCAGCCCTCAAGGCCCACGTTAAAGGTGATCGTGGCAAAAACAGCGACCAGAACCGTTGGCGTCAGCGCAAGCAGCGCAAAAATCCCAGACATGCGCAGGTGTAGCCGCGAGCCCGCAGATTGGCTGCGCCGATCCGCGATCATCCGCGACACCCGCGCCAAAACCAAAGAGGCCACAACCAGCACATAAACCAAATCGGCCAGCAAAATGAGCCGCAAAAACAAAGACGTGGCACCTTGGTCAAACGGCCCAAGCGCCATAAGCGTGGCAAAGGCCAATGCCGGGCCCAGCGTAACCAACGTAAAAGTCATTATGGTCTGAAAACGCCGCTGCCTTCGCAACCGCGACAGCCGCAGCCAAGTACTACTCTGCATCACTGCCGAAACATCCGAAAACCCCCAAAACTGGCCAATCATTAAGGTGGCCATACATTGCGGCGTGACCGTTCGGGGTATCCCAAAAATGTCACGCCGCCTGTGGCAGTTTTACATCAACTTGCGGCGCCGTGTCACGCGAATTTCCAAGTCTGTGATCTTCTTGCGCAAAGTATTGCGATTGATCCCAAGAAGATCGGCACATTTAGCCTGATTTCCGGCAGTAGCATCCAAGGCGATTTCCAGCAAAGGCGCCTCAAATTCCCGCAAAATCCGCGCATAGACGCCCGGAGGAGGTAGCGTACCGCCATGCAAATCGAAATAGCGGCGCAAGTGCCGTGCCACGGAAGCCGAGAGTTTGTCGCCCTCCCCACCACCGCGCAAAGGCTCGGTTGCGGGTTGATTGCTGAGCATCCCCTCAATTTCGGAACGCGCTATTTCTGGCTCGGTCGAGGTGACCAACAAGCGGCGTACCGCGTTTTCCAACTGACGCACATTGCCCGGCCAGCTGTAATTGCGCACCAACTCGCGCGCATCCGACGACAGTTTGCGCACAATGCCAGAATCGCGCTCGCCACGGGCTAGGAAATGCTCGGCCAACAGCTCGATATCTTCGACCCGTTCGCGCAAGGATGGCACCTGAATGCTGACCCCGCCCAAACGGTAAAACAGGTCTTGGCGAAAGTTGCCCGCCTCCATCCGCTGCGCCAGATCGGTTTGTGACGTGGCCATAACACGCGGGGCATTGTCACCGAAAATATCCAGCATCCGCACGATGCGCGCCTGTGTTTCATCGTCATAATCGCCGATTTCATCAAACACCAAACTGCCGCCCTTGGCACGCGCAAGCAACGATGACGGCCCGTCAATCCCTGCCAGATCAGAGGCATGCACAACCACAAAGGGCTGGCTGCGACGGTCGGAAAAATCATGGATCGCGCGGGCAATCAGCGATTTGCCAGTGCCCGATTCGCCGGTGATAAGCACGGCCAAATCGGTGTTCATCACCCGCGCCACCAACCGGTAGAGCGCCTGCATCACCGCCGTCCGCCCGACCAGCGGCAGATCATCGCCCATTTCACGCGGGGCGGTTGGTGGCCGCACCGGCGCACGGCGCTTTAAATCAAGCGCACGGGCCGAACGTTTCATCAGATCGGGCAAATCAAACGGCTTGGGCAGGTAATCATAGGCCTCGGCCTCGGCAGCCTGAATCGCCGTCATGATGGTGTTTTGCGCCGAAATAACGATGACAGGCAGGCCTGGCCGCAGTTTAGAAATCTGCGGCAGCGCCTCAAGCCCGTTACCATCGGGCATCATCACATCGGAAATGACCAGATCGCCTTTGCCCTCTTCAACCCAGCGCATCAGCGTGGTCAGGCTGGACGTGGCATGAACTTTGCACCCTGCGCGGGTCAGTGCCTGCGTCAGAACTGTGCGGATTGTGCGATCATCATCTGCGACAAGAACAGTACCATCCATCGCTTATACTCCTGTAGGTTTTATTTTGGGCGCCAAGGGCAAAGACACACGAAACACCGTGCGGCCAGGAACGGAGTCGACCGCGATCCAGCCGTCATGGTCCGAGATAATCTTGGACACCAAGGCAAGGCCCAGCCCCGTGCCGTTTTCACGACCCGAGACAAAGGGCTCAAAAACATTATCGGCAATGCCGAGCGGCAGGCCGGGACCATCATCGATGATTTCAACCTGCAAGGCCAAAGGGTTACCCGACCCGTCCTTTTGCCGCATCCGCAGCGACAGATCATAGAAGGTGTGTAGCCGAATGGTACCGCCATCGGGTCCAGAGGCCTCGGCCGCATTTTTTATCAGGTTCAAAAACACCTGCATCAGCTGATCGGGGTCGGCAAAAGTGTTGGGCAAGGACGGGTCGTAATCCTCGACAATCACCATATTGCGGGCAAACCCGACCATTGCAGAACGCCGCGCACGGTCCAGCGCATCATGCAGGTTGACCGATTGGCGGTCTGGCGGGCGCAGGTTGCCGAACTGTTCAACCTGTTCCAGCAGCTTCACAATCCGCCGCGTTTCCTCAACAATCAGGTCTGAAAGCTCGCGATCCTCAACCGACAGGTTCATCGCCAGCAATTGTGCCGCGCCCGAAATGCCTGCCAGCGGGTTCTTAATCTCATGCGCCAGCATTTCCGCCATGCCAATCGCTGATTTTGCAGCGGTTTTCACGGCAGAAGAGCGCCCCAAACGGTCGGCAATATCACGCGGGCTGATCAAGACCATCAAAACATCGCGGTGGTCTTGCATCGGCGCAATTTGGATCCGGCAATGCACCGGCGCGCGCTCGCCCGTTGTGATCTCGACATCGTTGATAACAATCGCAGATTGGTTCACCCGTACCCGCGCCATTGCCTCTTCCATCGGGGCGTCGATATGCAGGCGTTCCAGCAAGGCATGGCCCTTTAGGCTGCGCATCGACAGGTTCAAAAACAGCTCGGCGGCGGGGTTGATTTCCATCACCGTGCCATCGGCATCCACCAACAAGGCAGGCACCGGAAGCGAGGCCCAAAAGGCGCCCGGAATAGGGAAACTGTTAAGGTCGGTCATGCGGCCACTCCTTTTGCGTCGGCAAAGATGGCGCGTAGCTCGGTCACCACGCGGCTTGGATCGGTCAGCGTCAGCAACAGCCCTCGCGCCTCGGTTTGGCCTGCGGTTTCCAAGTACCAGCCCAAATGCTTGCGTGCGGTTTTCACGCCCAGCTCGGGGCCGTAAAACGCAAGCATGTCCTCGTAATGTTCGACAACCAGATCGCCCAAGGCAGCCCCTTGCGGCACAATTGGCGCAGGTGTGCCATAAAGCGTGGCCATGATTTGCGCCAAAACCCAAGGCCGCCCCTGCGCGCCACGCCCCACCATCACGCCATCGGCGCCCGAGGCAGCAAGCGCTTCCAGCGCCGCATCCGGCCCAACAATATCGCCATTGGCTATGACGGGAATCGATACGGCCTCTTTGACACGCCGAATGGCGGCCCAATCGGCAGAACCTTTGTAAAACTGACAGCGCGTGCGGCCATGAATGGTGATCATCGCGATCCCCGCCGCCTCGGCCCGCCGCGCAATGTCGGGGGCGTTCAGCATATCATCATCCCATCCCAGCCGCGTTTTCAGCGTGACAGGCACCTTAACCGCGCCCACCACTGCCTCGATCAACGACAGCGCGTGATCGGGAATTTTCATCAACGCCGATCCGGAATAGCCCGTCGTCACCTTTTTGGCGGGGCAACCCATATTAATATCAATGATTTTCGCGCCTTGGCCTTCGACATAGCGTGCAGCCTCGGCCATCCAATAGGCCTCACGCCCTGCCAGTTGAACCGACGTTGCTTGCTGGTCAAACCCCAGCTCGGCGCGCGCACGGGCCAAGGGACCAGCCTGCACAACCTCTTGGCTCGCGACCATTTCCGACACCACAAGCCCCGCGCCAAACCGCGCCACCAGCCGCCGAAACGGCAAGTCGGTGATGCCCGCCAGCGGTGCCAGCAAAACAGGTGGGGTAATGGATAAAGCGCCGATTTGCACGAATATGCCTTAAGTTTAGACTTTACCTACCCCAACTAAGCCCGCAATTGGCGAAAGACAAACCTTTGCGCTAAAAAAATGACCGAAAAATCAAAAACGACTAATTTTTAATCGCAAAGCTTTTGCCCGCACCCATTGCAGGCCCAGATTGCACGCCTGATTGCTCTGGGCGTGCAGATCCCGTACAACACACCAACTCAACCTGGACACCACAGAATGACCCGTGCCGTTATCATTACCGCCGCAGGCCGAGGCACCCGCGCGGGTGGCGATGTGCCAAAGCAATGGCAGATGCTCATGGGCAAACCGGTGTTGCAGCATACCATCGACGCCTTCCGCGCCATGCAAATGTTTTCGCAAATCGTGGTGACGCTGCATCCTGATGACGACGCATTTGCCGCAACGCTGGGCGATGGCATTCTGCGCGTTCTTGGCGCAGACACCCGCGCCAAATCGGTTAAGAACGCACTGGAAGCTATTGAGAACCAAGGTTTAACGTCGGTATTTATTCATGACGGCGCGCGCCCTTTTCCAAGCCGCGCGATGATCGATCGCCTCTGCGATGCGCTTAGCCGCTATAAAGCCGCAGCCCCAGCCTTGGCCGTCACCGATGCGCTGTGGCGCGGCGAAGGTGACCATGTGACTGGAGTTCAAGACCGCACGGGCCTGTTTCGTGCACAAACCCCGCAAGCCTTTCATTTTGCTGAGATTTTGGCGGCACACCGCGCCCATACCATGGATGCCGCCGATGATGTCGAGGTGGCCCGCGCGATGGGGCTTGAAGTGGCCATTGTTGCGGGCGATGAAGAAAACATCAAAATCACCCTTCCTGGTGATTTTTTACGCGCTGAACGTATTTTGGCGCAGCGGATAAAGGAGACGTGAATGGATATCAGGCTTGGCAACGGTTTCGACGTGCATGCCTTTTGCGAGGGCGATCACGTCTGGCTTTGCGGCGTTAAAGTCGCGCATACGGCCGGGCTTTTGGGTCATTCTGACGCCGATGTTGGCATGCACGCGTTGACAGATGCGCTATATGGTGCCTTGGCTTTGGGCGATATTGGCCAGCATTTCCCGCCGTCCGATCCGCAATGGAAGGGTGCCGCAAGCCATATTTTCCTAGCCCATGCGATGGAAATGGCCCGTGCGCGCGGCTTTGCGCTTGGAAATGCCGATGTGACCCTGATCTGCGAGCGCCCAAAAATTGGCCCCCATGCCCTTGCGATGCGCAGCGCTTTGGCCGAGATTATGCAGGTCGATATCGACCGCGTGTCTGTCAAAGCCACGACCAGCGAAAAGCTGGGCTTTACCGGCCGCGAAGAAGGCATCGCTGCCTTGGCCACAGCAACATTGGTGAAACCATGACCCTTAGCCGTATCGTTTCCATCTTTTTTGGCGCAGGGCTTTTGCGCCCCGCGCCCGGCACGTGGGGGTCAGCTGCGGCCCTTGCTGTGGGGCTGTTGCTGCACCGGATCGGGCATTTTCCGCTGCTGGCGGTAGCCACGGTGCTGGTCACGCTGATCGGTTTTTGGGCTTGCCGCACAGAGCTTGCCGGAAAACCGGGTGAGGACCCGTCCGAGATTGTGATTGATGAGGTGGCGGGCATGTGGATTGCCCTACTGTTCCCGTCCTTCGCGTTTTGGTACGCGGGCCTTGCGGCTGACAGCTTTCCTTACCCCGGCTGGGTCGCGGCCTTCCTGCTGTTCCGGCTGTTTGACGTTTGGAAACCGTGGCTTGTGGGCCGTGCCGATGCGCGCGGCGATGCCGATGGCGTGATGATTGATGACCTATGGGCCGGGCTTTTTGCGGGCATTGGCACCATGGTGCTGGCGGCAATCGCCCACGGCATTATGCGGGTACTGTGATGGAACCCGCTGCGATTCTTGCGGCCGCCCGTGCGCGCGGCATCACTATTGCCACCGCCGAAAGCTGCACGGGCGGCATGGTTGCCGCCGCCCTGACAGATATTGCCGGGTCTTCTGATGTTTTTGACCGCGGCTTCATCACCTATTCGAACGCGGCCAAGGTCGACATGCTTGGGGTGTCGCCGCAAACCCTTGCCACTGACGGCGCGGTATCCGAGGCCGTCGCGGTTGAGATGGCTGCGGGCGCTTTGCACAACGCAGGTGTCGCGCTTGCCGTATCCATCACCGGAATTGCAGGCCCCGGCGGGTCCGCGCACAAACCCGAGGGCCGCGTGTGCTTTGGCCTTGCGCAACGTGGCCAGCCCACCCGCGCCGAAACTATAGAATTTGGCGCTTTGGGGCGCGCGGTGGTCCGGCGCAAAGCCACCGAACACGCGCTTGGCCTGTTGGCATTGGCCATATCTTAAGTTTGCAAAACGCCCTTTAATCCACCCAGTTTGAAATATTTCGCCTAATTATTAGGATATTTTTAAATTGCTGCGCCATTAGGCGCCCAAGCACTGCCTTGATGCTTTTATTTGCAAGCAAATGACGTTTTTTTCCGCGCAATTGAAAAAACCAGCAGGAGCGCCCATGAACGCCGCAGATACCGCTTGGATAATGACCGCCACGGCCCTTGTCCTTTTCATGACATTACCGGGGCTCGCCCTGTTTTACGGCGGGCTTGTCCGCGCCCGCAACGTGCTTAGCGTTTTCATGCATTGCGCCGCGATTGCCGCATTGATGAGCTTGATTTGGCTTGCGGCGGGTTATTCCATCGCGTTCGGCAATGATGGTCCGTATTGGGGCGGGCTTGGTAAGCTGTTTCTGAACGGCGTCACCACTGACAGCCTAACCGGCACCCTGCCCGAGATTGCGTTTTTCACTTTTCAGATGACATTTGCAATCATCACGCCCGCGCTAATCGTCGGCGCTTATGTAGAACGCGTGAATTTTGCCTTTGTGCTGGCGTTCTCGGCGCTGTGGATGTTGATCTGCTATGCCCCCGTCGCACATTGGATTTGGGGCGGTGGCATGATGGCTGACGGCGGTATTTTCGGCGCGATTGGCACCAAAGATTTCGCGGGCGGCATTGTCGTGCATGAAACTGCAGGCCTTGCCGCGTTGTTGCTGGCCATTATGATTGGCCCACGCCGCCATAAATCGACCCCGCCACACAGCCCCGGCATGGTGCTGATTGGCGCAGGAATGCTGTGGGTCGGTTGGTTCGGCTTTAACGGCGGCTCGGCACTGGCTGCCGATGGTACCGCTGCAATGGCGATCACCGTGACCCATATTTCTGCCGCTGCCGCCTCGATGTCTTGGGCATTGTGGGAGCGGATCAAGTTCGGCAAATCCTCGCTTGTGGGCCTTGTTACCGGTACCATCGCAGGGCTGGCCTCGATCACACCCGCCTCGGGTTTTGTTGGCCCGATTGAGGCGCTGGTCATAGGCCTAATCGCAGGTGTGCTGTGCCAAGAGGCTGTTTTGCTTATTAAAAACCGCTTGGCGATTGATGACACGCTGGATGTGTTCGCAGTTCACGGTGTTGGCGGAATTTTCGGCACCATTATGATTGCCGCCTTTGGCGCAGGCACCTGGACAGCCCAGCTTGGCGCTTTGGCCATCGTTGGCGCGTGGACGCTTGGCACCACTTATATCATCGCAAAACTCGTCGGCATGCTCACCCCTATGCGCGTGGATATGGAGTCCGAACACACCGGCCTCGACCTCGCCTCGCATGGCGAACGCGCTTACGATATGAACAGCTAAACTATTAAGGGGGCAGCAAATGCCCCCTTATTTTGGCCCGTAAAGCTCATCTGCGCGGCGTTCAAACGCCCGCACCACGCGCAGCATAGCTTCATTGAACACAACCCCAATGATCCCCTGCAAAATCGCGTTTTTAAACTCAAAATCCACCATAAACTCTACCTCGCAGCCGCCCGCCACATCGCGAAACGCCCAAGTAGAGCGCAGGTATCTGAACGGCCCGTCAAGATATTCGGTGTCAATCTTGCTCGCTTCGGGCCACAGCGTCACGCGGCTGCCAAAGCGTTCGCGAAACACCTTAAAGCTGATGACAAGATCGGCCTCCAGCACTTCGCCTCCCTCCACCGCTTTGCGCGACCGTATCCGTGCGGCCGAATTCCACGGCAGAAATTTGGGGTAACTTTCCACATCAGCCACCAGCGCAAACATCTGGTCGGCGGTATACGGCAGGTGCTTGGTCTCGGAGTGGCGTGGCATAAAGCGATTTAATCCGTCTTGGGCGTGACTTGCGCTTTGGTTTTGGATAAACAGACAAGGAAAATCAAGGGGCCGCCATGCCAACGAGACCATATGTGATAGATCAGTTGATTTCGGCCAAGGCGATTGCCGCCCGAATCGAGGCACTTGCCGACGAAATCCGCACCCATTTCAGCGGTACGGACAAGCTGGTCGTCGTGGGGCTGCTGCGCGGTTCGTTCGTTTTTATCGCCGATCTGGTGCGCGAATTGGACCTGCCGGTTGAGGTCGATTTTCTTGAGGCGTCAAGCTATGGCGACAGCACCGTCAGCAGCAAGGAAGTTCGCATTCTCAAGGACTTGCGCGGCGAAATTGCGGGGCGTGACGTGCTGGTTGTTGAAGATATCGTCGACACCGGTTTCACCCTGCACCATGTGCTGCACCTGCTGCAATCGCGCAACCCCGCCCGGATCGAGGTATGCGCCCTGCTGGATAAACCCACCCGCCGCGAGGTTGATATAAAGGCCACATGGACGGGCTTTGTGATTCCCGATGAATTTGTTGTGGGTTACGGCATTGATTTCGCGCAGCGTAACCGTAACCTGCCCTATATCGGCAAGGTGCGCTTTACCGATACCGACTGATGCTGCCCGATCTTCTGGCACCCGACCTGAAACTGATCTTTTGCGGTACCGCAGCCAGCCATAAATCGGCCGCACGGGGCCATTATTACGCAGGCCCCGGCAACCGTTTTTGGCCCTTGCTGTTTGAGACCGGCCTAACCCCGCGCCGCTTTTTCCCAACCGATGATGGACTTTTGCTGACACTTGGCATCGGCCTTACCGATCTGGCCAAAGGTGTTTCGGGCATGGACCGTGACATTCCCGCCCAAGCCTATGCGCCTGCGCGGCTGAAGACGTTGATCGCTGAATTGCGCCCGCAGCGGCTCGCCTTTACCAGCCTCACTGCCGCCAAAATAGCCCTTGGCAGCCGCTATGGGGCTGGGCGTATTCTGTCCCCTGCCTTCGCGGGTTTGCCGATTTGGGTTTTGCCATCCCCTTCGGGCGCTGCACGCGGGACTTTTTCCAGCCAGCCATGGCATGATCTGGCCAATGATTTTAGGGGCGATACATGAATTACATTTGGCTTTTGCGCGCTGCCCGCTGGGCCCGAAACCCGCCATCATCGGCGCGGGTAAAGCTGGTCTTGGGGGTCATTCTGGCATGCCTTATCCTTGTCGGGGTCGAGCATTTCTGGGGCTGGCCAGACTTTCTGACGGTCAATAGAACACCCCATCGGGGCATGTTACGCTAGGCAATCACGTTTCCGTGAGGGGCCGTTTCATACACAGTTGTATAGTACGCGCGGCACGCAATCCGCTACTAAAGGGTGAAACACCCAGAACCAACAGGATCCTTCCATGAAAAAACTCGTCTTGCTCGCGCTTGCCGCGGCACTCCCCGCAATGGCGTCATTTGCCCAAGAGGCAGAATCGCCATTTGCCGACACAGTTGAAATTCGTCATGGTTTGATGCTGCAAATGGCCGCCGATCTGGGCAAACTGGGCGCAATTGCCAAGAATGAGACCCCTTATGACGCCGCCACAGCCAGCAAAGCCGCCGCCAATATTGCAGCGATTGCTTCGGTGATCAGCATGGATCAATTCCCAGCTGGGTCCGAAGTGGACGCCGCCCCAGACAGTTTCGCTTTGCCCGCAATCTGGACCAACCCTGACGATTTCGCCCTGAAAATCACCGGCCTGAATGACGCCGCCTCGTTTATGGTTGCGGCTGCCGGCAAAGATGCTTCCTCAATCAAGGGTGTTATGGCAAACTTGGGTGGTGCTTGTGGCAGCTGCCATAAGGCTTACCGCCAACCAGAAGAATAAACAGAAAAGGGGCCAGCGTATGAAGCGGTTTTTGTTAACAGGCTCAGCACTGGCCCTTATCGGGCTTGGTGGTTTTTTGGTCATCACGCGCCCCGCCCATGTTGATGCCACAGCAGTTGCGGCCCTAACAGGCGATGCGATGGCTGGGGAAAAGCTGTTCTGGCTGGGCGGTTGCGCCTCATGCCATGCGGCCGAGAATGCCGAAGGTGATGCCCTGAAACTGCTGTCCGGCGGCAAGTCTTTTGTGACCGATTTTGGCACATTCCACGCGCCAAATATTTCAAACGATCCCGACCATGGTATCGGCGCTTGGACAAATGCCCAATTCGCCGATGCGTTGCTACACGGCACATCGCCCGAAAACCAGCATTTCTACCCTGCCTTTCCCTACGCGTCCTACACCCGCGCCACATTGCAAGAGGCGGTTGATCTGCGCGCCTATATGGCCACTCTGCCGTCGTCAGCAGAACCGAACAAACCGCATGACGTCGGCTTTCCCTTCAATCAACGCTGGCTTTTGGGCGGCTGGAAACTGCTCTTCTTGTCGGACAAACCTGTTGTCATAGGCGATCTGACGGACCAAGAAAATCAGGGCCGCCACTTGGTCGAAGGTTTGGGCCACTGCGGCGAGTGCCACACACCGCGCAATGCCTTGGGCGGGCTTGATAAATCAGCTTGGCTGTCTGGCGCAGCCAATCCCGATGGCAAAGGCCGTATTCCCAACATCACCCCCGCAAAGCTCGATTGGTCCGAAACCGACATTGCCGAATATTTGAATTCAGGGTTCACCCCCGAGTATGACAGTGCCGGCGGCTCGATGGCCGAAGTCGTCGTCAACCTATCTCATCTCTCGGATGAAGAACGCGCCGCCATCGCGGCCTACTTAAAACGCGTGCCGCCTATCTCAAATTAAAGAAGGCCGCCTGCATCATCTGTTCAAAAATATCCTCGGGGGGTCGCTTTGCGCCGCAAAGCGTTTGGGGGGCAGACAGCCCCCCTCGGCCCTAAATTACCGCGCGCCCAGTTTCGCCAACCGCGCCGCCCGCATCCGGGCAAAATCATCGCCCGCGTGATAGCTCGACCGCGTCAATGGCGTCGAAGACACCATCAAAAACCCTTTGCCATAGGCCGCCGTTTCATAGGCCTTAAACTCTTCGGGTGTGACAAAGCGGTCAACGCGGTGATGCTTGGGGGTGGGCTGCAAATACTGGCCGATGGTCAGAAAATCGACATCGGCTGCGCGCATATCATCCATGACCTGACGCACGCCCATCGCCTCTTCGCCCAAACCGACCATGATGCCCGATTTGGTAAACATCGTCGGGTCCAACTCTTTTACCCGCTGGAGCAAGCGCAAGGAATGGAAATACCGCGCGCCGGGCCGTACCTCGGGATAGAGTCCCGGCACGGTTTCAAGGTTGTGGTTAAATACATCCGGCCGCGCCTCGACCACTTTTTCCAAAACCGAAGGGTCACATTTCAGAAAATCCGGCGTCAAAATTTCGATCGTCGTGTCGGGGCTGCGGTGGCGCACGGCGCGGATGGTCTGGGCAAAGTGATCGGCCCCGCCATCCTCCAGATCATCACGGTCCACGGATGTAATCACCACATGGTTCAGCCCAAGTTGCTGCACCGCATGTGCCACGCGCCCCGGCTCAAACGCGTCCAAGGTTTGCGGTTTGCCTGTGGCGACGTTGCAAAACGTACAGCCACGGGTACAAATTTCGCCCATAATCATCATGGTGGCATGGCCCTGCCCCCAGCATTCGCCGACATTCGGGCAACCGGCCTCTTCGCAGACCGTGACCAGCTTTTGCTCTTTCAAAATGTCGCGGGTTTTTTTGTAGCCTTCCGAGGTGGGTGCCTTCACCCTGATCCAAGCAGGCTTTTTCGGCTGCTCATTATCGGCGCGATGCGCTTTTTCAGGGTGACGTTGGTCCGGCAATTTAAGGTCGCGCACAGTGTTTTCCCCCTGACGACATGCTATCCCCCGAAATTACGCGTTTTTTTCCGCCGATACAACCTCTGCGCCGCCTTTGCAGGCCACACCGCTTGCATTGTGTGCATAGCTTAGAAACATGCAAAAGGGGCCCACTGGCCCCCTTTTTCACCCAACCCCTTTTTTTCAGCCAATCATCGGCCCATGCTTGCCATAGGTCGCATCATAATGCAGCCGCAGTCGTTGCAATGCGATCCGCAGCACGATTTTGCCCGACCGCGCCGACCAGCCCATCCGCTTTTCGGCGACCTCCAAACCTTCCAGAAAACAACAGCACCGCAGCACCATATCGCCCAAGCCCGGACCCAAATCGCGCAAAGCCCCTGAAACGCGGTCGCGCGCGCTTCCACCGCTTTTGCTGTCGGGGGCAAAGCTGCCCCTATCGCCGCCAGTCAAGAACCGCTCCCAGTTTTGGGTGACGCGTGGCCCCATCTGGGCCAGCTCAAAATCCATCCGCAACTGTTCGGCTGCGGCCACCAGTTCGGGTGGCAAAAATGGTTTGCCATCGCGATCACGCCGCCGCGCCAACACCTGCACTGGGCTTTCCGCCGCATTATAGCGTACGCGGCGCTCTTCGCCCTCGTCTTCGACAACGCGCGCGTCCCATGTGCGGTGCTGATCGCCAAAACTGGCGGCGGCCTCGGCCATGCCATGCCCATCCTCTTGCACCGCCATCCGCTTTAACGCGGCACGGCCCGCTTGCGTGATCAGATAGGTCGAAACCCGCCCCGGTTTCGGGCATGTAATCCAGTCTTGCAGCGCAAACGCCTGCGCCACGGCCCGATCCGTCACCGCCAAACGCAGCGTGCGCCCATCGGGAAAGCTGCGCAACACGGCTGCTTTTTCAAGATCTGCGGCGATTGCCAGCACGGTATCCGCCTCGGCCAAGCGCCGCAAAATGCGCCTGCCTTCGCGTATCATCGTGGTCTCATCAATCGTTAAACTATCCTTCCTGATCGGGGCTGTCATGTTTTGGGCGTCCTTCCGGCTGTGGGTGTCTTTGGTTTCTTGTGCGCGACCCAGCGCTGACAGCGCCTCATCCACCAAAGGATCATCGCGGCGGCACTCATAACGGCGCACTTGGCGCATCACCGTTGACGCATGGCAACCCTCGCGCCGCGCCAACTGTCGCAAGGAAACGCCTTGCTCGGTGTGATCAAGATACAGACGTACCGCATCGGGCAGCCAATCCGGTAATGTGAGTTTTGTACCGAGGTTAGAGCTCATGTCATTATTCCGCACCGCCCGCTCCGAGTTTTTGGTCCAGCCTTGGACTTTTTCAACTCTGAGTAGCATTGATTACCTGTCCGTTAATATATTCGTTGTTGGCCATAATTGTTTCCAAATCATAAACAATTGCGAAGGCAGCGTTCGCTGGAAACAATTAACGCGCAACGCAAGGTTGCACTGATGCAACATCACCCGGCAAACACCTGGAGGATAAAATGTCAGATATCAGCACCATTCTTGCCAACCTGCGCCGCCCCCGTCTGTTGATCCGCGCCGCGCGCCACGGCATCCAAGACTATCGTCGCGAGCGCGATCTGCGCCGCCTGATAGATGCGGTCTCGCCGCCCAGCCCCGAGGCCGCATTGGCCCGCCTGTTCGATGCCGAAGAGCGCGCCGAAGAAACCCGCCGTGCAGGCGATGCGGGCTATTCCATCGCTCGTCATGTTGAATTGTTGATCGCGATGATGGCCGAGGCGCGTTTGCTGCGCCCGCAGGCCGGTACCTGATTTGCGAACTTAACACCCTTGCCACAACGAAAAAGGCCCCTCCGATACGGAAGGGCCTTAATTCATTTTCTACAAGTCTTAAATAAATGCGTCGGGCATCGAGGCTTTCTTGCGCGCAACATAGTCATCAATCGAGTCCCGAATGCCCTCATCCAAGGCAGGCGCTTGATAGTCGCCGATCATCTTGGCCACACGGTTGGCCGCCAGCGTTTCGGTATCGCGCGCGCCTTCCTCATACCACGTCTCAAACGGTTTATAATCAAACAGCTCTGACCGCCAAAACGCCGATTTAAAGTTCTTTTGCGTGTGTTCGCAGCCCAAGAAATGCCCACCCGGCCCGACTTCGCGCAGCGCATCCATCGCTTGGCCGTTGTCATCCATTGACACGCCTTTGGCCAAATGGTGCAGCGTGCCCAGCTGATCGGCATCCATCACAAACTTTTCAAAGCTGGAAACAAGGCCGCCTTCCAGCCAACCGCAAGCGTGCAACATAAAGTTCACCCCCGACAGCAGCGCCATATTCAGGCTGTTCGCGGTCTCGTACGCCGCCTGCGCATCCGGAAGTTTCGATCCACAGAATGACCCGCCCGACCGGTACGGCAGGTTCAGCCGCCGCGCCAGTTGCCCCGCGCCATAGGTGATATGCGAGGCCTCTGGCGTCCCAAACGTCGGCGCGCCCGAGTTCATATCGATCGAGGTCACAAACGCCCCGAAAATCACCGGAGCACCGGCGCGCACGAGTTGGCTATAGGCAACACCGGCCAAAACCTCGGCCAACACTTGCGTCAAGGTCCCAGCAACCGTTACCGGTGCCATAGCCCCCCCCACGATAAACGGCGAAATAATCGCCGCTTGGCCTGCCTTGGCATAGACTTCCAACGCGCCCATCATGGTGGAATCAAACGTCAACGGGCTGTTGATGTTGATCAGGCTGGTCATCACCACGTTTTGGTCAACGAAATCCGCACCGAACAGCAGTTTTGACATTTCAACCGAATCTGCTGCGCGTTCAGGCTCGGTGACCGACCCCATGTAGGGCTTATCCGACAGCACCATATGCGCGCGCAGCATGTCCAAATGCCGCTTGTTCACCGGAATATCAGTCGGCTCACACACCGTTCCGCCAGAATGGTGGACCCATTTCGACATATAGCCCAGCTTCACGAACTTCTCAAAATCCATCATCGTGGCATAGCGCCGCCCGCCTTCACGGTCGCGCACAAAAGGAGGGCCATAAACCGGTGCCAGCACCAAATTCCGTCCACCAATTTCAACGTTGCGGTCGGAATTGCGGGCATGTTGGGTAAATGTGCTAGGGGCCGTTGCGCACAACTGGCGCGCCAACCCGCGCGGAATATGAACCCGCTCGCCTTTCACATCGGCCCCCGCCGCGCGCCAACGGTCAAGCGCCGCCGGATTGTCGACGAAATTAACGCCGATCTCTTCCAACACGGTTTCCGCGTTGTACTCGATAATCTGCAAGGCTTCTTCATTCAGAATCTCAAAATTCGGAATGTTGCGCTGAATGTATTTCGCCACGTCAAAGCTAACAGCCGTCCGCTCTGCCCGCCGCGCCGATCCACCACCACCGCGCGCCCGCCGTCCTGCCACTTCATTCATCGCGAAACCTCCCGCATTATCCGCAAACTTGCGGCCCATTCGCGCCCTTATGCCGCCAAACGCCGCGCGCCCACTTCTCATTTCCGTCACTTACTGCCCAAAACCGACATTCCAAAGTGTCGCGCCGCGCCATTTCATCTTGGAAAAAATACCTTTGGGGGGAAGGTCTGATGAAATCAGGCCTGTGGGGGGCAAACAGCCCCCCATTTCAGACACATTCCGCGCGTTTGCCCACTTGCGATTCTGCAAATCCTTGCTTATTCCCCGCATATGACACATCATGAACGCCTCCTCATCATCGACTTCGGCTCTCAGGTCACGCAGCTTATCGCGCGCCGCCTGCGGGAATTGAACGTCTATTGCGAAATCCATCCCTTTAACAAAGTGGATAATACGTTTCTGGCCGAGTTTCAGCCCAAAGCGGTGATCCTCTCGGGTGGCCCTGCGTCGGTCTTTGCCGATGGCGCGCCGATGCCGCCGGCCTCGGTCTTTACGCTTGGCGTGCCGGTTCTGGGCATTTGCTACGGCCAACAAGTGATGATGCATTGCTTGGGTGGCCATGTAGAGCGCGGCCACGGCACAGCCGAATTTGGCCGTGCCTTTGTGACGCCAACGGCTGAAAAGCTTTCCATCCTTAAGGGCTGGTTTGAAAATGACCGCGAACAGGTTTGGATGTCGCACGGCGACCACGTCTCCAAGCTGGCCCCCGGCTTTTCGGTCTATGGCACCTCGCCCAACGCGCCTTATGCCATCACTGCCGATGTGTCGCGCGATTTCTATGCCGTGCAATTCCACCCCGAGGTGCACCATACCCCGAACGGCGCGAAACTCTATGAAAACTTTATCCGTCTTGCTGGCTTTACCGGCGATTGGACGATGGGCGCCTACCGCGAACAAGCCATCGCTGCGATCCGCGAACAAGTTGGCGACAAACAGGTAATCTGCGCTTTGTCCGGCGGTGTCGACAGTTCTGTCACCGCGTTGCTGATCCACGAAGCCATCGGTGACCAGCTCACTTGCGTGTTCGTTGACCACGGTTTGCTGCGGATGAATGAGGCCGAGGAAGTTGTCGCGATGTTCCGCGATAACTATAACCTTAACCTGATCGCCGCCGACGAATCCGAGTTGTTCCTTGGCAAGCTTGACGGGGTGTCCGACCCCGAAACCAAGCGCAAGATCATCGGCGGATTGTTCATCGACGTATTCCAGAAATACGCCAATGACATTGAGGGCGCGGAATTCCTCGCCCAAGGTACGCTTTACCCTGACGTCATCGAATCTGTCTCCTTCTCGGGCGGCCCCTCGGTTACGATCAAATCGCACCACAACGTGGGCGGTTTGCCGGAAAAAATGGGCCTGAAACTGGTCGAACCCTTGCGCGAGCTGTTCAAGGATGAGGTCCGCGCTTTGGGCCGCGAGCTTGGCCTGCCTGCGTCGTTCATCGGCCGCCACCCTTTCCCCGGCCCCGGTTTGGCCATTCGCTGCCCCGGCGAAATCACCCGTGAAAAGCTGGCGATTTTGAAAAAGGCCGATGCGGTTTATATCGACCAAATCCGCAAACACGGGCTGTATGATGAGATTTGGCAAGCCTTTGTCGCCATTCTTCCCGTTCGTACAGTGGGCGTGATGGGCGACGGACGCACCTATGATTTCGCCTGCGCCCTGCGCGCGGTGACATCCGTTGACGGCATGACCGCCGATTACTACCCCTTCACCCATGACTTCCTTGGCGAAACCGCAACGCGGATTATCAATGAAGTTCAAGGGATTAACCGCGTTACTTATGACATTACATCAAAGCCGCCGGGCACGATTGAATGGGAATAACCACCCTTACCGGCACGCTGACCTGCCAAACGCAGGGCGAGGTAGAGATGGTTCAGGCCTACTTGCCTGAACACATCCGCCTTAGCCGTGCCGAGGTGGGGTGTTTGAAGTTCAACGTCACCCAAACTGAGGACCCTATGGTTTGGCATCTTGATGAGGCGTTTGTCGATGCGCAGGCGTTTGCCGCCCATCAAACTCGCAGCAAGGCCACGATCTGGGCCGAGAAAACTGCCCATTTGGCCCGTGACTTCAGGCGTGTAGACAGCTAAATTAGCGCGCCCCGCCAAAGGGGCGCGCAGATGGGCTTAACGGCTCTTGAACAAAGACCCCAAAATACCGCGCACAATCGCTTGGCCGCTTTTCGTGCCCAACTGCCGCGCGAATGATTTTGCAAACGCCTCACCCACGCTATCGGACGAAGATTTCCGCGCCTTGGGGGCTGCCCGCCCGCCATCATAGCGCCGCGCAGACTTAAACTCACGCGTGTCGATCTGGTTTTCTTTGGCATCCTGTGCGGCTTTGGCCTCGGCAGCCTCGGCATCTGCTGCCTCTTTTGCCGCCGCATCAGCCCGCACCTTCAGTCGTTCAAACGCCGAATCGCGGTCAATTACCGCCTCATATTTGCCCGCAACCGGCGATCCTGCCATCAGCATCGCCCGCGTGCCCATATCAATCGGCCCCAGCTGGCTGCTTGGCGGCCGCACCAGCGTGCGTTCCACCACGCCCGGAATTCCTTTATCCTGCAAAAACGAGGTCACAGCCTCACCGGTACCGACCTCTTTAATCGCATCCTCAGTCGAAAAACGCGGATTTTCGCGGTAGGTCTGCGCCGCCAGCCGCAAATCTTTCTGGTCGCGCGGCGTGAACACCCGTAGCGCGTGTTGCACGCGGTTGCCCAATTGCGCCAAAACATCATCCGGCACATCGGCAGGCTTTTGCGTGATAAAATAAATCCCCACGCCTTTCGACCGGATAAGACGCACGACCTGCTCCACCTTATCGACCAGCGCTTTCGGCGCGCCGTCAAACAGCAAATGCGCCTCGTCAAAGAAAAACACCAGTTTCGGCTTATCGGGGTTGCCCACCTCGGGCAGCTCTTCAAACAGTTCGGATAACAACCACAGCAGGAACGTCGCATAGAGCCGTGGCGCGCCCATCAACTGATCGGCGGCCAGAATATTGATCCGCCCGCGCCCGTCTTTGTCGACCGTCATCATATCGGCCAAATCCAGCGCAGGCTCGCCAAACAAATTATCGCCGCCTTGATTTTCCAACACCAGCAAGCGCCGCTGAATGGCCCCGATCGAGCTGGTCGAAACAAGCCCGTATTTGGCGCTGATATCGGTCGCATTCTCGGCAATAAACGTCAGCATCGCACGCAGATCTTTCATATCATACATCGGCAAACCTTCGTCATCGGCAATCCGAAACGCCACGTTCATTACGCCTTCTTGTGGCTCGGTCAGCTCTAGCAACCGCGACAGCAGCAGCGGCCCCATCTCGGCCACGGTGGTGCGCACAGGGTGGCCCTGCTTGCCATACAGATCCCAAAACGTCACGGGAAACGCGCTGTATTTCAAATCTAGCCCGATCGTCGCGGCTCGCTTCATAAACGCCGCATGCAGCTTTTGGCTTTCTGTGCCGGGTAGCGCGATCCCCGAAAGATCACCCTTCACATCCGACATAAACACCGGCACGCCTGCCGCTGAAAACCCCTCGGCCAAGATCTGTAAAGTCACGGTTTTGCCGGTGCCTGTCGCCCCTGCAATCAGCCCGTGGCGGTTGCCATAGCCCAACAGCAGGCCTTGCGGGTCCGCATATGCAGCCCCCCCACCTCCCACGAAAATACTGTCTTCAGCCATCGCAAACACCCTCTTCAACCTATGGCTGCAAACCGTGCAGCCGTCATCTCTTGCAACCAAAATACATTGTTAACGTTTCTATGCCAGAGTCCTTCTGACCAAAGGCTTGGAAACAGGTGTTTGGTGCAACTTCCTCCCTGTTGAACTGGCCGCGCCCTTGAAAAGGCGCGGTTTTTTTATTCTGACATCACATAAAAATCATCACGATTCCCTGTTGACGCCCTTTAAATTTGGCCTTAGCGTCCCAACCCATGACGTCGGCCAGTCCGACAGGGAGCAAAAATAATTAAAAAAACAGGGTCGGTTCGCCGGCCCTAGTTTATTTTAAACCTACATACCCGCTCTACTTATATCTTGCGCGGCAATCCGCCTTGTGACCGCCCGATACCAATCATTTCGGCCTGACACTTTGCAAAGGCCATGGTAAACAAACGACAAATCACTGAAGGACTGATCCGAATGTACGCCACCAAAACTGCACAGCTTTTCGCGACGACCCTTTGCCTGCTGGTTGGCACCGCAGCGTTGGCGCAAACGACGGCCCCAGAAACCACAACGGCGCCAGCCGAAACCACCGCGCCAGCCGAAACTGCTGAAACATCTGCCGCCAATGGCCTATCGATGGGCAAAACCGAAGGCGCAGCGAATGGCGTAGGCACGACCTACACCGCCGCATCCTTTGGCGACTGGGAACAGCGCTGCGTCAAAACCGAAGACGGCGCAGATCCTTGCCAGCTGTATCAATTGCTGAAAGACGACCAAGGCAATGCCGTGGCAGAGATTTCGATTTTCGGCTTGCCCGCCGGCCAAAAAGCCGCTGCTGGCGCGACCATCATCGCCCCGCTTGAAACGCTGCTCACCGAAGATGTCACAATGTCGGTTGATAATGGCCAAGCTCGGAAATATCCGTTCTCTTGGTGCTCCAATATTGGCTGTATCTCTCGTGTCGGCTTTACCCAAGCCGAAATTGACAGCTTTAAAAAGGGGAATGGGGCTGTTTTGAGCATCGTTCCCGTCGTAGCTCCTGACCAAAAGGTAGAGCTCAAGGTATCCCTGTCCGGCTTCACCGCAGGCTATGACGCCGTGAACAAAACAAACGGCAACTAATCCATCAAGACGTCGCAATACCCAAAACGCCGCGCCCAATCTGCGCGGCGTTTTCATATCTGGGGCCCGTTTTCCTATGACCCACCATTCTGTGGCCCACTTTCTGTTCGGTAAAAATATCCTGGGGGGAATGCGCCTTCAGGCGCAGGGGGGCAACGCCCCCGCCTGCCTACTCAAATCGGCGACTCAAACCCGCCGCAATGCCAAAACCGCATTCAACCCGCCAAAGGCAAAAGCATTAGAGATTGCCGCCTCTACCCGTGCCTCGCGCGCCTCATTTGGCACCACGTCCAGCGCACATTCCGGGTCCGGCTCCTCATAGCCAATCGTTGGCGCAATAATGCCATCGCGCAACGCCATGATGCAGGCCAGCAACTCGACCGCGCCCGTCCCACCAATCAAATGCCCATGCATCGACTTGGTAGACGAAATCATCACATGATCCGCCTGCGGCCCAAACACATCGGCCACAGCCGCACATTCGGTTTTGTCATTCGCCGCCGTGCCCGTGCCATGCGCGTTGATATAGCCCACATCGGCAGGGTTCAGCCGGGCATCGCGCAGCGCCCCGGCAATCGCGCGCGCGGCCCCTTGGCGTGACGGCATCACAATATCGGCCGCGTCCGAGGTCATGGCAAACCCTACCACCTCGGCCAAAATCTCGGCTTTGCGTTTTCGGGCATGCTCAAGCTCCTCAAACACAAACACCGCAGCACCTTCGCCCTGCACCATGCCATTGCGCGTCAGGCTAAACGGACGGCACGCCTCTTTTGACATCACGCGCAGGCCTTCCCACGCTTTGATTCCGCCAAAACACAGCATGGATTCCGACCCACCCGTCACCATCGCGCGGCTCATGCCAGAGCGGATCATATGAAAGGCCTGCCCCATAGCGTGGTTAGAACTGGCACAAGCTGTGGCCACCGAAAAGCTGGGCCCGCGCAGGTTAAACTCCATTGACACATGGCTGGCGGCGGCGTTGTTCATCAGCTTTGGCACCACAAACGGATGCACGCGGTTTTTGCGTTCCTCATACACCGCGCGGTAGTTTTCATCCCACGTGTTCACGCCCCCGCCCGCCGTGCCCAGCACAACGCCCGCCTCATTGCCCAAACGGCCATCAAAATTCAGCCCCGATTGCGCAACGGCCTGCCGTGCGGCGACCAGTGTGAACTGGGTAAATTTATCAAACAAAACGATCTGTTGGCGGTTAAAATGCGCCTCAGGGTCCCAGCCGTGCACTTGGCCCCCGATCTTAATCGACAGCCGGTCAATATCGGGAATATCCAGCGCTGTAATCCCGCAGCGCCCCTGCGCAAACGCCTTAAGCGTGCCCGCCACATCTTGGGCAAGCGCGTTTACCGTCCCCGCGCCCGTGATGACAACCCGTTTCATGCGGCCTGAAGGTCGATCAACCCTTGTACCGCCGCCGATATGGTGCGCACCGAGGTCAGGTCAAACCCGCTGTCCTGCGGCGCATTGGCATTGAACGGCACTGAAATATCAAAGGTTTCCTCAATCGCAAAGATCGCCTCTACCAGCCCAAGGCTATCGACCCCGAGGCTTTCCAAACTGCTGTCTGGCGACACATCCGCCAGATCAAGCCCGGCTTGTTCGGCAATGATACTGCGCACTTTATCTTCGACGGTCATCATCTCTCAGCCCTCCGTTTTATCTGCTTTATCAGGCGTTTGTGACAGTTTCTTAAACAAACGTGGCAAGCGACGCAGCGCTTTTTGCATTTCCAGATGGGTTTCCATTTTCACCGCAGGATAGCCCAGCAAGACCCGCCCTGCGGGCGCATTTGTGAAAATTTTAGTGGCCCCACCCGCAATCACATCATCGCCGACAAAGATGTTGTCATTCACCCCGCATTGCCCTGCCAGCACGACACGGTTGCCAATCCGGCTTGATCCCGCAACCCCAACCTGCCCGCAAAGCAAGCAATCATCGCCCACCTGTACGTTATGCCCAATATGCACAAGGTTATCCAACTTGGTGCCATTGCCAATAGAGGTGTTGCGAATGGTGCCGCGATCGATACAGACGTTCGCGCCAATTTCCACATCATTCCCAATACTTACAGCACCTAATGAATGTATTCTGGTCCAGCTTTGTGCGGCAATTGCATCGCGCTGGCCAAGGGTCTGACGAATTTCCTCAACCCCCGATTTTTCGGGCGTCACAAAAGAAAATCCGTCGGCCCCAATCACCGCACCGGGCTGGCAAATAAAGCGGTCGCCAATCACCACGCGTGCGCCAATCCGCGCCCCTTGGCAGATCAACGCATCCGCGCCGATCTGCGCCCCTTCGGCAATAGACACATGGCTGGCAATCCGCGCATTCGGCCCAATCCAAACCCCTGCGCCAATCACCACAAACGGCGCAATCGCGGCGCCCTCGCCGATCATCGCCGATGGATCAACCACCGCCATTGCATGCACGCCGGCCGCAATCATCGGCCCCGCATCCAACATCCGCGACAAGCCAGCCATTGCCAACCGCCCACGCGGCGCAAAAATAGCAGCCTTCAGCCCCAGCGCTTGCCAATCGGCCCCCTGCCACAGCAACGCGGCAACGGCGGCCCCTTTGGAAATGCCATCGCCGTAGCGTGGGTCCATCGCCAAAGCCAAATCATTTGGCCCCGCCGAGGCAGGCTCGGCTGCACGCTCGATCACCACCGATGTGTCACCAACAGCCTCGGCCCCAAGCGCCAAAGCGATCTCTGCAATAGTATGGCCCATGCTCGGCTCCTTCAGTGCGTGGCCACCCAAGGCCGTTACGAAGGATTTAGCCCTGATATTGCCCCAGTGCTACCCCGGCTTCGGTCAAGGCGCGAAAAATCGCCGCGTCTCGGCCATAAACATCACGGCGATACTCAATCCGGCCTGTATTTGAAGGATATGCAGTGAAATAAACCAAATGCACCGGCAGCGGCACATCCAGAACAACACGGCTTTCCTTACCCGTTGCCAGATGCGATTTGAACACGCCCACCGGATCATCTGTTTGCGCCGCTAACAAGGCATAGGCAAAATCAAAGGGGTCGCTAAGCCGAATGCACCCATGGCTAAATGCCCGAACCTCACGCGCGAACAGCGATTTAGACGGTGTGTCGTGCAGGTAAATATTGTACTGGTTTGGGAAAATGAACTTCACCAAGCCCAAGGCATTTCCGTCCGAGGGCGGCTGCTGCATCGAATACGGAAAGCTCCGCGCCGAATAGGCCGCAAAATTGATCGCACTGCGCGGCACAACCCGGCCACGGCTATCGACAATTTTTAAATGGCTGGCCGCGTTCGGATTGCGCTGCATCATCGGCAGGTATTCTTTGGTGGTGATCGAGCGTGGTACATTCCACGACGGGTTAATCACCATGTACTCCATCTCATCCGAAAATTCGGGCGTTTGCCGATCATCGGAATTGGCCCCAATAACCGAGCGCGTGGTAAAGGTGACGCGGCCATGATCGACGATCTTGGCGGTAAAATCGGTCAGGTTCACCCAGATGTGGCGCGGCCCACGCTCAATATTCATCCAGCGCTCGCGTTCCATCGCTACGACAACGGATTCAAGCCGCTCTTGCGGGCCGATGTTTATCTGCTCAATCGTGCCCGCGCCGGCCACGCCATCCGCTTCCAGTCCCATATCAGTCTGAAAGGCCTGCACCGCCTTTTGGATCGACGCATCATAGGTCGCAGTCACGCTGCGCGGCAAATAGTGCAAGGCGACCAAGCGGTCACGCAACTGCAAAACCGCTTTGCCACTATCCCCCGGCTTCAGCGCCCCTACCGAGACCTTTTCGCCCCAACCGCCCAAAGCCACACGTTGCTCCAGCTCAAACTTGGTCCGCATCAGCTGCGCATAGGCAGGCGTGCGCGGTGGCAGTGATTTCAAAAAGGCCACCGGCTCGGACGCCAAGAATGCCTCAAGGTTCTTGCGCCGGTCACGCAGCGGCACCTCGCGCTTGATCAGCGGAATAACCTTGCCCGGTGTCAACGCGCCCGTCTGCACATCATGCGCATAATCCAACAGCGCCCGCGTCATCATCACATCCAGCCGCCCGCGGTCACCTTCGGTGCGCGCATCCCGTGCGGCCGCAATCAAACGCGCAGGATCATAGCGGTTTACCGGCAATCCATGCGCGCCAGCCCCCGCCAGCGCAGTCAACAGCGCCGAGCGTCGGGCCTCTTGCCCTTCGCCCGTCCAGATCGGTGCAAAGCCAGAATCATGATAAAACGCGGCAATCTCTTTGTCATCTGATGCAGCCGCAGCGACCGATTGACGAAAGGCCCCAAGCTCTTTGGCAACCGAAAATGAGATTTTGGTCTGCGCACCTGCCGACAAAACCGCCGCGCCGGACAGCAATGTCGCAAGCAAAACCACCTTGGCCCCGCGACCCAATCCAGGCCGGAGCAAGCATAAATCAATCATAATATTTCCTAGCAGCAGTGTAACCCATTCTAGCTTCACCAATATACTGTAGCTGTCCACACACAAACCCGTGGGAAGGGCGCAAACTGTCGCATTGCGGGCGTATGGCTTTTATTTGCCACAGTTTTAACGACCTTAAACCGTTTTAAGCAAATTTTTGCCTATTGAGCTGCACCCTGGGAAACGTGGCGACTCTTCACTTGGGTTGCGATTCCACCTGTGCAATAAGACAAGGGCACTTGGGGAAAGTAGCACAAAAAGACCGCTTTAAAGTGGTAGAATACCAGCGACGGGACAGGCGCTCAGAATGACAAATGATACATCAACGATGATCTCACGGCGTGGGCTACTTGGTGCCTTTGCGGCAACGGCTTTGATCGCAACACCAACCTACAGTAACGCTTTTGGGTTCCTGCGTGGTGCAGGTGATATTCGACGCATCAAAATGTACTCGGGCCGCACTGGCGAAAGCATAGACACGATCTATTGGGTTGATGGCGACTACATCAGCGAAGCGCTGACAGAAGTGAACCACTTTATGCGCGACTGGCGAACAGGGACATCCACAAACATCGATGCCCGCACGGTTGATATTATGGCCGCGTCGCACAACCTGATGAATATCTCTGAGCCTTATATGCTGCTCTCGGGCTATCGCAGCCCGAAAACAAACGCAATGTTGCGGTCTAAATCAAGCGGCGTTGCCAAAAATTCGCTGCACATGCGCGGACAGGCTGCTGATTTGCGCCTGAAATCGCGCAGCATTGCCCAGATGACCAAGGCCGCCTCGGCCTGTGCATCTGGTGGCGTGGGCACCTATAGCCGTTCAAACTTTGTCCATATGGATTGCGGCCCTGTCCGCAGCTGGCGCGGATAATTTTTGTCCATTCTGGATATGAAAAAAGGCACCCTCGGGTGCCTTTTCTTTTGCGTCCATGTAAAAGGCGTCATTCAGATTTATCTGCCGCCATCGCTTCGCGCCCGCGAAACCCCATCGCCACGACGAATTTCTCAGAACTGTCCTGTCGGCTTGCATTCGGCTTTACGTTCGCCACCTTTTTAAAATTCTTCTTCAACAGGTTTTGCATACCGAGTTCGGCGCCACCGGCCAATACCTTAGCGACAAATGTGCCGCCCTCATCCAATGTGTCAAAGGCAAAGGCTAAAGCCGCCTCGACCAATCCGATAATCCGCAAGTGGTCTGTGCCCTTATGCCCCGAGGCCGAAGCCGCCATATCCGACATCACGACATCGGCATTACCGCCCAGCCAGCCTTTGACCAACGCATCGGCTTCCTCAGATAAAAAATCCAGCTGGTGGATCTGCGCGCCGGAAATCGGCTCGATCTCTTGCAAATCTACGCCCAAAACCGTGCCGACCGGCTTTTTCGGGTTCTGCCCCAGCGCATTCACCCGCTCTACTGCGATCTGGCACCAGCCACCGGGCGCACAGCCAAGGTCGACCACGCGCGCGCCGGGCACCAAAAACCCGTATTTTTCATCCAACTCGGCAATCTTATAGGCCGCCCGGCCCCGAAAGCCCTCTTTCTTGGCGCGGATCACATAAGGGTCGTTCAACTGGCGTTCCAGCCAAAGCGTCGACGACAGTTTGCGCCCCTTTGCCGTTTTTACGCGCACGCGCAAATCACGCTGGCCGCGGCCTGATGTATTTTTCTCGGTCATCGTCTCACACCGTCATTCATAAGGCCCATCCGTCAGCACGCCATCCGCGCTCATCTGGGCATAAAGTAAGCCTTCGCGCAGGCCCCGATCCGCAACCGACAAGCGGTCCGTCGGCCAAACCCGCATCAAAGCCTGCAAAATTGCCGCCCCCGACATAATCAAACTATGCCTGTCACGCCCGATTCTCGGGTCTGTCCGCCGCCCTTCCGGCCCAAGGGCCAAATATTCGCGGATAACCGTATCTATCTGATCCGACGACATGCGCAACCCATCGACCTTGGCCCGATCGTAACGTTTCAGGCCCAAGAAGGACGCCGCCACCGTCGTCACCGTGCCGCTGGTGCCGATAATCTGAAATCCTTCGCGCGCGTTGTCATAGTTGTACGGCGAAAAGCTCGACAGGTTTTCTTCAAAAAACCAGCTCATCAAGGCAAAGCGCGCCGCGTCATCCTCAACATCCGCGAACTGGTCTTTCAGCGTCGCCACCCCCAAAGGCACCGAGATCCAATCGACCACCCGCGCCTGCCCCGGACCTTGCGGTTTAAACCCCGCATGCAGCCGCATAATCGCGCGGGGGCGGTCGGCAGGGTCAACGCCCGTCAGATCGATCCACACCAACTCGGTTGAGCCACCGCCAATATCGACCACCAGCAACTGCTCGGTCTGCACATTTACCAAAGGCGCGCAGGAAATAACCGCCAGCCGAGCTTCGTCTTCGGGCGCTATAATTTCCAACTGCAAACCGGCCTCTCGCCGCACTTGCCGAATAAAGTCGCGCCCGTTTCGCGCTTGCCGACAGGCCTCGGTCGAGACGAGGCGCATCCGCTTAACCCGATGCTTTTCCAGCTTTTTCTGACAAATCCGCAGCGCTTGTATCGTCCGCGTCATCGACGCACGCGAAAGCCTGCCCGAGGCTTCAAGCCCCGCGCCAAGCTGAACAGTTTTGGAAAAACTGTCGATCACCTGAAACTGGCTACCCCGTGGTCGGGCAATCAGCATCCGGCAACTATTTGTACCCAAATCAAGCGCAGCATATAGCTGCTCCGACCCAGGCAGGGGGGAGTCAGACGGTTCGACCCGAGCCTCAGCGGAATCAAAAAGCTCAGGGATCGCGTCCTCCTCCCGGGGACGCTCGGGCGTCATGTCACGCCCTCCATACAGTGTTATCCCCATGCTAACCGCGCAAGGCTTCATAAACAAGATGAAGATTATGACCCTTTCCGCCTATCGCACCCCGCAGCGCGCCCTGCTATCACCGGCCTTAGGTCGCTGATAGCAGTTTTGGTGTCGAAAAACGGCTTTGACCGCGCCGATCTAGCGTTAAAACAGGCCAATAGAATAAAGGGGAATCGCAAGATGCCAGAGGTTACAATCGTGTATTGGCGGGATATTCCGGCGCAGGTTATCGTCGGCAAAGGTCGCTCGGGCACCAAAGTTCAGCTGCCTGAACGCTTCGAACAGGCGATTGACCGTTGCGCTATGAAAATCGGTGCCAAAGATGCCGATCTTTACCTCGCCGAATGGCGCAAGGCCGCACCCTACCCGCTTGATGGCGACCCGGCCGAGATTGCAAAATCCGAAGCTGCACGGCTTGAGGCCGAGTTTGATACTGCCCGCATCAAGCAATTGATCGACAATTCCGGCTGGGCCTAACCCTTTGGAAAACGTACCCTTAACTAACAAACTGTGGGAGAACGTAGTGGCTCTTTTCAATTTCAAACGCGCCTCGGCGCCGGCCAACCCTGCGACGGCAACCGCCCCCCAGCTTGCGTCGTTTTTGCAAGATTACTCGATTGAGGTGATGCCGCGCACCGCCGAAAAGGTCGAAAACTTCCGCGATCTCTTGCCACAGCGCACCCGCGTTTATGTTGCCCATATTGAAGGCACTCCGATCGAGGAAATGGTCGCCACCGCCAAGCGCCTAAACGGCGAAGGCTTTGATGTTATGCCACATTTCCCGGCCCGCATCATCAAAGACCGCGCCACCCTTGCCGATTGGATCGCCCAATACCAAGGTGAGGCGGATGTTAAACAAGCGCTCTTGCTTGGCGGTGGCGTGGCCACCCCGCACGGTGACTTTGACAACTCGATGCAGCTGATGGAAACGGGCCTTTTCGACGGGTTTGACCGCCTACACATCGCAGGGCACCCCGAAGGCAACCGTGATATTGACCGTGATGGCGGCGATAAGCTGGTGATGGAGGCGCTAAAGTGGAAACAAGCGTTTTCCGAGCGCTCGGATGCCAAAATGGCGCTCGCCACCCAGTTTTGCTTTGAATCCGGGCCAGTGATTAAATGGGCTGACCGCCTTGCATCTGAAGGCATCAATATCCCGATCCATATCGGTGTAGCTGGCCCCGCCAAGCTGCAAACTCTGATTAAATTCGCCATTGCTTGCGGTGTTGGCCCGTCGTTGCGCGTGCTGCAAAAACGCGCGATGGATGTGACAAAGCTGTTGTTACCCTATGAGCCGACGGATTTTGTAACCGAACTTGCCGCCCACAAAGCCAAGCACCCAGATTTCGGCATTCAGTCCGTGCATTTCTTCCCGCTTGGCGGTATCAAAACCAATGCCAACTGGGCTATTGAAAACGGCGGAAACGCTGCCATCCCTGCCTCTCAATCTTAAGGAATTAGTTTAACTATGACCCGTACTGTCATTGAATCTAAAACAAAAACGGTAATCATCGGTTTTGACGAACCCTTTTGTGTTATCGGCGAACGCATCAACCCCACAGGCCGTAAAAAGCTGGCGGCCGAGCTTGAGGCTGGCAATTTTGAGACCGTTCTGCGTGACGCATTGGAGCAGGTGGCCTGCGGTGCTTCGATCCTAGACGTCAACTCTGGCGCGGTTTTCACCAATAAAATGGCCGAAGATCCGCGCTATGCCGACAATAACTTTGTCGAGCCACCGCTGATGCATGAATTGATCATGCGCATCCAAGCCATCACCGACACGCCTTTGTGCATCGACAGCTCGGTTCCCGGCGCGCTTGAAGCGGGCCTGAAAGCCGCCGAGGGTCGCCCACTCCTGAACTCGGTCACAGGTGAGGAAGATCGCATGGAGCTGGTGCTGCCGCTGGTTAAAAAATACAACGTGCCGGTGGTGGCGATTTCCAACGACGATACCGGCATTTCCGAAGACCCCGATGTCCGCTTTGCTGTTGCCAAAAAGATTGTCGAGCGCGCCGCCGATTTTGGCATTCCCGCCTGTGACATCGTGGTTGATCCGCTGGTTATGCCCGTGGGTGCGATGGGGTCTGCTGGCCAACAAGTCTTTACCCTCGTGCGCCGTTTGCGTGAAGAATTGGGCGTAAACACCACGTGCGGTGCGTCGAACATCTCGTTCGGGCTGCCCCAGCGCCACGGTATCAATGGCGCATTCCTGCCCATGGCCATTGGCGCCGGCATGACCTCTGCCATCATGAACCCCGTGCGTTTGCAAGAAATGGAGGCCATTCGCGCCGCCAACTTCTTGATGAACCACGATGCCAATGGCGGAGAGTGGATCCGCTTTGCCAAGGTGATTGAGGCGGTTGAAGGCGGGATGAGCTTTGCCGAAGCCTCTGCCTCTATCGGGGCTGCCGGTGGTCGTGGCGGGCGTCGCGGCGGGCGTCGCGGCTAAGGCTTATTAGGCATTATTTAACCATGGGCCAGCAATATTTGGCCCATGGAAACTGTACAATAATCATATGCAGATCACTGGCTGGCCCAGCTTTTCGCCGCCTCTACTAAGCGTCACCACGTTTTCGCGCTTGCCATTTTTCGACGAAAAATCAGAATTTTCGCCAAAAATTCGTAAGCTCTGGACAAATACAACCGCCCCAGCCATCAACAGCGCATGACGGAACGTAACCACCCCCTCGCCGCCGCATTTTGGATGATCGGCTCTATCGCAGCTTTCTCGGTCATGGCCGTTGCAGGGCGCGAAGTCTCTGGCCTGCATGACACTTTTGAAATCATGACATGGCGGTCTCTCATAGGCTTTGTCATTGTTGTGACGGTGACCGTCACCACCGGCCGCCTGCATGAGGTGAAAACCAGCCGTCTGCACCGACACGCCCTGCGCAACGCGGCGCATTTCACTGGGCAAAACCTATGGTTCTGGGCCCTAACCATGATCCCCCTTGGTCAGGTTTTCGCGTTAGAGTTCACCTCGCCGATCTGGGTCATCCTCCTCGCCCCGATCTTTCTGGGCGAGACCCTGACCCGCCCCAAGCTTATCGCCGCAGGTTTCGGCTTTGCTGGCACCCTCTTTGTCGCAAAGCCCGATTTTTCAGCCTACGACCCCGGAATAGCCGCCGCTGCCCTTGCAGCCGTCTGTTTTGCCGCGACCAATCTTGCGACAAAATCGCTGACCCGCCACGAATCCACGGTCTCCATCATGTTCTGGTTAACAGGCATGCAGCTGATCATGGGCCTGATCATGGCGGGCTATGATGGTGACATTGCCTTGCCGACAGCGCAATCTCTGCCTTGGCTGGTGCTCATCGGGCTTTGCGGCCTCACCGCTCATTTCTGCCTGACCACTGCACTGTCACTTGCCCCGGCCAGTGTTGTTGTGCCCGTCGACTTCCTTCGTCTGCCCGTGGCATTCACTCTGGGTTGGGTTCTGTATGATGAAGGCCTTGACCCTGCCCTTATTATCGGTGCGGCAATGATCCTGATCGGCATCAGCGTTAACCTTTGGGCCAGCAAGGTCGCTGCAAATCGGGCATAGATGCAACAGCATCGCCCGCCAAAATTAGTAACGCGGCGTAACAAATTGACCGCTTGGGAGGACCTCACTAACGCTGATCTTGGGACATAAGTATTTAGACGCTCAAGGACAAGTTAGGAGGGGACTACGATGAAAAAAATTCTGACAACTCTGGGGGCAGTTGCACTTGGCGCAGGTGCAGCCCACGCGGGTGGCATTGATCGTTCGGGGCAATCCACCAGCATTCTATTCGAAAAAGGCAATTACTTCGAATTTTCCTTTAGCCGTGTATCGCCAAGCGTTTCCGGTGTTGGTGCAGGCACCGCGGTTTCCTTGGCAACGCCGACACCGCTGCAAGCTTCGGGTGATATGGCGGGCAATTACAACCAAATCAGTGGTGGCCTAAAATATCAATTCAACGACCGTATTTCGGCTGCTCTGATCGTCGACCAGCCGTTCGGCGCGGATGTCAACTACCCTGCGGGGACCACCTATTTTGCGCGCGGCTCTACCGCCTCGATCAGCACGATGGCCATGACAGGCCTGCTGAAATACAGGACAGCAACCAACCTTTCCGTCTATGGCGGCATGAAATACCAGACTATGTCTGCTAAAGCTAAGGTTCCATTCCTCGGTGGCACATCGGGCATTCCGTATAAAGGCGAGGCCAGCCGAGACGCGGGCGTCGGCTACGTGATTGGTGCTGCGTATGAAAAGCCTGAAATCGCGCTGCGGGTCGCGCTAATTTACAGCTCCAAAGTAAAGCATAAGTTCTCGGTTACTGAAAGCTCGGTACTTTCGGTCGGAGCCGACGCCTCTAGCACAACCGAAGTTGACACACCTCAATCTCTAAACTTGGAATTCCAATCAGGCGTTGCCAAAGACACGCTGCTTTTCGGCTCGATCCGCTGGGTTGATTGGTCCAATTTCAAGATCGCACCTGCGGTTTACGGAAATTCCCTACTAGCAGGTGCTCCTCTCGTATCTTACCCTAATGATACCATCACCTATTCCTTGGGCGTTGGCCGCAAGTTGAACGACAATTGGGCGGTCTCGGCGTCTGCAGGCTATGAAAAAGCGGATGGGGGCTTTTCGGCAAACCTTGGCCCGACCGATGGCAAGAAAAGCCTAACTCTGGCCGCCGTTTACACTCGTGACAACATGAAAATCACGGGCGGCGTTTCCTACATCAAAATCGGCGATGCTCTGACTACGCTGACGAAAGACACGGAGCCGACTGCAGCAAACACCGCCTCCAGCTTCACCAAAAACCACGCCGTCGGCGTCGGTGTTAAGATTGGCTACAGCTTCTAAGCTGCACGGATTAAAAACCCAAAGCCCCGCAAAACCTGCGGGGCTTTTTCATATCAATGACCCAAATCCAACCACAGCTTGCCGCTCTGATACCCGCCTTGTACCAAATGCCCGCGGTTTGACACCTCGGGGTATTCACTGGCCCAATCGCGAAAGCGGTCATTTGTCACAATCCGTGCCCCCAAATCCCGCGCTGATTTCAGAATGTACCCATCGGCCTGTACCCCTTTGTGCATCACCAAAACCCGGCTTGTCGGCATCCCCAGACCGCGCGCAAACGCTGCATCATCGCGATGCCGCCCTTCCAGCAAATACCCTGCATTCGCGTCAAACATCACTCCGGGTGCAAAGCCCAAGGCCCTGAGCCGATCCAACACCGTGATAACCGTTTCCAGCTTTGGCACGCCGCCGTTCCAATACATGACATTAGACCCGTCAACGACGATCCAGTTCGCAGGCTTTTCGCGTGCCCGCCACGCCCGCAGCAACACAATCGCGCTGGCAACCGCACACAGCACTGCCAGCAAAAACACATCCGGCATGGCCCATGTCGCAGCCATCGCCAGAACTGAAGACACAAACAAAACGACAGGTAAAATCATACCGAAAATCTAGCCGCCAAAAAGCGCCTTGCCAAGCACAGTTGCACGCCACGCCGCAGTTTTCGCGTGAACTTGGCGCACAGCCGCGCTATCACATGGCACCAACACCCAGCGGAGGCCCAGATGCTCTATACTTCATCCAAAGACTGGCTGGCAGAACCGGCCAAAAAAACCTTGCTCTTTGGCATGTCTGGCCTTGGAAAAACTTATCTTTCCAATATGTTGCGTGATGATGCTGGGTGGTTTCATTATTCGGTCGATTACCGCATTGGCACCCGCTATATGGGCGAATATATTGCAGATAATTTCAAACGTGAGGCGATGAAAATCCCGCTTTTGCGTGAGCTGTTGTTAACAGACAGCGTTTATATCGCGTCGAATATCACCTTTGAAAACCTCGCGCCCTTGTCCACCTACCTTGGCAAACCCGGCAACCCCGACCTTGGCGGCGTGGCCTTTGCCGAATATTGTGCCCGCCAAACCCAGCATGAGGCTGCCGAAAAAGCCGCGTTAATGGATACCGAGCGTTTCATAACCCGCGCCGCCAGCCTGTATGGCTATGACAATTTCGTGTGCGACAGCGGCGGCTCTATCTGCGAGGTGGTCAATGCCGATGACCCCGCCGACCCGATTTTGACCGCCCTGTCGCGCAACCTGCTGCTGGTCTGGATCCAAGGCTCGGACGCGCATCGCGATGCCCTGATCCGCCGCTTTGATCGCGCACCTAAGCCTATGTATTATCAGCCGGAATTCCTGCTTCAAGTCTGGAATGACTATCTGACGGAACAATCCCTGACCGAGGCGGAAGTGAACCCTGACGCCTTTTTGCGCTATGGTTATGCCCGCCTGCTTGACCATCGCCGCCCGCGCTATGCCGCCATGGCAAAATGGGGCGTCACCGTCACCGCCGATGAGGTGGCGCAGGTGAAATCGCCCGACGATTACATAACGTTGATCGCCACCGCCCTTGATCGCCGCCAAGCGACCGCCTAAATCTCATCCGAATACCGGAGCCTAAATTATGCCCATCACCTTGCCCGAAGATCTGCCCGCTTTTGACGTTTTGTCAAAGGAAGGCGTGATGGTGATTTCACCCGACCGCGCCAGCCACCAAGACATCCGCCCGCTGAAAATCGCGCTCTTGAACCTGATGCCCAAGAAAATACAGACCGAGAACCAGTTTGCCCGCCTGATCGGTGCGACGCCATTGCAGATTGACTTGTCGTTAATCCGCATGTCGGAACACCAAACCAAAAACACCGCAGCCGAGCATATGGAGGCCTTTTACCGCCCCTTCCAAGAGGTACGCGATGAAAAATTTGACGGCCTCATCATCACCGGCGCACCGATTGAACATTTGCCGTTTCAAGACGTCACCTATTGGGATGAGCTGGTTGAAGTGATGAACTGGACGCAAACCAACGTCCAATCTACCTTTGGCGTATGCTGGGGTGGGATGGCGATGATTAACCATTTTCACGGTGTGAAAAAGCACATCTTGCCCGCCAAAGCCTTCGGCTGTTTCCGCCACACCAACCTTGCGCCCGCATCGCCCTATTTGCGTGGGTTTTCAGATGATTGCGTGATCCCCGTGTCGCGTTGGACCGAAATGAAACAGGCCGAGATTGACGCAGCCCCCGGCCTACGCACCCTGCTCGGCTCGGACCAATCTGGCCCGTGCTTGGTTGAAGATGCCGCCCACCGAGCGCTCTATATCTTTAACCATTTCGAATATGACAGTGACACGCTCAAGCAGGAATATGACCGCGATATCGCGGCAGGCACCCCGATCAACGTGCCGCAAAACTACTACCCAGATGACAATCCCGCGATGAAACCGTTGAACAGGTGGAGAAGCCACGCGCACCTTCTATATGGTAACTGGATAAATGAAATTTACCAGTCAACCCCATATGATATTGAACAAATTGGTCGCTAGCCTCATCCTTTCCACCTTCGCCCTCGGCGGTTGCGCTGTCTTGGTCGACAAGCGGGCCGTCGCGCGTGAAGAGCAGGCCGAGGCCGCATATCCCGCGACAGGCCAGTTCCTAACGGTCAACGGCGCGCGCATTCATGCAGATGTTCAAGGTGAGGGCCCAGACCTTGTGCTGATCCACGGTGCCTCGGGCAATACCCGCGATTTCACCTTTGATCTGGTCGATCGCCTGAAATCCGACTACCGCGTTATCACCTTTGACCGCCCCGGCATGGGCTGGTCCGACGGCCTGCCCGGCACCGACCTTAGCCCTTTGGCCCAAGCTGATGCGCTGATTGCTGCGGCAAACCAGCTTGGCGCACCCCATCCTATCGTTTTGGGCCATTCCTATGGCGGCGCGGTTGCGATGGCGTGGGGCTTACGGGCACAGCCAAAGGCGCTTGTCATCGTCTCGGGGGCTACGATGCCCTTTCCCGGCGATCTTGGCCTATGGTATAATGTCACCTCTTCGCCCATTGGCGGCGCTACAATTGTGCCACTGATCACCGCTTTTGCCCCGCAAAGCCAAATCAACAGCGCGCTGGACAATATTTTCACCCCGCAGACCGCACCAACGGGCTACGCAGATTATGTCGGCGCGGGCCTTACGTTGCGCCGCCGTGCGCTTATGGTGAACGGCCGGCAGGTGAATAACCTAAAGCCGCACCTGCAACTGATGGCGCCGAACTATTCCAATCTGATCCTGCCGGTTGAAATTATCCACGGCGACGCCGATACCACCGTGCCGATCGACATTCATGCGATACCGCTGTCCGAGCGTCTGCCCAACGCCCATTTGACTACGCTGGCAGGCATCGGCCATATGCCGCATCACACCAACCCCGACGCCATTGTCGCCGCGATCCACCGCGCGGCAAACCGCTGATTGCACGCAGGCGCACAACCCGCCATACTGCGACAAACCCATCTACAGGAGCCCGCTATGGACCTGCCTTTTGACGGCGCAATCAGCAAATTCCTAGCCGAAGGCGCGCCCAAGACGATCCGTAAGACCTTGGAAAAGGCAGATAAAGACGACATTCTGTCAAAATCATACCCTTACAAGCGTGAACTGAAGCGCAAAGATTATGACGCCGCGATGGAAGGCCTGCAACGCCAGCTCGTACGCCTGCAAGCCGACATCAAGGAAACCGGTAAACGTGTGGTCGTGGTCTATGAAGGCCGCGATGCCGCCGGAAAAGGCGGCACAATCGCGGCTACCCGCGAAAACCTGAATCCGCGTGTGGCATCTGTCGTCGCCCTATCCAAACCCTCGGATCGTGAGGCGACACAATGGTATTTCCAACGCTACATTGATTGGCTGCCCGCCGCCGGTGAAATGGTGATGTTTGACAGGTCTTGGTACAATCGCGGCGTGGTTGAGCATGTTTTTGGCTTTTGTACCCCCGAACAACGCGCGCATTTCTTTACCCAGCTTCCCAGCTTTGAACAAATGCTGGTGGATGAGGGCATTGTACTGGTCAAGCTTTGGCTTAATGTCGGCCAAGCCGAACAATTGCGCCGCTTTATCGCGCGTGAGGAAGACCCGCTAAAGCAATGGAAACTGTCTTGGATTGACGTTGAAGGCCTGAAGAAATGGGATGAATACTCGGCCGCCATTTCAGAAACTCTGGCGCATAGCCACACAGACCACGCCCCGTGGACGGTTATCCGGTCGGATGATAAAAAACGCGCCCGCATTGCTGCCATTCAAACCGTCCTGCATGCCGTTGATTACGCAGGCAAAGATGAAAACCTAATCGGCACGCCCGACCCCGCCATTTGTGGCGCACCCGACATTTTGCACGCGTCACAGGATGAGTAAACGCGGCTACCATCACGGCAACCTTCGCCAAGCCTTGGTTGAGGCGGCGCTGGACTTGATTACCGAAAAAGGCCCGCAAGGCTTTACCCTGTCTGAGGCGGCGAAAGAGGCTGGCGTCACCCCTGCCGCAGTCTATCGCCATTTTGCCGGCCGCGATGAGCTGATCGCAGAAGGCGCGCGCCAAGGCTATGAGATTTTCGCGGCGCTGATGGAATTTGCCTATAATGAGGGCAAACCCAGCGCCTTGCAGGCGTTTGAAGCGACAGGCCGCGCCTACCTTGCCTTTGCCCGCAAGTATCCGGGGCATTATCAGGCGATGTTTGAAAGTGGTCTGTCAATGGCCGCCCACCCCGAGCTTGCCACCGTTGCCGCCAAAGCCCGCAGTGTGATGGAGCGCGCCGCTGTTCAGCTATCAAAGCAACTGCCGCCGGATAAACGCCCACCCGCCTCGATGTTTTCGGCGCATATCTGGGCGCTTAACCACGGCGTGGTTGAACTTTTTGCCCGTGGGTCCCCCGGCGCCAAAAGCCCTTATCCACCCGAAGATTTGCTGGAAACCGGCATCGGAATTTATCTGCGCGGGCTGGGGTTGCTGCCTCCGGATCGGTAGGTCCGAGGCTATTCACCGGTCTGGGGCAACGCGGCAAATCCTGTCCGTTACGCCCCAACCGCCACTGGACCCCATCCACATTTCGCTTTGCAGATCAGCACTATCATTTGTTTTAAAACGAAAAATGCCCCGCGCGCGACAGACCTAGCGGAACAGAACCAAAGCCCCCGGCGACCAAGCAACCCGCGTTTTATCACCGATTTCCAGCACAGGACGGCCAAAGACGTTTCGCATGGAAATGCGGATTGCCGCATCTGTGCCGTCCAGTTTCACATCATAATAGGTCATGTCGCCGTAATAGACGACCTCTTCGATCACAGCCATACTCTCGCGGTCGCTCGCCGTTTGGCCGTCAAACAGGATGGTCAGTGTTTCGGGCCGGAACCCCACATTTGCGCCCTCGCCCGAGGCGGCACCGGGCGCCTGCTCGGCATCCAAAACCAGCTTGCCAAAGCCTTGCGCCTCGACCTCGATCTTGCCGCCAGACTCAGCGGTAATCTGGGCCGGCAGAAAGTTCATCGTCCCGATAAAATCTGCCACTTTCCGGCTATTTGGCCGGCGGTACAGGGTTTCCGGATCGGCCAATTGCGCGATCTCACCTTCAAACATCACAGCGATCCGGTCTGACATGACCAGCGCCTCTTCTTGGTCATGGGTGACCAGAATAAACGTAATGCCCACCTGACGTTGCAGACGGATCAATTCCACCTGCATCTGCTCGCGCATTTTTTTATCCAAGGCCGAAAGTGGTTCATCCAGCAGCAAAACCTTGGGCTTTAAAATCAGCGCACGGGCCAAAGCCACCCGCTGCCGCTGCCCACCCGAAAGCGCATGCGCCGCGCGGTCGCCATAGCCTTTCAGGCCCACCATTTCCAACGCTTCACCAACACGCGCGGCCAGATCAGCCTTGGAAAGCCCTGCCTTGCGCAGGCCAAAGCCTACGTTTTCAGCAACCGTCAAATGCGGGAAAATTGCGTAAGATTGGAACACCATATTCGTCGGGCGCTGGTTGGCCGGAACGCCCGCCATATTGCGCCCATCGATCATGACGGCACCAGAGGAAATGCCCTCAAACCCCGCAATCGTGCGCAACAGCGTGGTTTTGCCACAGCCCGATGGCCCCAGCAGCGAGAAGAACTCACCCGCGCGAATTTCGGCGGTGATCCCGCGCAAAGCGTGGTAATCGCCGTAATATTTATGCACGTCCTGAAACGCGATCATGGTGGGTTTTTCGGTCACAGGAAGCCTCCGGTATCTTTTCCGCCCGCTTTCGCGATGCCGCGGCGACGGAAAAATTCAGCAATGGTTAGCAAGACAATCGACAGACACACAAGCACCGTTCCCAGCGCCATAATCACGGGCACAGCCTGCGGAAAACGGAACTGCGAGAAGATGAACACCGGCAAAGTCGGCTCAGTTCCGGCAAGGAAAAACGCGATGATAAACTCATCCAGACTGATGGTGAAAGAGATCAGCAAGCTGGAAATAATCCCCGGCATGACAAGCGGCAAAATAATCAGCCTAAATGTCGATGCGGCGCTTTCGCCTAAATCATAGGCGGCTTCTTCTAAACTTTGATCAAGTGATTGAAACGCCGAGGAGAGAATCGCGATGGTAAACGGCGTGCAAATCAGCACATGCCCCAAGATCACCGTCCACAGCGACAGGTTCATGCCCATCCCCAGCAGCACCACCAGCAACGATACCGCGACAATAATTTCCGGCAGCACCAGCGGCAGCATGATCAAACCCATGATCCCGGCCTTCATCGGAAAGCGGTAACGGGTCGAGGCGCGGGCCGCAAAAATGCCCAAGGTGGTGGCCAAAATCGATGACGTAATCGCGATGAACAAAGAGTTTTTAACCGCAATCCCCAGGGTTGGCTGTTCAAGCATCGCTGCAAACCAACGGGTTGAAAAGCCGGTCAGCGGAAAGGCAATAACCGTGGCATCGTTGAACGCAAACATCGGCAGAATGATGATTGGCGCATAGAGGAACAGCAAATAGCCAATGGCGTAGACTTTAAACCAACCACCCTTCATTATTTCGGCCCTTTCAGATAACGACGATTAAGCCCAACAAACACAAGGCTGACGATGGTCACAATCCCCATCGCAGACACCGCAATAGCCGAGCCAAGCGGGTAGTTATCAAGCTTGAGGTATTGCAGCTGGATCAGGTTCGCGACCATCCGGCCTTCGGGGCCGCCCACCAGTTGCGGGGTCACATAATCGCCGATGGTCGGGATAAACACGATCAAAACCGATGCAATCACACCCGGCATCGCCAAAGGCAGTGTGACGCGCAGAAAGGTCATGAACTTGCTTTCGCCCAAATCTTGGCCCGCCTCTAGTAGGCTGCGGTCGATTTTTTCGAGTGCTACGAAAATCGGCAAAATGGCAAAGGGCGCGTAGGCATGGGCCAGCGTAATGACGACCGAGTTTACATTATACAAAATGAAATCAAGCGGTTGATCGATGATCCCAAGCCCTAACAGCCCCGAGTTCACCACGCCGTTATAGCCTAAGATCACCTTCCACAAAAACACGCGGATCAGGTAGCTGGTCCAAAACGGAATGGTAATCAGGAACAGCCAAAGCGATTTTTTCGACGTCTCCACGTGGAAACTAACGAAATACGCCACAGGAAAGGCCAAAATGACGGTCACAAATGTCACCGTCATTGCCACGCCCAAAGACCGGATCATAACCGAGCGGTACAGCTCATTCGTCCATGCCTCGACATAGTTGGCGACTGTAAACTGCCGGATAATTTCCAAATAGCCATCGGTTAGAAAGCTATACAGAAGAATGGTGCCAAGCGGCGCTGCCAGCATTAAAATCGCATAAATCGCCGTCGGGCTGACCATCAGCAGACCGTTCGCGCCCTCCGTCTGGCGCCATTTGCTCCATCGCGATTCCGCGCTCATCTTGCCGCCCACCCATTTCATATTGCTTAACTCAATGTCTTACACAGGAATTGGCGTCTGAAAAGAGCGTATTTTTGACGGGCTAAGCGCCAACAGGCCCGTTAAGCGCCGACGCGTTCCAACGCAATCGCCCGTTTCGCCACCTCTGAAATCAATGCCGGCACGACCTTTATCGCCAAAACCGCACTGCGCAGCGCGTCTGACAAATGCGCCTCATTTACCTGCGGGTTGGCCACGCGCCAAATAATGCGGCGGCTTACGCCATCGTCAAACACGACCTCGGTACTGCCATTGCGTGCCTTGCGGAATCCAAGAAAATGCGCGCCCCCATTAGGGGCGTGAAAACCTGATTGATATCCCATTTTGGGTCTCTTTTTTATAACTGCTCTGACACCGCTCATGGCGCATTCTACGCCGCTTGGTCAAGCAATTTGATTGCAGGTCACGCAGAAGCGATTGAAATGCAAGCGTTACACAGAAAGCTCGGACGGCGGACTTTCCAAAAGTCGGGCCAACCGGCGGCAGGCATCTTCGATCTGCCCCCTGCTATGGTTGCCTGGCAGGGCAAGACGCACAGCATTTGGTGCCCGCCCATGGATCAGCGCAAATTCGTCAGCCGACCGCAGCAAAACACCTTCGGTTTCGGCCATGCGCGCAAAAACCGACGCGCGCCACCCCGAGGGCAGCCGCAACCAGACAAAGGGCAAGCCTTGCTGCCAAGACAGATCATACGCGCCCAAAACATTGACCACGCCTTCGAGTCGGTCTGAAAAACCAGCCTGCACCGCCAAGCGCAACTGTTGCGCGACGCCACTGTCTAACAGCGATGAACACAAATCAGACACAGGCCGCGCCAGCCCGAAAAAGCTGTGCTGTGCGGTCAGGCGGCCAGCCTGCCCCATACCACTGGGGCACACCACATATCCAAGCCGCAGCGCTGCCGAAATGCTTTTGGAAAAACTGCCAACATACCATGTACGATCAGGTGCCAAGGCCCGCAAAGACGGCACATTGCTTTGCGCGATAGAATAGCAATCGTCCTCAATGATTTGAATTTCATAGGTTTTTGCAATTTGCGCGATCTCGATACGTCGATGTTCGGGCATCCGAACGGTTGTCGGGTTTTGCGCTTCGGTGGTGACGCACAGCACTTGGGGGCTGTGCTTTCGGCACGCCGCCTCAAGCGCATCCGGGCGCATCCCTTCGTCATCCACCTCAATCGCCAACAGTTCCGCACGCGACAGGCGGGCCGCGTGGCGAAACCCCGCATAGGCAAGATCTTCGATCAGAACCATCGGCCTGTCACCGCGCAGGCAGCATTGTAGCACAAGGTTAATGGCGCTTTGCCCGCCGTAACTGAGCGCGATATCATCGGCTGATACAGGCCCAAGCACCCGCCCTTGCAACCAATCAACGATGCCTTCGCGCAAAGTTTCCTCATCACGCTGGCTGGGGTAATCCAGCCAGTCCGTTGCGATTGTCCCATTTAAATCTGCCAAAGCCGCATTGAACGCAGCCCCTTGCCCCACATCCGGCATGCGCGGGGATCGCATATCGATACGCCCCGTCAAAGAGGCAGGCTCGCGCTCGGCGTAAAAGCTTTGCGTGGGGCCAAAGCGCGGCGTGGATGAGGCGACAAAGGTGCCGCGCCCGACAGTCGCCGCCAAAAGCCCCTCTTGCGTGGCCAGTTGGTAAGCGCGCGACACTGTGCCGGGGGTGACCTTTATTTGCCACGCCAATTCGCGCACCGTTGGCAATTGGCTATCGGGCGGCAAAACCCCCAACCGGATCGCTTCGCGCAGTGCGCGGACCAGCGCCAAATATTTGGGGCCGGGGTATTGTGTCAAGTCTGGCAGCCAATTTGTATTGGTCACAAAGTACCTCTGGCGTTGTTTTGGTAAGTTTGCAATATTGTACGCATACAGTCAATCCAGATTGTATGCGTACAAAAGAGGTTCCTCATGGCTTATCAGAATATCGAGACGTTGATCGCACATCGCCCGCTGCCCCCTGTGGCAACCGTCGTGTTTGCGCTGGCTGTCACCGTTCTGAAATGGGAGCAGCGCCGCCAAACCCGACGCGCGCTAAGCCATCTGGACACGCATATCCTAAAAGACATTGGCCTAACGCCAGACGCGGCGCAGATCGAATATAGTAAGGCGTTTTGGAAAAGCTAAAACCGCCTAACCCGCCGTTAAACTGCCCAAAGGCCCACGCAACTCGTGGGCCTTTTTCGTTTGTCAGGACGGACCGTCAAATCGGCGCAATTAAGCTTGCATTCGCATGGGCAAGGCGCTGTAACTTTGAGTATCGCAACCTCTGGGGATCAAAATGGCAAACATCGCACAGCAAGAAGCGCCGCTGCGCATGTCTTATGATGTTGTCATCGTGGGCGGTGCGATCATGGGGTCATCTGCCGCGTGGTTTTTAACCAACACCCCCGATTTTGATGGCACGGTTTTGGTGATCGAGCGCGACCCGACCTATGCCCATGCCGCGACCTCGCACACCAATTCCTGCATTCGGCAGCAGTTTTCAACGGCCCTGAATGTTGAAATCTCGCAATTCGGGGCGGCGTTCGTGCAAGATTTGCCGCGGTTTATGGGGGCCGAGGCACCAAAGCTGAAAATCCAGAATTTTGGCTATATGTATCTGGCCGATACACCCCGCTTTGCCGATGTGCTGCGCGCCAGCCACCGTGTGCAAGTGGCGGCAGGTGCGGGGACGCAGCTGCTCTCGCCCGAAGACATCAAAGCCGCCTACCCGTTTTACGCGGTGGATGATTTGGTGCTGGGCAGCCTGAACACCGTCGATGAGGGCTATTTCGACGGCATCACGCTGTTTGATATGTTCCGACGCCAAGCGCGGCGGAATGGGGCAGAATATATCGCAAATGAGGTGGTGGCGATCAACAGGTCTGCCAATGGCGCGCGGGTCGACAGCGTGACGCTCGCCTCGGGGCAGGTGATTTCTTGTGGCCATTTGGTGAATGCGTCCGGCACGCGCGGAGCCAAAACAGCGGCGATGGCGGGGATAGACATTCCGATCGAGCCGCGCAAACGCCATACTTGGGTTTTCACCGCCGTGCAGCCGCTGGACCGCCCTTTGCCCCTGACCATTGATCCGTCCGGCGTGCATTTCCGCCAAGATGGCAAAGCCAGCTACATGGCCGGCGGGCACAGCGACTTTGACCCCGCCGTAGATTTTAACGATTTCGAATTGGACCATGGCTTATGGGAAAACCACATTTGGCCGGTGATTGCCGCGCGCATTCCGCAGTTTGAAGCGATCAAGGTGATGCGCGAATGGGTTGGCCAGTATGATCTGAACACGCTTGACCAAAACGCGATCATCGGGCCGCATGATCATCTGTCGAACTTTTTGTTCCTAAACGGATTTTCAGGCCATGGCTTGCAGCAATCGCCTGCGATGGGGCGGGGCCTGGCCGAGTGGGTGACCTATGGCGCCTACCGTAGCCTTGATCTGTCACCACTTGGGTTTGATCGTATCGCGCGGGGTGCCGCCTATGTGGAAAATGCAATCATCTGAACTGTCTGAAAATTAAGCAAAATCGCGCTTTACCCAAAGTAACCTGCCAGTTTTTTTACCATTAGGTCATAAAAATGCGCAGTTGGGTCTGGCGTAAGCGAAAAAAAGCGATAGCCTGTCGTCAATTGTCACGGAGGGCATGATTTGTCGCAACAGCTGCACCCACTGATTTTTGACGGCCATAATGACGTCTTGCTGAAACTCTACCGCGCGGGCGGGGTGTCTGCGGCGAAAAGTTTTCTGACGGGCTGCCCTGGTGCAGTTGATGTTCCCTCGGCCAAGGCAGGCGGGTTTGCAGGCGGGTTTTTCGCGGTCTATGTGCCCTCGCCCACAGATCTGACCCTGAAGTTTGAGGAAATGACCAAGCCGGAATACCAACTGGTGTTGCCCGATGCGATCGATTGGGCCGATGCGGCGCCGGTCGTCATGGCACAAACGGCGATTCTGTTTGAGATGGAGCGCATCGGCGCGTTGAAAATTTGCCGCACAGTTGCCGATATTCGCGCGGCGATGGCAGCGGGCGTCATGGCCGCGATCTATCACATTGAGGGTGCCGAGGGCATTGACGCCGACCTGCACACACTTGATGTGCTGCACCAAGCGGGCCTGCGGTCTATTGGCCCCGTGTGGAGCCGCCCGACTATTTTCGGCGAGGGCGTGCCGTTTCGCTACCCGAGCGGCCCCGATATTGGTGGCGGCTTGACCGAGGCCGGTGTGCGGCTGGTCAAACGCTGTAACGAGCTGAAAATCATGCTTGATCTGTCGCATTTGAATGAGGCTGGTTTCTGGGATGTCGCGCAGCTTTCGGATGCGCCTTTGGTGGCCACCCACTCCAACGCCCATGTCATTTGCCCCCATTCGCGCAACCTGACCGACAAACAATTGGCGGCAATTCGCGAAAGTGACGGCATGGTCGGCCTAAACTTTGCTGTGGCTTTCTTGCGAGATGATGGCAAGATGCTGGCAGATGTGCCGCTAACGCAGATGTTGCGGCATCTGGACCATCTGATCGAACAGGTCGGTGAGGATCGTGTCGGTCTTGGGTCGGATTACGACGGCGCCGTTGTACCCGAGGATGTAACGAGTTGTGCGGGCCTGCCTGCTTTGCGCGCGGCGATGGTCGAACACGGATATGGTGAAAGCTTGGTTGCCAAGCTTTGCCATGAGAACTGGCTTCGGGTGCTGGAGAAAACCTGGGGGGCCTGAACCCCTGCCCTGCCCCGAAGAAATGCTAATCAACAGAGAGGTCTATATTATGACGATTTGGAAAAACACACTTGCGGGTGCCACGATGGCTGTGGCGCTTAGCTTTACGTCCGTGGCCACCTATGCCGAAACACCGGCGAATATGCTGGTTGTTGCCAACCGGATTGACGACATCACCACGATGGACCCTGCGCAAAGCTTTGAATTTGCAGGCTCGGACGTGAACCAAAACATCTATAGCAAGCTGGTCAACTTTGACCCGCTTGCTTATGACAAAGGCTATGTGCCTGACTTGGCCGAAAGTTGGGCCGTGTCCGAGGATGGTAAATCCATCACCTTTACAATGCGTGAAGGTGTGACATTCCAATCCGGCAACCCGGTGACCGCCGAAGATGCCGCTTGGTCGCTGCAGCGCGCCGTTTTGCTGAACAAAACCCCTGCGTTCATTTTGACCCAGTTTGGTTTCACGCCTGAAAACGTCAAAGAGATGATCAAGGCCGAAGGCAACACGCTGACCATCACCACAGACAAGCGCTATGCGACCTCGTTCGTGTTGAACTGCCTGACCGCGACAATCGGCTCGGTTGTTGATATGAAAACCGCGATGGAGCACGAGGCCGATGGTGACATGGGCAATGCTTGGCTTGCGACCAACTCGGCAGGCTCTGGCCCCTATTCGCTGGTCAGCTGGAAGCCAAACGAGTCGGTCACCCTGCAAGCCTATGACGGCTATTATGGCGGCAAGCCTGCGATGGAGCGCGTTATCGTGCGCCACGTCCAAGAAAGCGCCAGCCAGCGCTTACTGCTTGAGGCCGGCGATATTGACGTGGCCCGCAACCTTAACCCCGAAGATGTGGCCGGTGTGCGGTCTGCCGAAGGCGTCGTTATTCAAGAAGAGCTGAAAGGCCGCTTGATGTATCTGGGCCTGAACCAGACGCACCCCGTTCTATCCAAGCCAAAGGTGCGTGAGGCGTTCAAGTATCTGGTTGATTATGAAGGCATGCAAAACAGCTTCCTGAATGGTCAGTACACCACACACCAGAACTTCTTGCCTGCAACATACTTGGGCGCGTCAAATGAAAACCCTTACAGCCTGAACATCGAAAAGGCCAAGGAGCTGCTGAAAGAAGCCGGCGTTGAAAACCTTGAAATCGAGGTTGGCGTGCGTGAGGCGCAAGAACGGATCGAGATTGCGCAATCGTTCCAAAACACCGCCGCACAGGCAGGCGTTAAGGTGAACATCACTGTCGGCACCGGCAAGCAGATCCTTGACCGCTACCGCGCGCGTGAATTGGATATGTCGCTGGAAGCTTGGGGCCCGGATTACCCAGATCCACAAACCAACGCGGGCACCTTTGCCTATAACCCAGACAACAGCCTTGAGGCCAAAGCAACCGGCCTGCTCGCATGGCGTTTGGGCTGGGATACCGATGGCTTGACACCATTGACCGACGCCGCCGTGACCGAAGGCGACACCGAAAAGCGGATTGCGCTGTATCAAGAGATTCAGGCGAAATTCCGCGAAACCTCGCCGTTTGTGATCATGTTCCAACAGATCGAACAGGATGGCGTGCGCGACAACGTGAAAAACTTTACCACGGGTGAAGCGATCAGTTCGGCTGACTACAAAAAAGTCACTAAATAATGGCTTTGACGAATGATGACGGGGGGGCGCGCAATCGTGCGCCTCTTCCCCTTTGGCTGACCGGCACGTTGAAAACTGTCGGGTCTATTGCCGTCACTATGCTGGGCTTGGTGTTCATCACCTTTGTCATTGGGCGGGTTATGCCGATTGACCCGGTGCTTGCGATTGTGGGCGAACGCGCCTCTCAATCCACCTATAATGAAGTATACTTGCAACTTGGGTTGGACAAACCCGTGGTCGTACAGTTTGCCTATTACCTTTGGGATGTGATGCACGGCGATTTCGGCATGTCTTTGCTGAACGCGCGGCCCGTTTCCGAAGATATCAAACGCGTGTTTCCGGCGACGCTGGAACTGGCCACGTTGGGCGTGTTTTTTGGAATTTTCCTTGGCGTGCCTTTGGGCGTTGGTGCCGCTGTACGCAAAGGATCGTGGATAGACCAAGTGGCCCGCGTTGTGGCACTTGTGGGCTATTCGATGCCGATTTTCTGGCTGGGTCTGATGGGCTTGTTGGTGTTTTACGGCATGCTCGGCTGGGTTGGCGGGCCGGGGCGTGTGGGTATTTTCTATGAAGATGTCGTGCCATCCGTCACAGGCATGATCCTCGTCGATAGTATCCTTGACCGGAACTGGACAGTGCTGAAAGACGCGTTCAGCCACATCGTTTTGCCCGCATCCTTACTGGGGTATTACAGCCTGGCCTATATCAGCCGGATGACCCGCAGTTTCATGCTGGAACAGATGAGCGCGGAATACATCACCACCGCCCGCGTCAAAGGCATGTCGGAATGGGATGTGGTCTGGAAACACGCATTTCGCAACATTCGGGTGCAGTTGATCACCGTCATTGCGCTGTCCTATGCAGGGCTGCTCGAAGGATCGGTTCTGACCGAGATTATCTTTAGCTGGCCGGGGATTGGCAGCTATATCACCACGGCGCTGCTGTCGGCTGATATGAATGCGGTTTTGGGCGGTACGGTTGTGGTTGGCCTTGTGTTCATCTTGCTGAACATATTTTCCGACCTGCTGTACAAGTTTTTTGACCCCCGTGCCAAATAGAACCGTGCGAAATAAGAAGAGAGCTAAGTAATGGCCGAGCAAACTTTGCGGCAATGGCTGCTGACCGACACCCCAACATCGCGCAGACATGCGAAATTTTCTGCGCTGTATCATGGCTGGCTGTCGTTCAAAGGCAACACGATGGCGATGATTGGCTTATGGATTCTGCTGGCCTTGGTGGGGATTGCGCTATTCGCGCCGCTATTGGCCCCGCACGACCCGTTTGTACAAGATTTGGGCAACCGTTTGGCGCCTTTGGGCACCGATGGCCATATCTTTGGCACCGACAGTTTGGGGCGTGATATCCTGTCACGTCTGATCTATGGCAGCCGGATTACGCTGTATATCGTAGCACTGGTGGCGCTGATTGCGCCTGTCGTCGGGCTGCTGGTCGGCACGGTTTCGGGCTATGCTGGCGGCTGGGTTGATGTTGTGTTGATGCGCATCACCGATATCTTTCTGGCCTTTCCACGGCTGGTTCTGGCGCTGGCCTTTGTGGCGGCGATGGGGGCTGGCATTGAAAACGCTGTGCTGGCGATTTCCTTGACCGCATGGCCCCCCTATGCGCGGATTGCGCGGGCCGAAACGCTGACCATTCGCGCCGCTGATTATATCTCGGCCATCCAGTTGCAAGGCGCAGGTGCGATGCGGATTATCACGCGCCACATTTGGCCCTTGTGTATCTCATCGCTGATTGTCCGCGTCACGCTCGATATGGCTGGCATTATTCTGGCAGCGGCTGGCCTTGGCTTCCTTGGCCTTGGCGCGCAGCCCCCCAGCCCGGAATGGGGCGCTATGATTTCCGAAGGGCGGCGCTTTATTTTGGACCATTGGTGGGTTGCCACCATGCCCGGACTGGCGATTTTTACCGTGTCTTTGGCTTTCAACCTGCTGGGTGACGGGTTGCGCGATGTGCTTGACCCGAAAGGCGGTGAATGATGGAAACCTTACTTGATGTAGAGGACCTTTGGGTCAAGTTTCCATCGCGCCACGGGGTGTTTGATGCCGTGCGCGGCGTGTCGTTCACGCTGGGCCGCGAACGGCTGGGGATTGTGGGCGAATCCGGGTCGGGCAAGTCGATGACCGGCCGCGCGATATTGCGCCTGATCCGCCCGCCGGGGATTGTTGAGGCCAAGCAGATCAGCCTTCACGGTGATGATTTGATGAAAAAGTCGGAAAAGGAAATGCGGGCCGTGCGCGGCAAGCGCATCTCAATGGTCATGCAAGACCCCAAGTTTTCACTGAACCCTGTGATGAGCATCGGCAACCAGATCATTGAGGCGTATCGTCAGCACAACAAGGTAAGCCATGCCGATGCCTATGCCAAATCATTGGAAATGCTTGAGGCGGTGTCGATCCGCGACCCCGAGCGCGTGATGCGCGCCTACCCGCATGAGATGTCGGGTGGGATGGGCCAGCGGATTATGATCGCGATGATGCTGATCCCGAACCCCGAAATTCTGATCGCGGATGAGCCGACAAGCGCGCTGGATGTGTCGGTGCAGCGGCAGGTTTTGGACATCATGGATAAGCTGGTCAAAACCCGCGGCATGGGGCTGATCTTTATCAGCCATGATTTGAACTTGGTCGCCGATTTCTGTGATCGCGTGCTGATTATGTATGCAGGCCGGATTGTTGAAATTTGTGAGGCGGATAAATTGCACGAGGCCAAACACCCTTATACGCGAGGCTTGTTAAACTCTTTGCCCCGACTGGACGCGCCGCGTGACCACTTGGAAGTGTTAAAGCGTGACCCCGCGTGGTCAGAAGCGCCAAGCGTGAGTGGCCGGATATGAGCATGTTAGAGATTGAAAAGCTGAACGTCTGGTTTGGTCATGGCCGCGACCGTGTTGATGCTGTCAAAGGTGCCAGTTTCACCGTGGCGCGGGGCGAAAGCTTTGGCCTTGTGGGCGAAAGTGGGTCGGGCAAATCGACCATTCTGCGCGCGATTTCGGGGCTGGCCCCAAAGTGGTCGGGGCGGATGGTTGTGGATGGATTAGAGCTGGGCAAGGTCCGGCCAAAGGCGTTCTACAAAACCGTGCAGATGGTATTCCAAGACCCCTATGCCTCACTCCATCCGCGCCATTCGGTGGATCAGGTCTTGGGCGAAACCCTGCATTTGCATGGGTTTAGCGATATCGACGCGCGGGTGGTCAAGCTGCTGGATGATGTGGGCCTTGGGCAAAAGTTCCGGTTTCGCTATCCGCATCAGTTGTCAGGCGGGCAGCGCCAACGGGTGGCGATCGCACGGGCTTTGGCACCCGAACCGGAGTTGCTGTTGCTGGACGAGCCGACCAGTGCCTTGGATGTTTCCGTGCAAGCCGAGATTTTGAATCTGCTGGTCGACCTGCGCCGTGATCGCGGCCTGACCTATGTGATGGTGTCGCATGACCTGTCGGTCGTTGGCCACATGTGCGAACGGCTTGCCGTGATGAAGGGCGGCGAGATTGTCGAGGTGATGGGCGTGGGCACCCTGCGCCGGATGGAGGCCACGCACCCCTATTCGCAAAGCCTTCTGGCAGCGTCCGTTTAGCGCCCCCGCATCGCGTCTTGCAGCAGGGTCAGTACCGCATCTGACGGCACATCGGCGGCAACAAAGCTGCTGCCGATGCCGCGCGACAGGATAAAGCGCAACTGACCATCGACAACTTTTTTATCCTGCCCCATCAGGGCCAGCAGTCCCTCGGCTGACGGCAAGTCGCCCTCAATATCGGCGATATCCACCTTCATCCCCATTGTGCGCAAATGCGCCCGCACACGGCTTGGCGCCTCTTGGCTGCACAGGCCTAAACGCATGCTTAACTCAAACGCCAGCGCACAGCCTACTGCCACGCCTTCGCCGTGCAGCAAACGGTCACCAAAGCCGGTGGCGTGTTCCAGCGCGTGGCAAAAGGTGTGGCCAAGGTTCAGCAACGCGCGGTCGCCTTCTTCGGTCTCATCGCGGGCGACAATTTCGGCCTTCATTTCAACCGAGCGTTTCACGGCATATTGGCGCGCAGTCACATCACCTGCGGCCAGCGCGGGGCCGTTGGTTTCCAGCCAAGTGAAAAACGCCTCGTCACCCAGCAGCCCGTATTTAGCCACCTCGCCGTAACCCGATAGAAAATCGCGCGGGGTCAGCGTGCCCAAAAGGCCGATATCGGCCAGCACCAACGTCGGTTGATGAAACGCACCGATCAGGTTTTTGCCTTGCGGGGCGTTGATACCGGTTTTGCCCCCGACCGAGCTGTCGACTTGGGCCAGCAGCGATGTCGGGATTTGCACAAACCCCACACCGCGCCGCAACACCGCCGCCGCAAACCCGACCAAATCACCAATCACCCCGCCACCAAAGGCGATCACCAAATCCTTGCGTTCGACCTTTTGGTCCAGCAGCCATTCGACACAGCGCGAAAACTGCGGCCAGGCCTTGGTGCCCTCACCCGGCGGCAAGGCAAGCGCTGTGCTTTCAATCCCATGGGCAAGAAGCGCGGCCTGAAGCCGTGCCAAATGCAACGCGCCCACGGTTTCATCGGTAACAATCGCAGCACGACGGCGGCGTAAAAATGGCGCAATCTCTGCCCCGGCCCGATCAATCAGACCATCGGCGATGCGGACATCATAGCTGCGCGACCCAAGTTCGACCCTGACGATATCGGTTTGCATCTTTTATACCTCTAAAACATCGGGCCGTGTCAGCAACGCCTCACGGACCCTGTGTGCCATATCGTCGATAGACAGTTCGGGCGCTGAATCGACCTTTAGATCGGCCAGCGCGTAAACCGGCACACGCTGATCATAAATCTCTTTCAGCGTGGCGCGCGGGTTAGGGGTGCGCAACAATGGACGGGTGGTTTTGTGCCGCACACGTTGCCACAGCAAATCTAGATCGGCGCAAAGCCAAACCGAAACACCTTGGGCTGCGATCATCTGCCGGTTGTGCTGTGACATAAACGCGCCCCCGCCGGTAGACAGCACACAAGGCGGGCCTTCCAGCAGCCGACCGATCACCTGCGTTTCTTTTTGGCGAAAGAACGGCTCGCCGTCGCGCTCAAAAATCTCGGCAATACTGCGATTGGCGGCGGCGACAATGGCATCATCTGAATCAATGAAAGGCACAGACAAAACCCGCGCAAGTTGCGTGCCGACGGCGGTTTTACCCGCCCCCATCATGCCAACCAAAACGACGGATTTCTGCAGCCTCATCCCAAACGCCACCTTTACGCGAATTGCCTCTCTACCCAATAACGGTCCAAGTTGCCGAGTGTCCAGCCCGTGTGCGGTGCTTGTGAGGGGAAATTCAGCAATGGCTTGCCTTTCTCGCGCAAAACTTTGCGCGGGGGCGTGAAGTCGGCTATAAATGCGTGTATAGTCGAGTATGAAAGACCGGAACGCCGTTGATTTTGGGGGACAAGTGCCCAAATCAAAGGGAGAATCTGGCATTAATGGCTTGGGCAAGAAGGCGATGGCATGACATTTATTTTCAAAAGCTTGGCATTATTAGTGATTTTGGGGTTTATCGCCTTGGCTGGCTTTGCCTATTTTGGGGATTTGTCACCACAACAACAAATTGTGACCAAACCGGTGGTCTTGGATGGCCAGTGACGCCAATATAACATCGGGCAGCCCAATTTGGCGCCTGTGTGCATTGGTTACGGGGCTGGGCCTGACACCTGTTTCAGCGGCGGCCGAGGCCCCCATGTCGGCGATCGACTGGCTGTCCAGCTCTGTCTCGACGCCTGCACAACCGCTTGCGCCTACGGAACCCAAGGTGACAGGCGCGGGCGGGGCCATTCCCAAAAACGTCATCGTGTCGGTTTTGGGCGGGCCGTCACCCGATGCTGCCGGAATTTTGCCGCCCCGCGTGACAGGCCTGCCAAACGATATTTGGGGCCTTGGCGAAACCGAGAAGATCGCCGCCCTCATTTCGCAAAAGCGCGATGATTCCCTACCGTCTTTGCAGCGGGTGTTGATGACCCTGATGCTGGCACAATCGGCAGCCCCTGCCGATGCCGGTGGGCGCGGCATTTTGCTGCGCGCGCGGATTGATAAGCTGCTGGAAATGGGCGCGTTGAATGAGGCGGACGCGCTGGTCAAATCCTCGGGCAAGATGCCGCCTGACATTTTTCGCCGCTATTTTGATATTGCCATGCTGACGGGCCAAGAGGATGAGGCCTGCACCTATTTGCGTGAGACGCCGGATTTGGCACCAACCTACCCCGCGCGGATCTTTTGCCTTGCACGGGCGGGCGATTGGGCAGGCGGTGCGTTAACGCTGCGGATGGCACAGGCCTTGGGCTATGTTGACGCGTCAGATGATGCGTTGTTATCGCGGTTTTTGGACCCCGATTTATATGAGGGCGAGCCGCCGTTAGAGCCGCCCTCGCCTGTGACGCCCTTGGCGTGGCGGATGCTTGAGGCGATTGGCGAGGGACTGCCCACCGCACCGCTACCGCTTGCGTTTTCCCATGCTGAATTGCGGGAAACCGCCGGTTGGAAGGCACAGCTAGAAGCCGCAGAGCGACTGGGGCGCGCCTCGGTGCTGGACCCGAATGCCTTGCTTGGCATTTATACACAACGGTTGCCTGCGGCATCCGGCGGCGTCTGGGACCGTGTAGAGGCGTTTCAGCGGTTTGACACGGCCCTTCAGGCCGCAGATCCGGGCGCTGTTGCCGAAAGTCTGCCCAATGCGTGGCTGATGATGGAACAGGCGGGCCTTGAAGTGCCCTTTGCCGAGCTATTTTCAGAACGCCTGATGCGCTTGCCACTGACCGACGCGGCCGGTGCCTTGGCGTTCAAGATCGAGCTGTTGTCATCGCGCTATGAGCAAGCGGCCAATAGCCGGACCGCCGCAGATACCACAGAGGCGTTCTTGATCGGTTTGGCCAAAGGCAACTTGCAAGGGGTGACGCCGCCCAACAGCCTGGCCCGCGCGATTGCGCCTGCGTTTGTGCGCCCTGCCCCGCCTGCCGATTTGTTGGCGCTGTTGGCAGAAAATCGGTTGGGCGAGGCGATTTTGCATGCGGTGGATTCAATCCAACGGGGCGTAAACGGCGATTTGCGCGGTGTGACGGAAGGCTTGGCCCTGTTTCGCCAAGTCGGGCTGGAAGACCTTGCACGGCGCACCTCGCTCGAGCTGATGCTGTTGGAGCGGCGCGGATGAACGCCGAACATGCACGTTGGGTTTCGGTATTCCTTGAGGCGATGGCCGCCGAACTGGACGCCGCCCGCAATACAAGGCTGGCCTATGGCCGCGATCTGGTTGATTTTGGCGCGTGGTTAGAGGCGCGATCCGGCACTTTCAAAACCGCAGATCGCGGTGACATAGAGGCCTATTTGATTTTTTGCGATGCACAGGGCCTGTCCAAAGCAACCCGCGCGCGCAGGCTTTCAGCCATTCGCCAGATGTTTCGCTTTGCCTTTGAAGAAGGCTGGCGCGAGGATAACCCCGGCCTGCGCATCAAAGGCCCCGGAAAAGCGGCAACCCTGCCCAAAACGCTCGATCTGGCGCAGGTCGAGGCGCTGCTTGCCGCCGCCCCAAGCACTGGCCGCACCCAAGATGAGGCCACGCGCAACCGCTGTTTGGTCGAACTGATCTATGCGACGGGCATGCGGGTATCCGAACTGGTTGAACTGCCTGTTGCGGCGGCGCGTGGTGGGCCTGCGATGATTTTGGTACGCGGTAAGGGTGGTAAGGAACGCATGGTGCCGCTGTCACCCCCCGCCAAGGCCGTATTGGCCGAATGGTTGCGGCTACGCGACGCGGCCGAGGCGGCTGGGTTGGCCAAAGGCGCAAAGCCGTCAAAGTTTTTGTTTCCAGGGCGCGGGGCGGCGGGGCATTTGACGCGGCAACAGTTTTTCGTGCTGCTGAAGGCAATCGCCCTAAAGGCAAGGCTGGACCCTACCTTTGTCACCCCCCACACCTTGCGCCATGCGTTTGCCACGCATTTGCTGGCAGGTGGTGCCGATTTGCGGGTTATCCAAACGCTTTTGGGACACGCCGATTTGTCTTCAACCGAAATCTATACACATGTGCTGGATGACCATCTAAAAGCACTGGTGCTGAACCATCACCCCTTGGCGCGCAAAGGCTGAGTTGCCGCGCTTGGGGACCTAAACGATAAAGCCGAGAAGATGAGGAATGAGACGTGAGCGAGAGTATTTTTGACACAGGGTTTTGGCTGACAGCGTGCGGAATTCTGGGCCTGTTGGTGCTGTCTGCGTTCTTTTCAGGGTCAGAAACCGCGCTTACGGCGGCGTCACGCGGAAAACTGCGGTCGCAGGCCGATCGCGGGTCATCTGGTGCTGCCGCCGCGTTAAAGGTGACGGATGATAGCGAAAAGCTGATCGGCGCGTTGCTGCTGGGCAATAACGTGGTGAATATTTTGTCGGCCTCCTTGGCGACGGCGTTGATGACACGGATGTTTGGCGAAAACGGTGTCGCACTCGCCACGCTTGTGATGACAGCCCTTGTGCTGATCTTTGCAGAGGTGCTGCCCAAGACCTATGCCATTACCAATGCAGAATCGGCCGCAGCGCGGGTGGCCCCTGTGATCGGCCTGATCATCCCGATCTTTTCTCCTGTGGTGAATTTGGTGCGCGTCTTGGTGCGTGGGATTTTGTACATGTTCGGCGTGCGCACCGACCCCAACAGTAATATTTTGGCAATGCGAGAAGAGATTGCTGGCGCCATCGCATTAGGCCATTCCGAAGGCTCGGTGGAAAAAGAAGACCGTGACCGCCTGCTGGGCGCGCTCGACCTTAACGACCGCACGGTTGAGGAAATCATGCGTCACCGGCGCGAGATTGAGATGATCGACGCCGAAAAATCGCCCGGTGATATTCTGAGCCAAGTTCTTGCCTCGCCGCATACGCGCCTGCCGGTTTACCGCGGAGATGACGAAAACATTTTGGGCGTGGTTCATGCCAAAGACCTGCTGCGCGAGGTGGATAAGCTGCTACGCACAGGGGCGGGCCGGATTGCCAAGCTGACCGATCTCGACATTCTTAAGGTCGCGATGAAGCCCTATTTCGTTCCCGATACCACGCCGCTTGATGAACAAATGCGGCAGTTTCTGAAACGCCGCACGCATTTTGCACTGGTGGTTGATGAATACGGCGCGTTGCGCGGGTTGATCACGCTTGAGGATATTCTAGAGGAAATCGTCGGCGAAATCCGTGACGAGTTTGACGTGGTGGAAAAAGACCACGCGCTGGCGCGCACCGATGCGGGCGATTACATCGTCGAAGGCGCAATGACGATCCGCGATTTGAACCGGATCACCGATTGGGGCCTTGCCGATGATGAGGCCAATACGGTGGCGGGTTTTGTGATCCACGAGGCGCAGTTGATCCCGAATGAGGGCCAAGTGTTCAGCTTTCACGGCTTCCGGTTTGAGGTGGTGTCGCGCAAGGAAAACCGCATCACCATGCTGAAAATCCGCCCGCTTTAGCCCAATTTCATACGTCTGATGTGCCCGCCGGATGATTGCGGCGAAACTAGCATGTGAATTGCCGCTTTATGGCATTGAAACGGCCACGCCACAGCCTAGAACGATGTGGGACAAAGTAAGGATAAGCTATGACCACCCAAGACGCATTGGTAATTTTCACCCCCTCGGGCAAGCGCGGACGTTTCGCGCTGGGAACGCCGGTTTTAACCGCTGCGCGGCAGTTAGGGGTTGATCTGGACTCTGTGTGCGGTGGCCGCGGTATTTGTTCCAAATGCCAAATCAGCCCCGGCTATGGCGAATTTGCCAAACACGGCGTGACAGTCTCCGAAGGTGCGCTGTCGGAATGGAACGCGGTTGAAGAGCGTTACAAATCCAAACGCGGTTTGATTGACGGACGGCGGTTGGGCTGTCAGGCCAAGGTGCAAGGCGATGTTGTTATTGACGTGCCGCCCGAAAGCCAAGTGCATAAGCAAGTCATTCGCAAACGGGCCGAGGCGCGGCAAATCAACCTCGACCCATCCGTTACGCTGCATTATGTCGAGGTCACTGAACCCGATATGCACGACCCTTCGGGCGATTTTGAACGTCTGTCGATGGCACTGCGTGACCAGTGGCAGGTTGAGGCCGTGCGCGCCGACCTGTCGGTTCTAACGCGGTTGCAAACCACCCTGCGCAAGGGCGAATGGAAAGTCACAGTCGCCCTGCACCGTGAGCGTGACGACGAAACTCCGCGCATTATGCACCTGTGGCCCGGCCTGTATGAAGGCACGATTTACGGCGTTGCGGTTGATCTGGGGTCGACCACCATCGCGGGGCATTTGTGCGATCTGCGTTCGGGCGAGGTCTTGGCCTCATCCGGCCTGATGAACCCCCAAATCCGCTTTGGTGAGGATTTGATGAGCCGCGTCAGCTATTCAATGATGAATGAAACGGGGGCAGCAGAAATGACCGCCGCCGTGCGTGCGGGCATGAACACGCTGTTTACCAATATCGCCGATGAGGCAGGCATCGATAAAGGCCTGATCATGGATGCGGTGTTCGTCTGCAACCCTGTGATGCACCATTTGTTTTTGGGGATTGACCCGTATGAGCTGGGCCAAGCGCCGTTTGCGCTGGCCACCTCGGGCAGTCTGCACCTGACCGCGCGCGATCTGGATTTGCAGCTGCACCCCTCGGCGCGGGTCTATATTCTGCCCTGCATTGCAGGCCATGTCGGCGCGGATGCAGCTGCGGTCGCGCTGTCTGAAGCACCCGAAAAGTCCAAAGATTTGGTGTTGGTCGTTGATGTTGGCACCAATGCGGAAATCCTTTTGGGCAATACGACCAAGGTTTTGGCCTGTTCCTCGCCCACCGGCCCCGCCTTTGAAGGGGCGCAGATCAGCTCTGGCCAGCGGGCCGCACCCGGCGCGATTGAGCGGGTCGAGATTGACCCCGTGACCAAAGATCCGCGCTTTAAAGTGATCGGGTCGGACCTGTGGTCAGATGAGGCGGGCTTTGACGCAGCGATTGCCACCACGGGCATCACCGGCATTTGCGGCTCGGGCATCATTGAGATGGTGGCCGAAATGCGCATGGCGGGGATCGTCGATGGGCCGGGGCTGATCGGCTCTCCCGAACAGGTTGGGTCTGACCGCGTGTTCAAAGACGGGCGCACGCATTCGTATTTGGTCTGGGATGGCAGTGCCGATGGCGGGCCGCGTATCACCGTAACCAACCGCGATATTCGCGAAATTCAGATGGCCAAAGCGGCGCTCTATTCGGGTGCGCGATTGCTGATGGATAAGTTTGGTGTGGATACGGTAGACCGCATTGTGCTGGCAGGCGCCTTCGGGGCGCATATCAGCCCGAAACATGCGATGGTTTTGGGAATGATCCCCGATGTGCCGCTGAATAAAGTATCCTCGGCGGGGAACGCGGCAGGTACGGGGGCGCGGATTGCGCTGCTGAACCGCAAAGCGCGGGCCGAGGTGGAATATACCGTCAGCCAAATCCACAAGATTGAGACCGCAATCGAGCCGCGCTTTCAGGAACATTTCGTCAATGCGTCGAACATCCCGAACGCGGTTGAGGGCTTTCCCAACCTGTTTTCTATCCTTACCCTGCCCGATGTTAACTTTAACACCGGCGGCGATAGCGAGGGTGGCGGACGTCGGCGCAGGCGCGGCTAACAGATTGACGGGCAGCGAGAAAATGCTAAGTTCACAGCATGTCAGATGACCCGATAGCACAGCTTTTATTCCGTATCGCCGCGCAAGACCGCGCGGCGTTTAGGGCTATTTATTCGGCATCCTCTTCGAAACTTATGGGCGTTTTGCTGCGTATCTTGGGAAACAGGTCCGAGGCGGAGGATGCTTTGCAAGAGGTTTACACCAGAGTTTGGCTGCGCGCTGAACGGTTTGACGCAGACAAAGGCCGCGGTATGACGTGGCTGATTACGATTGCTCGCAATCATGCGATTGACCGCTTACGCAGCCGGTCCGTGCAATCGAACAATGATGACGGCGAGTCGGTGGCGCAGGTGGCCGACAAAAGCCGCGGCGTGTTGCAATCGCTGATGGCCGAGGGCGAGGCCCGCCGCGCTGTCAAATGCTTTAGCGAGCTTGCCCCCGATCGTTCCGCCGCTGTGCAAGGTGCCTATCTTGAGGGGCTGTCCTATGAGGACCTCGCCGCGCAGTTTGACGTGCCACTGAACACCATGCGCACATGGCTGCGCCGCAGTTTGCTGGCTTTAAGGGAGTGTTTGGACAGATGACCGAACGTGATATCCCCGAACAAGAAGACGCCGAGCTGCTGGCCGCCGAATATGTGCTGGGCACACTGCCATTGGATGAACGCGAGGCGGCAAGCACACGCATTCGCCGCGATGCGCATTTCGCGCTGGCGGTTGAGCGTTGGCAAAATCGATTGTCGCCGCTCAATGCCGCCTATGCAGAGGTACCCGCCCCGAACCTGATGCCAAAGATTGAGGCGCAGTTGTTTGGCGTGCCCGCGCCTGCCGTGAAAAAATCTGCGTTTTGGAAAAGCTGGTTTGGTGGTGCGGCCATTGCGGCGGCATTGGGTGTGGCAGTTCTGGTCTATTTACCAACCGCGCCCCTGCCCTTTGCCACCCTGACCACACTCACGGCTGAAAACAGCGATCTGCGCTATGAAGTGGGCTTGCGCGGCAATGAGCTGCGTATTGCCCGCATTGGTGGCCCTGCGGCCGAGGCAGGCCGTGTGCATGAGCTGTGGCTGATTGTCGGCAATGCAGCACCCGTATCGTTGGGCCTGATTACCGGCGCTGATAAAACCTTGGCCACAACTGGCCTTGCGCCGGGCATGGTGCTGGCGGTTAGCCTAGAACCTACGGGCGGTTCGCCGACAGGTGCGCCAACGGGTCCGGTACTGGTAACGGGCGTTATCGAAAAAATTTAAAAGTTTTTTCGACGGGCTGAAACTTTCCCCCGTTTGCGTCCGTAACTCCGAGCATACCAAAGGGATTGGCCCTTGGATGAAACGGAGAAACACCATGATGACCAAACGTATCGCTTCCCTCACCGCTGCTTTCGCTCTGATGTCGGGAATGGCTTTGGCCGAAAACCCAATGGTTGGCGGTGCCGCCATGTTTGAGACCAAGAACATCGTTGAAAACGCTGTAAACTCGGCCGATCACACCACGCTTGTGGCCGCCGTAACGGCAGCAGGCCTTGTTGATACGCTGCAAACTGAGGGCCCATTCACCGTGTTTGCCCCCACCAACGAGGCATTCGCCAAACTGCCAGCAGGCACCGTTGAAACCCTGATCCTGCCAGAAAACAAAGAGCAGCTGACCAAGATTTTGACCTGCCATGTGGTTGGTAAGGCCGTGATGTTGGACGCGCTGAACAAGATGATTGCAGATGATGGCGGCAAGCACCCTGTTCCAACGCTGGGCGGCTGCATATTGCAGGCCAGCTATGAAGGCGACATGGTGAAATTGACCGACGAGAACGGCAATGTCGCCACCGTCACCATCGCGGATGTGAAGCAATCCAACGGTGTGATCCATGTGATCGACACAGTTATGCTGCCAAAAATGTAATCGGTTTGGGGCGGGGTCCCCGTTTCCCTACCCGCCCCGATTGGTGCAGCCTGTAACGAGTATTGGACGGCATTGCGGCTGCCCCAAAACGCCCCTCGGACCTATGTCTGGGGGGCGTTTGTTTGTACCGATTGCACAAAATACGCGCCTCTGCGCAGGGCAGGCTAAAATCAGATACGCAACCTGCTTGACGGCGGCGTGCGGCTGGCCTAATTGGGCGCGAGATGCGGGTGTAGCTCAATGGTAGAGCAGCAGCTTCCCAAGCTGAATACGAGGGTTCGATTCCCTTCACCCGCTCCAATCACCCCCTTTTAATGTCGCACCACCCGCGCTAGTCAGTGGCATTGCATGCAAAAAGGAGCATCCCATGGCAGAGATTACCCGTATCGGCGTTGGCGCACGTATGAGCGAAGCAGTTGTTCACAATGGCACCGTCTATTTGGCTGGCCAAGTTGGTACGCCCGGCGCATCCGTCACCCAGCAAACCCAAGATTGTCTGGCCGAGGTTGACCGTATTCTGGCGGCCGCTGGCACCGATAAAACCCGCATGCTGATGGTGCAGATCTGGCTGGCTGATATGGCCGATTTTGCTGAGATGAACGCTGTTTGGGATGCTTGGGTCCCTGCGGGCCACACACCGGGCCGTGCCACGGGCGAATCAAAGCTGGCGGCACCGGCCTATAAGGTTGAAGTGATCGTAACGGCGGCTTTGCCGTAATCTGAAACCGGCTTTTGCCCCATTTCAGGGCATAGATATGAAAAGGGCGGGTCGTTAGGACCCGCCCTTTTTTCATTTCGCGGCTGGCGCCATCAGATACTCAACCAGCATCTGCGTGGATACATCCTTATTTGCCGCTGTTTCCTTGCCTTCAAGGATCGGCTGCAAGGCCACGGCCAGCTCTTTACCCAGCTCAACACCCCATTGGTCAAATGAGTTCAGGCCCAAAATCACGCCCTCTACAAATACCCGATGTTCATACAAGGCCACGATCTGGCCAAGGGTGAACGGTGTCAACTGTGGAATTGCCAACGTGGTCGAAGGCCGGTTGCCGGGGAACACGCGGTGGCGGGCTTGGCGGTCAAGCTCGGCCCCCGTCAGGCCCTTTTTCGCCATGATCTCTGTCGCCTCGGCCAAAGAGCGGCCACGCATCAGCGCCTCGGATTGGGCAAGGCAGTTCGCGACCAGCAGCAGGTGCTGATGGGCTAAATCGGGCTCATGCCCATGGCGAGTCACGATAAATTCGCAGGGCACGACGCGCGTTCCTTGGTGGATCAACTGGTAAAATGCGTGCTGGCCATTTGTACCCGGCTCACCCCAAACCACAGGGCCGGACTGTTCAACCAGATCGGCGCCATCCATCGACACGCGCTTGCCGTTACTTTCCATTTCCAACTGCTGCAAATACGCGGGCAGACGCGTCAGGCGCTGGTCATATGGCAGCACGGCGCGGGTGGTATAGCCGCAAATCTGGTTGTGCCAAATTCCAACCAATGCCAGCAAAATCGGCAGGTTCTGCGCAGGCGCTGCATGGCGGAAATGCGCGTCCATATCGGCGGCACCGGCCAGAAAATCATCAAAACCCGCAGGTCCGATTGCCAACATCAGTGACAGACCAATAGGGCCCCACATCGAATACCGCCCGCCGACCCAATCGTCAAACCCGAACACCCGCGCAGCATCAATGCCAAAGGCGGCAGTTTTCTCGGCCGAGGTGGACACAGCTGCAAACTGCGCTGCAGGATCGGTAACCTTGCCCGCCATCCACACCCGCGCGGTTTCGGCGTTGGTCATGGTTTCAATGGTGGTAAAGGTTTTTGACGCCACAATCACAAGCGTGGTTTCAGGGTTAAGCCCCCGCAACGTATCATGAATATGTGCGCCATCGACGTTGCTGACAAAATGGCAGCGCGGCCCATCGGCAAAGGGTGCCAGCGCCAGATACGCCATTGCAGGCCCCAAATCCGACCCACCGATCCCGATATTCACCACATCGGTATAGGCGCCGCCTTGGCCCTTGATCTTTCCTTCGCGGATGTCGCGGGCAAAGGCTATCATACGGGCATAGGTGGCACGCACTGGCGGCATGACATTTTCGCCGTCAACCATCACGGCAGCATTCAGATTGCGCAAGGCCGTGTGCAGAACGGCGCGGCCTTCGGTCTCATTGATCTTGGCGCCTGTGAACATCGCTTCGCGCTTTTGCGCCACGCCTGCCGTTTCAGCCAAGGCCAACAGCTGCGCCATGGCTTTGGCGTCGATGGTGGTTTTCGAAAAATCAAACAGCATATCGCCGTGACGCACCGAGAAATCGGCAGCGCGCGATGTACCTTTCAGCGTGGCTGCGATGCTTGTGCCGGAAAGATCGGCGTTATGCGCCCGAAGCGCCTGCCATTGCTGTTTCATAGCTTACTCCGCCCAGTGAATTGTTGCATCAGCAAGCACGCAGCGCACTGGTGCTTGGGTAACGGGCAGCTGGGCTGCACGCTCAAGGGCGGCACGTTTGTCGGCCCCTGTAATCAGAATATGGATGTGTTGCGCGCCTTTCAACACTGGCGCGGTCAGGGTGATCCGCGGCTCGCCCGCGCCATCGGCACGCAGCGGCAGCAGGTTTGGCGCATCATCGGCCAAGGCCTCCTCCAGCCGGTCCGCGCCGGGGAAAAGCGAGGCGGTGTGCATATCGGCCCCCATCCCCAACAGCAAAACCGAAATCGGCAAATGCGCGGTAAGGCCCGCCGACAGAGCGTCCATCGACTCTTCGGGGGTATCGGTCGGCGCATACAGCGGCACCAATTGCGCTGTTGCCGCGTTGTTTTGCAGCAAACGCTGGCGCAACAGCCGTGTATTCGACCGTGGGCTGTCTTCATCGACCCAGCGTTCATCGTTCAAAAACACGGCAACATTGGCCCAATCAAGCGACGTGGCCGAGAGCATATCAAACACAGGCCCCGGCGTGGTACCCCCCGGAACACAGAGGCTTGCCTGCCCTTTTTGCCGCAAGACATCGCCCAACTGGCCAGCGATTTTATTGGCCAGCGACATCATCAGCATTTCGCGATCAGCGTATTCGATAAAGTTCATTCGCGTATCTCCCGCCAGCGCCGCCCGTCGCGGTGCATCAACATCAACGCATCTTCGGGGCCAGAAGATCCCGCGTCATAACCTTTTGGCTTATCACCGCGTTTTTCCCAGCCTTGGATGATCGGATCGGTCCAAGCCCAAGCGGCCTCAACCTCATCGCCGCGCATGAACAGGGTTTGGTTGCCACGGATCACATCCATGATAAGCCGTTCATAAGCATCCGGAATATCTGCACCCTCTTCGCCCAACGCCTCGGCAAAGCTCATATCAAGCGGCACTTGGGTCAGACGCATACCGCCCGGCCCCGGCTCTTTGATCATCACCATCAGGTTCATACCTTCATTCGGCTGAAGCCTGATGACAAGCACGTTTTCGCGCCAACCCTCGGCATCGTCAAAGATCGAATGCGGCGGTTCGCGAAAGGTGATCGCAATTTCAGACGCCCGCGCGCGAAGGCGTTTACCGGTGCGCAGATAGAACGGGGTCCCCTTCCAGCGCCAGTTGGAAACGTTTACCTTCAGCGCGATATAGCTTTCGGTTTTGCTGGCAGGGTCTTCGGAATGTTCAACATATCCGCCCTGCCCGTTGCCGGCCAAATACTGGCCACGCACGATATCATCGGGTGCCACTGGGTCCAAGGCACGGATAACCTTTAGCTTTTCATCGCGCACGGCATCGGGGTCAAAGTGATAGGGCGGCTCCATCGCGATCAGGCACAACAGCTGCATCATATGGTTTTGCACCATATCACGCATCGCACCCGATTTATCGTAATAGGCGCCGCGCCCGTCTACCGACACGGTTTCGGCCACAGTGATTTGCACATGGTCGATATATTCAGATTTCCACAGCGGCTCAAACAGAATATTGGCAAATCGTACGGCCATCAGGTTTTGGACGGTTTCTTTGCCAAGGTAATGGTCAATCCGGTAAATCTGCGTTTCGTCAAAATGTTTGGCCAGCACGGTGTTCAACGCCTTTGCGCTTTCAAGATCACGGCCAAAGGGCTTTTCAACGACAACGCGGCTGTCTTTGCCTGCGATCTTGTGGTCATGCAGACGTTCGGCCAAATCGCCAAACAGCGAGGGTGCTACTGAAAAGTAAAACGCCTGAATCACATTCGGGCGCATCCGCTTTTTCAGCGCAGCCCAACCGTCTTTGCCCTTGGCATCAATGGTCACATAGCCCAATCGCGCGATGAAAGCGTCGATCATCTCGGGGTCGCATTTATCCTTGGCCACAAACTCGGCAATGGCCGCGCGGGCCATATCTTGAAAGCCCTTATCATCAAGATCAGAACGGGCCGCCCCGATGATATTGCTATCGGCAGGAATTTGTCCCGCCCAGAACCGCCGGTACAGGCCCGGAATGATTTTGCGTTGAGCCAAATCTCCGGTGCCGCCAAACACGACAAGATCAAAGGTATCCACTGGAATGACGCGCGAGACCATGAGCTTCCTCTCTGGGTATTCTAGAATTGTTAGCGCTAACGAAACTGTGTTTACCCCGCAACGCGCCCCCTGTCTAGCACCCAGATGTTAAAGACAGAACTGTTCATTTAAAAAAATGCCTAAGCCAACACCACAATTTTTTATGAATTGTATAACGCTGGGGAAAGCTTGCCCCCCACAGCAAGAAGGCCGCCCAGATAAGGGGCGGCCTTCATAATCGTTCTTGAGGGGGGGTTAACCAGCCAACAGGTTTGGCACGATCGTCACCACCCAAGGGAAGAGGTACAGCAACAGCAATGCCCCCACTTGGATCAGCACGAACGGGATTACACCGCGGTAGATATGACCGGTTGTTACCTCTTTTGGCGCCACGCCGCGCAGATAGAACAGCGCGAAGCCAAAGGGTGGCGTCAGGAACGAGGTTTGCAGGTTGACCGTAATCATGATCGTTACCCAGCTTGGGTCGAACGTGCCGCCATAGATAACGGGGCCGACGATGGGCACAACGATGTAAATGATTTCAAGGAAATCAAGTACAAAGCCCAGAACGAACAGCACCAGCATCACGATCAGGAACACCGTAAGTTCATTGTCAAAGCTGCGCAGGAAGCTTTGGATGTAATGCTCACCGCCAAACGAGATCAGCACGAGGTTCAAGATCTGGCTACCGATCAGGATTGCGAACACCATCGACGTCACTTTGGTAGTTTCGCGCACAACCGGCGAAAGCACCTTATTGCGCCACAACACCCAGCAGGCATAGAGCAAACCGAACATCGCAAAGGAATAGGTGGCTTGTGCCACGCCCCATGCGATCCATTGCTCGGTCGTGGTAACACCAAGACCGACACGCAGGTCAAAGTTCACGCCGACAAGAATCATAATGACAATCGCAAAAGCGCTCATCACGATAATGCTGCCGGATTTGTTCAGATCACCCAGCTTGCGATAGGCCGCCAACAAGATCGCCCCGCCTGCCCCAAGCCCTGCTGCGGGTGTTGGGTTGGTGATGCCGCCAAGGATGGACCCCAGCACCGCAATAATCAGGATCAGCGGTGGGAACACCACGCGGATCAGCTCATTGCGTGCCAGCATCGCGGCGGCATAGTAGCAGCCGTAGAATGCCATCAATAGAGGGATCGCAAGAATGACAACGGTCATGCCCGGTGTTGCATCCGGTGCGATAAAGGCTGCATCGGCAAGCAAACCAAGGGCTGCACCGCCAAGGCCGATCCAAATCGGGCGGTGATCGGCCGAAGGGGCCACACCGCGCGCAGTGGTCAGCGTCAATGCCAACAGCAAGAAGATGACCGCGACACCCGTACCAATCGGCGCGCGCGATGCGAGCTTATCAGCATGGGCCGTCACCAGTTCTGCATCAGTCAGCGCAACCGATTTTGCAACGCCACCTGCCGCATCAATATCGGCCTGCTGTGCCACTGCGGCATCCCACTTTTCCTGACCGTGCAGCTCGATCATCGAGGCTTTACACTGATCCGACACGCGGGTCCGCAAGGACGCAGTTTGGCCAGCATCGGAATAGCTGTCAACCGTCAGGTCTTGGTTGCCGATCAGGTTAACCTGCATCGACAGGAACAGACCTGCGATCAGCGCAACTGGCAGCCCGAGGAACCACAAGGTCGCCTCATTGCGGGTGATAATCTCACCCCGGCCAGTGCTTTCAACGTGAACGGCTGGCGCTTTGGACGGGTTCAGCAAAGCATAGCCAAAAGCATAGGCGGCATAAAGCACAGCCAACAAAACACCCGGCAAAATCGCCGCTTGGAACAATGTGCCGACCGAGACAACCGCAGCCGACCCAAGATAGGTGAGCGCGTCCGAGCAGCCCGCAGTCTGGGCGCGGATTTCCTGACCCGCAGCATACAGATCGCCCGCCATGGTGCCCAAAAGCACGATCACGATCGACGGCGGAATGATCTGACCCAATGTCCCCGAGGCCGCAATAACACCCGTTGCCAGTTGCGGCGAATAGCCGGCGCGCAGCATCGTGGGCAAAGACAGCAGACCCATGGTCACAACGGTCGCGCCCACAATACCGGTTGAGGCTGCCAAAAACGCGCCCACAACGACAACCGCCACGGCCAAACCACCGGGCAGCGGGCCAAACACCCGTGCCATAGTGGTCAGCAAATCATTGGCGATTTTCGAGCGTTCCAGCACGATGCCCATCATCACGAACATCAACACCGCCAACAGCGTCTCAATCGAGGCACCCGCAATGACCCGCTCGTTCATCCGGTTCACGATGAACGACAGATTGCGGTCCATCGCCACTTCCCAACCTTGCGGGAACAGCGCTTCCTGAACCTGCGGCAAGTCCGGATACCGGAAATGCGAAATATCGATCTGGTTGACGCCCGAGGCGACAAGCGCACGGTAGGCATCCGACGAGGTATCAATCGCGTTGTGGATCAACAGGCCAGAGCTGTCGAGCATGGCGATGATGCCGAAAGCGATAATCCCCGCGCCACCGATGGCAAAGGCCACCGGAAAGCCCGAGATAATGCCCGAAAACAGGCACAGAAATACGATGATGAGGCCGACCTCGATCCCGTCAAGTCCGAATAACATAGGGTGTCCGTCCTTTAAGTTTTGCCCGTTTTAGTGGGTGCCCGTGGCCGCGCTATCTGTCGCAACATCGAGATCAAGATATTTGCCATCTGCTTCTTCGCCCTCGCGCCATTCCAGCATCGAGCGGTAAAAGAACGCGATCGCGTGGATAAAGACCAAGGCTGTGAACGTCAGCATCAGGATTTTGAACAGGTAATAGGCGTCAAAGCCGTTGGGTGAAAAACCGATCGTTTCGACGTTCCAACGCAGCATATTTGCCTTGCGCATTATTTGTTCAAAGCTGTCCGAGGCCGAGATTTTTGGCGTCAGCAAGTGGCGCCACATGAAAAACCACGCGAACAGCCACGTCATAATCGCGCCGGGCATCATGAAAATCAGGCAGCCCGCCATATCGACCACACGTTTTGCGCGGTAGCTCAACTTGGCATAGACAAGGTCAACCCGCACATGGCCGCCCTGCACAAAGGTGTAGCTGATGCACAGACAAACGATCAAGGCGTTATAGAGTTTCAGTTCTTCTGACCACCAGCTCAGGTCGTGGGATACGAAAGAGTAGCCATCCCACAGCTTATAGCCAAAGGGTGCAAAGGGGCCAAAATCAATCGTCGCCACGCGGAAAATGCGCTGCAAAAAGATGATGACGATCTGTTGCAACACCATCAAAAGCCCGATCCAAGCAAATGCCCGGCCAAGCCCGTTGGCAAACCATTCAAGCCCGCGCACCACGCCCCACATAACCGATTTTCGCCAGATGCCAACGGCTGTCAGGATCAGGAAAGCGGTAAAGACAACGTAGAAAAAATCTGCGCTGGCGCCATAAAAAATGAAACGGCCAAGCGAAGCTTTTGCCTCGGGCGTCTCAAACTTGGTCATTTCGGTTAGCCATAACAGCCATTCCCCCGGATGCGTAATCGCATAGAAGAAATGAACGATGGACATGGCGATATTTGTGAAAACTGTAGAAATGCTGCTGAGCATTTCGTCCCTCCCCCATGAGGTAGTCCCGGCGTAAAGATGCGCAAAACGCCCCCCCGGCGCAAAGCCGAAGGGGCACTGTATCGAGTGTTCTCGATTACATAGTCTGCGTGCGCGTGCGCTGACGCGTATAGGCACCGTCCGACTTGTCGATCCAGGCAGCCGACGACTTCAAGGATGCTTCATAGCTGTCGTAAACGCGCTTATACAGATCGTCGCCCATGTTTTCATCGTGCACTTCTTGGCTCGCTTTAGCAAAGGCATCCCAAACGCTATCTGGGAACTCCAGCGTTTTCACGCCAGCAGCTTGCAAACGGGTCAATGCTGCCGAGTTGTTCGACAAGAACTGCGACAGGTTGAACTGGTGGTTTTCAGCGGCACAAGTTGCAACAATCGCCTGCTGCGCTGGTGTGAACGAGTCGTAGACTTCGCGGTTGAACGCAAGCGAAAGACCTGCACCTGGCTCATGGAAGCCGGCGGTGTAATAGAACTTGGTGATTTCTTGGAAACCAGCCTTTTCATCTGCCCAAGGACCGATCCATTCGGTGCCGTCGATAGCACCCGAAGCCAAGGCTTGATACACTTCGCCGCCTGGAAGGTTTTGTACGGATGCGCCCAGTTTACCCAGTGCTTTACCGCCAAGGCCCGGCATACGGAACTTCAAACCGTTGAAATCTTCGGCCGACGTAATTTCCTTACGGAACCAGCCACCAGCTTGCGCACCGGTGTTGCCGCCGAGGAAGGATTTCAGACCAAAGGTCTGGCCCAGCTCATCGTGGAATGCAGCGCCGCCATCTTGGTAGTACCAGTTCACCAGTTCTTGCGCCGTCATCCCCATTGGGACGCAGGTAAAGAACGCATAGGCTGGGTGCTGACCAACGAAATAATAGTCTGCGCCGTGGTACATATCAGCCTGGCCCGAGGTCACAGCGTCAAACACTTCGAACGCGCCGACGAGTTCGCCAGCAGCCTTCAGATCAACCGTCAGCTGGCCGTCGGTCATTGCTGTAATCATGTCGGCGTTGCGCTGTGCGGCGTCATGCACACCGGCAAGGCCACGGCCCCAAGTGGTAACCATAGTCAACGTGCGGTTGCCTTGGGCATACATTGGCGCGGCAAGCGTCGAGGCCGCAGCGGCAGTTGCACCACCGATGGTGGCTTTCGTCAAAAAGGAACGACGGTCCATATAGATTCTCCTCCCATGAGAATTCCCGCAATTTGAAGGCGGGCATACTTTTAGCGAACCCCGACCATAGCGGCGGATTTCTGCGCAAGGAATACCTAGTACTGGGTAGATCGCGCTAAGTTGGCTAATTAATCAGACCAGTTTGGCCTGTTTGTTGAAAAATTCAACGCAGCGGCGCGCGGCTTTGTGGCATTGACGCCACGCCCGCATCAGGGCCATCCTGCGATTCGAACACATAGACGCGCGTGTAACGGCCAACGGCCCAAAGGAGCAGAATTTGCGGCAGTGGCTGGCAAAAATTTTCAGCGTTAAGTTAAGCTATGGGCAGAAGGTTTTCCTTCTCGCCACTGTGCCGCTTGTACTGGCCATGCTGACGGTGGGCTTGCTGGTTCTGCGCGAATCGCGCGATATGGCCGACCGAGAGATCGCAGGGCTTGAAGCGCAGTTGATTGCCGCCAAGAAGGCCGAGTTGAAAAACTATCTGTCTATTGCCCGCACCGCCTTTGGCCCGATTTACGGCAATGCCTTGCCCGATGACGCAGCCGCCAAGCGGCGTGTTTTGCAGATTTTGGCGGCAATGACCTATGGCACCGAAGGCTTCTTTTTCGTCTATGATTATAACGGCAAAAATCTGGTTAGCCCGCGACAGACGTGGCTGATTGAAAAAAATTGGGCCGGACTGCGCGATACCGCAGGAACACCTGTGGTGGATGAGCTTATTCGCCTTGCGCGCCAAGGCGTGGGCTATCACACTTATGTTTGGCCAAAACCCAGCTCAGGGCAGCCCGCGACGATGGTGTCCTATGTCATTGGGTTGCAAGATTGGCGTTGGGCGATTGGCACGGGCATCTTCATCGACGATGTTCTTGCCTCGGTCGCCGCAGCGCGGGCCGACACCGAGGCGCGGGTACAGCGGACATTCCGCAATATTGCCTTCATTACGCTGGCGTCGGTGCTTGCCGTGTTTTTATCGGGCCTGTTTTTAAACCTGCGTGAACGAAGGCTGGCCGAAGACAAGCTGAAGGCATTGACGCAGCGGGTGTTTGACACCCAAGAAGAAGAGCGCGGCCGCGTCGCACGCGAATTGCATGACAGTATCAGCCAGATCTTGGTCGGCGTTCGCTACACGTTTGAGCTGGCGCGCCGCAGGCAGGCGACGGGTGACGCCCGCGCAAGTGATAGCCTAAGCGCCGGAATTGAGCATTTGAACGGTGCCATCCAAGAGGTCCGCAGGATCAGCCGCGACCTGCGCCCCGGCGTGCTGGATGATTTGGGTCTTGGGCCAGCGCTGAAATCTATGGCCGAAGAGTTTGGCACGCGCACGGGTATCAAAGTGAATTATGAAACGAACCCCTTCCGCAACCGCTTGGACCAAGACAGCAAAATCGCGCTGTTCCGCATCGCACAAGAGGCCCTGACCAATATTGAGCGGCACTCGGGGGCGACCGAAGTCAATATGCTGGTGCGTGGCACCAAGACAGGGGCCATTTTGCGGGTGCAAGACAATGGCCGCGGTATGAATGCCGGCAAAGCAGAATCGCCCGGGTTGGGGCTGCGCAATATGGCCGAACGGATGGAACGATTGGACGGAACGCTGCGTATTCTTTCCACCAAGACAGGGATGATGATTGAAGCTCAGGTGCCACTAAGCCATATGTTGCCACCGGCAAGCAAAACACCTGCCCCAAAAAATCCGGCCCCCAAAACAAAGGCTAGCGTATGACACCCCCAATCCGCGTTTTGATTGTTGATGATCACCCGATGGTCGCCCAAGGCATCAGTGCGATTTTAGAAACCTATGATGATATTCAAGTGGTGGGAACGCTGTGCAACGGGAACGAGGCAATCGAACAGATTGCGCGGCTCGACCCCGACGTCTTGCTGCTCGATTTGAATATGCCATTGATGAATGGTCTGAACGCGACCGAGATTATCTTGGAACAACGCCCCGACACCCGCATCCTCATTCTGTCGATGCATGACAGCCCTGAATATATCAGCACGGCCCTTAGCCACGGCGCGATGGGCTATTTGCTAAAGGACGTGCCAACCGAAGAAATCAAACTGGCGATCGACGCCGTGATGGGCGGCGTACGTTACCTCTGCTCTGGGGCGGAAAGTGCGATAAAACCGGTCGGCGGCGGCACGCGAGAGGCTTTGACCAGCCGCGAACAAACCATCCTATTGGAACTCGCCGTTGGAAAGTCGAACAAAGAGGTCGCCTGCGCCTTAGACATCTCAGTTCGCACTGTCGAAACCCACCGCAAAAACATCAAACGTAAACTGGGCATCGCCTCCACCGCAGGCCTGACCCGCTACGCGATGGAACACGGCGTGCTGCAAGGCACCGGAAACTGACCCCCACAATTGACCATTGCGCACAGACCTCGCATTTCATCTTGGCCTAAATACCTAAAACCCCAAAGGGGCCACAGCATCTATCTTTCGTCATGCAAGCATCGGCACCAATGATTTGGCGCGCCGTCGCAGTATAGGCCAAATTTCTATGCCACCAATCTGCGCGCCCCTGACGGCAATAATTTCAATGCGGTCTGCGATCACCCCGCGGCGCTGCCGGTCATATAAACGGCTCGTTTCGCTAAATTGGCCCCTGCGCCCCATGAAGGCGCAAGAATATGCCATAAACTTCGCGCTTCTTACGTCCACGGCAGGGGTTTTGTAATTTTCGATAAGTTTTTTTCACTGAAACGACACTTTATTCCAGCTTTTCGGTGTTGACGCGCCTTTTGCCCCGCCATATGGTCGCCCCAGCACTCAAAGGGTAATCAAATGAACAATCTTGTGGTGGTCATTTTAATAAGGCGTATGGGCCGGTAGCGGAAAACCCTTTCCAAACCCCATGCGCCCCCGATTTACCCTCGGGGGCTTTTTGTTGCGATAAGGCCGCGAATTGCGGCGACAGAGGAATGATACGATGGCACAGGCGAATACTGGCCCAGAGATGTCTGGAGCGGAAATGGTGGTTCAAGCCATGAAGGATCAGGGTGTTGAGGTGGTCTTTGGCTATCCCGGCGGCGCGGTCCTGCCCATTTATGACGCGATTTTTCAGCAAAACGACATTCGCCATGTCATCGTGCGCCATGAACAAGGGGCCGTGCATATGGCCGAAGGCTATGCCCGCTCAACCGGTAAACCCGGCGTTGTTCTGGTAACCTCGGGCCCTGGCGCGACCAATGCGGTAACAGGTTTGACCGATGCGTTGATGGACAGCATTCCGCTTGTGGTTTTCACCGGTCAGGTGCCTACATTCATGATCGGCACAGACGGGTTCCAAGAGGCCGATACCGTTGGCATTACCCGCCCCTGCACCAAGCATAACTGGCTGGTAAAAGACACCGACAAGCTGGCCGAAACCATCCATCAGGCGTTTCATGTTGCCACCCAAGGCCGCCCCGGCCCTGTGCTGATTGACATCCCCAAGGATGTACAATTTGCGACCGGCACCTATATGGCGCCGCAAAAGGCCAAAGTCAGCCACTATCAGCCCCAAATGAAGGGCGATATCGAGGCCATCACCCGGATGGTTGAGATGATGGAAACCGCCGAGCGCCCTGTATTTTACACCGGCGGCGGCGTTATCAACTCGGGCCCAGCCGCCAGCCAATTGCTGCGCGAATTTGTTGAGGCGACAGGCTTTCCGATTACCTCAACCTTAATGGGCTTGGGAAGCTATCCGGCCTCGGGCGATAAATGGTTGGGCATGCTGGGGATGCACGGCACCTATGAGGCCAATCTTTGCATGCATGGCTGCGATCTGATGCTGAACATCGGCGCGCGGTTTGATGACCGGATTACAGGCCGCATCGCCGATTTTAGCCCGAACAGCCGCAAGGTGCATGTCGATATTGATGCATCCAGCCTGAACAAGGTGATCCGCGTTGATGTGCCGATTTTGGGTGATGTTGGCCATGTGCTGGAGGATGCTTTGCGCCTGTGGAAAGCCCGCGGTCGCAAGGTGAACAAGCCTGCGCTGGACAAATGGTGGAAACAAATCGCCGAATGGCGGGCGGTGAATTGCCTTGATTATCAAGGCTCGGATACCATCATCAAACCGCAATATGCCTTGCAGCGTTTGGAAGCGCTGACCAAAGGCATGGACCGCTATATCACGACCGAGGTCGGCCAGCACCAAATGTGGGCGGCGCAGTTCCTTGGCTTTGAAGACCCGAACCGCTGGATGACATCGGGTGGCTTGGGGACGATGGGTTACGGCCTACCTGCATCGATCGGCGTGCAGATTGCGCACCCAGAAGCGCTGGTGATCAACGTCGCCGGTGAGGCTTCGTGGTTGATGAACATGCAAGAAATGGGCACTGCGATGCAGTTTCGCGCGCCTGCCAAGCAGTTCATTTTGAACAACGAGCGTTTGGGCATGGTGCGCCAGTGGCAGCAATTGCTGCACGGCGAGCGCTATTCGCAAAGCTGGTCGGAAAGCTTGCCTGATTTTGTAAAGCTGGCCGAGGCGTTTGGGTGCAAGGGCATTCGGTGTTCGGACCCCAAAGACCTTGATGATGCGATCATGGAGATGATCAAATATGACGGGCCGGTGATTTTTGATTGCCTTGTTGCAAAGCATGAAAACTGCTTCCCAATGATCCCGTCGGGCAAGCCGCATAATGAGATGTTGTTGGGCGATGCAGATACGGCTGGGGCTATTGGAAGCAAGGGCGCTGTGTTGGTCTGATAGATCGGTTGAGTTAAAAGGGTCCGGGGTTTCACACCCCCGGACCCGAACCAAAAGCCGGGGGTTTCACACCCCCGGACCCCCGTGGGATATTTTTACCGAAAAGAAAGGGCGCAAAGCATGTCGCCGTTGAAAATTAAGCAAGGGTCTACAAGTCATTCGGCCTATGATCTGCGCGATCCGAATGGAGACGTGATCGAACAGCACACGTTGGCTGTTTTGGTCGATAACGAAAGTGGTGTTCTGGCGCGGGTTATTGGTCTGTTTTCGGGGCGCGGCTATAACATCGACAGTTTGACCGTGGCCGAGGTGGACCATGAGGGCAAGCGGTCGCGGATTACGATTGTCACGCGCGGCACGCCGCAGGTGATCGTGCAGATCAAGGCGCAGCTTGGGCGGATTGTGCCAGTGCATGAGGTGCATGATCTTACGGTCGAGGGGCCTTCGGTGCAACGTGAGTTGGCGTTGTTCAAGGTTGCAGGCAAAGGTGACGCGCGGATTGAAGCCTTACGTTTGGCCGAGATTTTCCGAGCCAATGTGGTGGATAGCACGCTGGAAAGCTTTGTCTTTGAGATGACTGGCACGCCAGAAAAGATTGATGCTTTTGCAGACTTGATGAGGCCTTTGGGCCTGCGCGAGATTGCGCGGACGGGTGTTGCGGCACTGTCGCGCGGGGCGTGATTTCAGACTTGGACCAATAACGGAAGGGCGCCCGAATGGGCGCCCTTTTTGTATGTTGGATCGGAGTTATTTACGCGCAAGAAGCATTTGCGCTTGGCCGGTCATTTCGGGTTCGTCCCAACCTGCCGAGCCATCAGTGTCAACCATGTTAAACTCAGCTTGGCTGACAGTCGGGGATACGGCCAGCACCTCGCCAATATCAGCCGAACCGTCACCATTGCTGTCAAGCGTGCCGAGGGAAACCACGCCGTCACCCTCTGTCATCAGCTGACCTTTGGCCAGTAGCATCATCGCGGTTCCGGTCATCTCAATCTCATCCCAGCCGCCAGAGCCGTCTGCATCAACCATGTTGAACTCGGCTTCGGTGACTGTTGGCGAGACTGCCAGAACCTCGCCCATGTCAGCCGAGCCATCGGCATTGGTATCAACGCTGCCAAGGTCAAGCTTAATCGCAGGGCCACTGGATTCTGGCAAATGCTTGAGGAGCATTTCGGCGGCCATCCCGAATTCGGTGTCATCCCAACCGTTGGAACCATCCGTGTCGATCGAGTTATACTCTTCTTGCGAAATTGTCGGTGCAACAGCGCGCACCTCACCAAAATCTGCGGACCCATCGGCGTTTGTATCAAGGTCGGTCAAGGTCACAGCCGAGGCTGCAGCAACAGTAAGAGCAAGGATCGACGCGGTTGTGAATGCAAGCTTTTTCATGGTGTTCTTCCTTTACAATTTGGGCGACCAGGCGGCAGTTGCTTCCTGTATCGCTATGCAAGGACAACACCGCGAGCGGCCCGTTCGTTCCAAGTTGCGCCATGACTTTAACGTGACCACCGCGCCGCAGATTTATGGGAACCATTTAGCGCCCTTCGAACTGGGCTTTGCGTTTTTCGAGAAAGGCAATCACGCCTTCCTTAAAGTCTTGGGTCTGGCCACAGTGGCCTTGCAGCCGCGCCTCGAGCGCCAATTGCTCATCCAGCGTGTTGGAATGGCTGCTACGGATGGCCGTTTTAACAGCCGCATAGGCCGCCGTCGGGCCTGTGGCCAAATGCAGCGCACGGGCCTGCCAATGGGCGGAAAAACTATCATCGGGGATGGATTCGTAGATCATGCCCCAGCTTGCGGCCTGATCGGCGTTGATCTTATCAGCAAAAAGTGCGGCCCCCATCGCCCGTGCGGCGCCGATTTGGCGTGGCAGCCAATAGGTGCCACCAGCATCAGGGATAAGGCCAATGCGGGTGAAGGCCTGAATAAAGCTGGCCGATTGCGCCGCGATCACCACATCGGCGGCCAGCGCAAGATTGGCCCCCGCACCCGCCGCCGCACCGTTCACCGCCGAAATTGTCGGGATCGGGCAATCATAAATGGCGCGCAGCAGGGGCTCGTATTCATCACGCAAAGTGCGTTCAAGGTCGATATTGGCGATCTTGGCACGGTCGCCCAAATCCTGCCCCGAACAAAAGGCGCGCCCTGCTCCGGTTAGCACCAAGACACGGGCTGATTGGGCAGCGGCCTTGACAGCATGGGTCAACTCGGCCCGCATTTGCGACGATAACGCATTCATCACCTCGGGTCGGTTTAGGGTAATCAGGCCCAGACCGTCGGTTTCAGAATAGGTGATGGTTTCATAATGCATGGCGCTGTTCCTTTGCTTTGATCGCAGCATAGCGGGCGGCGGGCCAAGGAACAGCAGAACGATACGTCACTTTTTCAAAATCTCGGCCAACCGTTTTTCTTCGTCTTCGGACAGGTCGGTCGAAGCAGTATCCCCCACGCCGCGCCGTTTGCGGATATAGGCCGCAGCCACCCCACCGCCCATCAGCAGCATCGCAGGCCCCGCGATCCACAAAATCAGATTGGCACCTTTGGACGTTGGGTTCAGCAGCACATATTCGCCGTAGCGATCGACGATATACTCCATCGCGGCCGCGTCAGTATCACCCGCAACAAGGCGTTCGCGCACCAACAGCCGGATGTCGCGGGCCAAATCGGCGTTGCTGTCATCAATGTTTTCATTGCGGCAAACAAGGCAACGCAGGTCTTTGGACAAGGTTCTCGCGCGGGCCTCCAGTGCCGGATCAGACAAAACCTCATTCGGTTGCACGGCAAGCAATGGCGTGGCGATCAGGGCGAGCGCCAAGGTGAGCGCGGGAATACGACTTTTCATTCTGCGGGCACCGTCTTGATGGCACGCGCACGCGCCCCCGCTGCCACACGGTAACGGCGATCGGCCAAACTGAACATCCCACCAATCGCCATCAGCAGCGCCCCGCCCCAAATCCAATTGGCAAAGGGTTTGTAATAGCTGCGCACCGCCCAAGACCCATCATCCTGCGGATCACCGATCACCAGATACACATCGCGGGTAAAGCCATAATCAATGCCCGCCTCGGTCGTTGGCATGCCCGCCACAGGGTACACGCGTTTTTCGGGGTGAACCGCGGCCACAACCTTGCCGCCTTTGGCCACCGTCATCGTGGCCATGGTGGTAAAGTAGTTCGGGCCGGTTCCCTTTTCGACATCGGCAAGGGTTATGGTATAGCTGTGCAGATCAAAGCTGTCGCCAACATTCATCGTGCGGATGTCTTCAACCTGCCACGCATGCATCGCGGCGACGGCAAAGACCGTGACACCAAGGCCAGTATGGGCGATAGATTTGCCCCAATCAGCGCGCGGCAACCGCAGGATGCGGACGAACCGCTGACCAATAGACCCACGCCCTGCCCGCAGCCACAGATCGACGGCGGCGCCAAACACGACCCAAGCGCCGAGTGCAAGGCCGACAGGCCCCAGCGCGGAACGCCCGGTTTGCATCGCATAGGCCAACAGCCCCAGTGCAACAGCCAAAGCCGCAGCAGGGATCAGCGCACGCAAAGGCCGGCCCAAAACCGCACGTTTCCACGACAAAATGGCACCCAAAGGCATCAGCAACGCGATGACCACCATGAACGGCGTGAAGGCTGCGTTAAAGAACGGCTCGCCAACGCTCAGTTTACGGTCCCACAACAACTCGGCCACTAAAGGCCAGATCGTCCCAACGAACACCACAAAGCAAGCCACAGCCAGCAGCAAGTTATTCGCCACCAACGCGCTTTCGCGGCTGACGGGGGCAAACAGGCCCTTGGCCTCCATCGCTCCGGCACGGGCGGCAAACAAAATCAACGCGCCGCCCATAAAGAACGCAAGAATGAAAAGGATAAACACGCCACGCTCGGGGTCATTGGCAAAGGCATGGACCGAGGTGATGACGCCGGAACGCACGATAAACGTACCGATCAGCGAGAAGCCAAAAGCAAGGATGGCCAGAAGAATCGTCCACGCCTTTAACGCCTCACGCTTTTCCACAACGATGGCCGAGTGCAGCAGCGCCGCACCAATCAGCCACGGCATAAAGCTGGCGTTTTCAACCGGATCCCAGAACCAAAAACCGCCCCAGCCAAGCTCATAATAGGCCCACCAAGACCCCAAAGCGATGCCGATGGTCAGGCAAATCCACGCGGCCAGCGTCCAAGGACGGACCCAACGGCCCCAAGCGGCATCAACCCGGCCTTCAATAAGTGCCGCCACGGCGAATGAAAATGCCACCGACATGCCAACATAGCCAAGGTAGAGGAACGGCGGGTGAAAAGCCAAACCCGGATCTTGCAGCAAAGGGTTCAGGTCATGGCCGTTAAACGGCGGCACAGCCATACGCAAAAACGGGTTAGAGGTGAACAGCATAAACATCAGGAATGCCACGCCGATACTGCCCTGAACCGCCAGCACCCGCGCACGCAATGTTGGCGGCAGGTTGGTGCCGAAAAACGCCACCGACGCGCCAAACAGCGCCAAAATCAGCGACCACAGCAGCAGCGACCCTTCATGGTTGCCCCACACGCCCGATACTTTATACAGCATCGGCTTTAGCGTATGCGAGTTGTTGACAACCAAGGCGACCGAAAAGTCCGAGGTCACAAACGCATAGGTCAGCGCGGCAAAACTAAAGGCAAGCAGCAGCAGTTGCACACCTGCCGCCGCCCCCCCGACTGCCATCCAGCCGGTCCAGCGTTTATGCGCACCGATCAGCGGCATGACGGTTTGAATTATCGCCACGGCAAGGGCGAGAATAAGGGCGAAATGGCCAAGCTCGACGATCATAAGTGGCTTCCTGTTCACAAGATTAATCGCACCGTAGCCTGAAACATCCGCGGGGCCAATGGGGATGCGTTAAGCCGTCGCAGGGGGCCGCATAAACTTGCAGTGAATAACCCTATTTTCGTGCCCCCGCACGGCGGGTTGACAGCAATAGATTGGTTTCCGAGGTGACCACCCCGTCAATGTCGCGCACGCGAAACATCACCTCATCCAGTTCGGGCAAGGTTGCGGTGCCGATCTCGGCAATCAAATCCCAGCGGCCATTGGTCGAATGCACCGCCTGCACTGCCGGAATCCCCGCCAGCCGCGCCATGGTTTTCTCGGCACCGCGCCCTTCGATCGCGATCATCATCAGCGCGCGCACAGGCAAGGCCGAGACATCACCGCGCGTCAGCACAGTAAAGCCCATCACTTCTCCCGCCGCTTGCAAGCGCTCTAACCGCGCCCGAACCGTGGCCCGCGCAAGGCCCAAACTGCCTGCCAGATCCGAGAGTGAGGCGCGGCCATCACGACGCAGTGCCGCGATTAGAGATTGGTCAGTATCATCCATTTTGGTAACCTATATTTTCAAAATGCGCGTATCATCGCGCGAATTGGTAAAAATGTAGCTTTTTTCTGCCAGTTCAGTAAAGCAAAACAGTACAAACCCAAAACGGAGTATCCCATGGCCAAGACTTGTATTCTGATCGGCGCCCCTATTGATGCGGGCCAACAGCGGGCGGGGTGTCTGATGGGGCCTGCGGCCTACCGTGTGGCGGGGCTTGCGCAAACCCTGCGCGATCTGGGGCATTCCGTGCAGGATCTGGGTGATATGACCATGGTGCCACAAACCGATGCGCAATGCGAAAACCTTGCTGTGCATTCCCTGGCCGAGGTGGTGGGCTGGTCAAAAACCTTGCGCAGCGTCACCGATACCGCGCTGAACACGGGCTTTCCAATCATTATGGGCGGCGATCACTCATTGGCGTTGGGGTCGGTTGCGGGGGCCGCAAAACACGCGGCGGCCAAAGGCAAACCGCTGTTTTTGCTATGGCTTGATGCGCATTCCGATTTTCACACCCCCTTGACCACAACCAGCGGCAACCTGCACGGCACACCGGTTGCCTATATTGCAGGGCGTGACGGGTTTGATGCCTTTGGACCCTTCCCCGCCGTTATCCCACCCGAAAACATTTGTCTGTTCGGCATCCGCTCGGTTGACCCTGCCGAGCATGCCGCGCTGCTGAATCATGATCTTGAGATCAACGATATGCGCGTGCTGGATGAGCATGGCATCGTCAAACCCTTGCGCGAGTTTTTGGATAAGGTCGTGGCGGCGGATGGGATGCTGCATGTGTCGCTAGACGTCGATTTTCTTGACCCGTCGATCGCGCCGGCTGTTGGCACCACGGTTCCGGGCGGCACCACAATCCGCGAGGCCCATCTGGTGATGGAACTGCTGCATGAAAGCGGCCTTGTCACCTCGCTTGATCTGGTCGAGTTGAACCCGTTTTTGGATGAGCGCGGGCGTACTGCACGGCTGATGGTCGATTTGGTGGCCTCGCTGATGGGGCGCAAAGTGTTTGACCGGCCAACACGCAGCTTTGGTGGATAATAGGGGATTGAAATGCCTACGCCATCCAAGCAAGCCTATGTGCCTTTTGTGAGCGTTGCCAATATGATGAAGCTGGTTCTTCATATTGGAATTGAACAGGTATTGGTCGATTTGGCCGCCGAAATAGAGGCGGATTTTCGCCGTTGGGAGGCGTTTGAAAAAACGCCGCGTGTGGCCAGCCATTCGGACGTGGGCGTGATTGAGTTGATGCCAACGTCGGATGGGGAAATCTACGGGTTTAAATATGTGAACGGGCACCCAGCCAACATGAAGAAAGGCTTGCAAACCGTTACAGCCTTTGGACTTTTGGCAGATGTTCAGACGGGCTATCCGATTTTGCTATCCGAGATGACCATCCTGACTGCGCTGCGCACAGCCGCGACATCAGCGATGGCAGCCAAGTGGTTGGCCCCGAAAGAGGCGCGTGTGATGGCGCTGATTGGCAACGGCGCGCAGGCGGAATTTCAGGCCCTCGCGTTCAAAGCCGTGTGTGGCATACACGAGGTTCGGCTCTATGATATTGACCCGACTGCCACAGCAAAGTGTTTGGCAAATCTGCGCGATTGCGGGCTGAGGGTGACGGCCTGCAAAAGCCCGCAAGAGGCGATTGAGGGGGCGCAGATCATCACAACCGTTACCGCCGATAAGCAGCAAGCGACGATTTTGACGGATAACATGGTTGGCGCGGGCGTTCATATTAATGGCGTCGGTGGGGATTGCCCCGGCAAGACCGAGTTACACCGCGATATTCTACTGCGATCTTCGATATTTGTTGAATATCCGCCCCAAACGCGGATTGAAGGCGAGATCCAGCAATTGGCGCCTAATCATCCGGTAACCGAGCTGTGGCAAGTGATTGCGGGCCAAGCCGAAGGGCGATGGGCTGCGGCAGACGTGACACTGTTTGACAGTGTGGGGTTTGCCATCGAAGATTTTACCGCCTTGCGCTATATTCACAGGAAAGTTGCCGAGCTTGGGTTTTGTGAGCAATTGGATATGGTCGCCGACCCGGACGATCCACGCGATCTTTTTGGGATGTTGCTGCGTTCGGCGTGATGCCGGACAAACCAACCCGAATGTTCGTCGAAAATTAAGGGTGCGCTCGCGCCCCCTCGGGGCATTCGCCCCTCACCCCCTGAGGATATTTTTGAACAGATGATTTAGGGCTGATTTTTTGCGCCGCAAAATTATGTAATACCATAATAAAATCATTGTGTTACCGAACAATGTGCCGCAAGTGTTTTGGATTGGACAAATTGGCGGGCTTGGCGGCATTGCACCCCATATCGGGGATGGTCTATAGTTTGGCCAACTAGATGTAGCCTTGCGGTGCTGGGCCAAGGAAGAAAGAGCGGGAAACGTGGTAGACCGTCCGGAAGACACTGAAAACACTGATGAAACGACTGAACCCCAAGCGGTTGAGCGCATGGCCCATGACGGGCCGCAGGTTTCGATCATTGATGAAATGAAGACGGCCTATCTCGATTATGCGATGAGTGTGATCGTCAGCCGTGCTATTCCAGACCTTCGTGACGGGCTGAAACCGGTTCACCGCCGTATTTTGTACGCGATGAACGAAGTGGGCAACACGATTGACAAGCCTTACCGCAAATCCTCGCGCCCTGTGGCCGATACGATGGGTAAGTACCACCCGCATGGCGATAGCGCGATTTATGACGCGCTGGTACGGATGGCGCAGAATTTCTCGATGTCGTTGGTACTGTTGGACGGCCAAGGCAACTTTGGCTCGATGGACGGCGATAAGGCGGCGGCGTTTCGCTATACCGAAGTGCGGATGGCCAAGACGGCGAACTATTTGCTGGCCGATATTGATAAAGACACCGTTGATTTCCAAGACAACTATGACGGTAAAGACCGTGAGCCGACAGTTTTGCCGGCACGTTACCCCAACATGCTGGTCAATGGCGCGGGCGGTATTGCGGTTGGTATGGCCACGAATATTCCGCCGCATAACCTTGGCGAAGTGATCGACGGCACGCTGGCGCTGATTGCCAATCCTGATATGTCGACTGAGGCGTTGATGGAGATTATTCCCGCGCCCGATTTCCCGACAGGTGGGGTGATTTTGGGCCGTGCCGGTGCGCGCAAGGCCTATCTTGAGGGGCGCGGTTCCATCATTATTCGGGCAAAAACGCGGGTTGAAGAAATTCGCAAAGACCGTTGGGCGATTATCATCGATGAGATCCCCTATCAGGTGAACAAAGCCTCGATGATCGAAAAAATCGCCGAATTGGTCCGCGAAAAGCGCGTTGAAGGCATTGCGCATGTCCAAGACGAATCGGACCGGATCGGCGTGCGCGTGGTGATCGAGCTGAAGCGCGATGCCACAGCAGATGTGGTGTTGAACCAGTTGTTCCGCTTTTCTCCGATGCAAATCCACTTTGGTTGCAACATGTTGGCGTTGAACTCTGGCCGGCCAGAGCAGCTGACGCTGCGCGATTTCTTGACCTATTTCCTGACCTTCCGTGAGGAAGTCGTTGCGCGCCGGACAGCGTACGAGCTGCGCAAAGCCCGTGAGCGCAGCCATATTTTGTGTGGTTTGGCCGTGGCGGTATCCAACGTGGATGAGGTGGTGCAGACCATCCGCTCCTCGGCTGATGCCGGTGAGGCGCGTGTGCGTTTGATGACGCGGCGCTGGCCTGCAGGTGAGATTATTCCGTTTATCCGGTTGATCGACGACCCAAGCCACAAGGTGAACGACGACGGCACCTATAACCTGTCGGAAATTCAGGCCCGCGCGATTTTGGACCTGCGGTTGCAGCGCCTGACCGCCTTTGGCGTGAATGAGATCACCGACGAGCTGCAAGAGCTGGCAGGTAAGATCAAGGATTACCTTGAGATTTTGGGTAGCCGTGAGCGGATCATGGCAATCATCGCCGCCGAGCTGACCGAGGTAAAAGAGCTGTTTGCCGTGCCGCGCCGCACCGAGATTTCGGATTGGTCGGGCGATATGGAAGACGAAGACCTGATCGAGCGTGAGGATATGGTCGTGACCATCACCTCAGGCGGGTACATCAAGCGCACGCCGCTTGTTGAGTTCCGCGCGCAAAAACGGGGCGGCAAAGGCCTGTCGTCGATGTCTACCAAAGAAGATGATGTGGTGACGACGTTGTTTGTGGCCAATACCCACACACAACTGTTGTTCTTCACGACGGACGGCATGGTCTACAAGCTGAAATGCTGGCGCTTGCCGCTAGCGGGGCGCAATGCGCGTGGCAAGGCGATGGTTAACATTTTGCCAATCGTCGCAGGTGTGTCGATTGCGGCTATTCTGCCCGTCGATGTGCCGGATGCGGAATGGGATGATTTGCAGATCTTCTTTGCGACATCCGATGGCGATGTACGCCAAAACGCGTTGTCAGATTTTACCAATGTGATGCGCAACGGTAAAATTGCGATGAAACTGCCAGAGGGTGTGTTCCTCGTAAACGCCCGTATTTGTGACGAAAATGATGACATCATGCTTGTCACTGCAGGCGGGCGGGCGATCCGCTTCCCGACAACCGAGGTGCGGGTGTTTAAGAGCCGTGGGTCAACCGGTGTGCGCGGGATCAGGCTGCAAGGCGATGATACTGTGGTTTCGATGTCGGTTATCCGCCACTTTGACGCGACACCGGATGAGCGTGCCGCCTATCTGAAAATGCGCCGCCAGCAGGAAGGCGTGATGGATGAGCCGGATGCCGATGAAGAGGAAACCGTGGTTGCCGGGGACTTGTCTGCGGAACGTTTTGCCGAAATGCAGGCGTTTGAGGATTTGATCCTGACGATTACGCAAGGCGGGTCGGGGAAATTGTCGTCGAGCCACGACTATCCGGTTCGCGGCCGCGGGGGCCAAGGCGTGAAGGCGATGGCCGGACGCAACGGCGCGCTGGTCGCGTGCTTCCCTGTGGACCGGACAGACCAAGTGATGCTTGCCACCTCGACAGGGCAATCTATCCGTGTACCGGTTGAGGGGATTTCTTTCCGCTCGCGCGCTGCGGGTGGGGTGAAAGTGTTCAACACGGGCAAAGGTGAATTTGTCGTGTCTGTTGCGCGGGTTGCGGATCAGACCGAGGATGAGGCCGAAGATGCGGTTGTTGTTGATGCTGAAACCGGCGGCGACATTGGCGGAGATGCAGAGTGAGCCTGTCAGGGCTGGCCGAAGCCCTTGCGGGATTGGCCAGCCGGGGTGAGCTGATCGCATACGGGGATTTGGCGCGTGCGCTTGCGCTGCCCAACCCCGGAAGCATAGCGCAGTTAACCGGTGCTTTGGAGGCGCTGATGACCGAAGATGCGGCCACGGGGCTTCCGCTGCGCGCCGTATTGTGCCGTGCAAAACTAAGCGATTTGCCAGCAGCCGGTTTTTTTGAGAAGGCGGCGCAGTTGGGCCGGTTTGATGGCGCGGACCCCGCCGAATTTGCAGCCTCCGAGCGGGCAGCGCTTTTCAAAGCGGCGTCTCTGCGTTAAATCAGCGATTGGTCTTGCGGGAAGCGCCGGGGGTTTTGCACCCCCGGACCCCCGCAGGATATTTGGACCAAAGAGAATGGAATTTAGGCACTTGGATACGCAAACTCTTAATATCATTGGTGGCGGCATGGCCGGGTCCGAGGCGGCTTGGCAGGCTGCCAATATGGGCGTGCGGGTGGTGATCCATGAGATGCGGCCAAAGGTTGCGACCTTTGCGCATCGCACCGGCAATTTGGCCGAGATGGTGTGTTCGAACTCTTTCCGGTCGGATGACAGCGAGCAGAATGCGGTTGGCCTGCTGCATTGGGAAATGGGCGCTGCGAACGGGATCATTATGGAAACAGCGCGGGCCAATCGTTTGCCGGCGGGTGGTGCGCTGGCGGTAGACCGCGACGTGTTTGCCGAGGCTGTGACTGCCCAGATTTTGGCACATCCGTTGATTTCTGTTTCTTATGATGAGATTACGGAGCTACCGACCGAGGACCATTGGATTGTGGCAACAGGGCCGCTGACTTCAGGGGCGCTGGCCGAAAGCATTCGGGCCGCAACGGGGGCAGAGGCGTTGGCATTTTTTGATGCGATTGCGCCGATTGTCTATGCCGATAGTGTAGATATGTCGGTGGCCTGGATGCAGTCGCGCTATGACAAGGGCGAGACCGAGGAAGAGCAGGTCGCCTATATGAACTGCCCGATGACCAAGGCCGAGTATGAGGCCTTTATCGACGCGCTGATGGCGGCCGAAAAGACCGAGTTTCACGAGGGCGAAACCGCTGCTTATTTTGACGGTTGCTTGCCGATCGAGGTGATGGCAGAGCGCGGGCGTGAGACGTTACGTTTTGGCCCGATGAAGCCGGTTGGGTTGACTAATCCACATAATCCGCAAAAGCCCTATGCTGTGGTGCAGCTGCGCCGTGACAATAAGTTGGGCACGCTTTACAATATCGTCGGCTTTCAGACAAAGATGAAGTACGGCGCGCAAACGGCTGTTTTCAAAATGATTCCCGGCTTGCAGGAGGCTAGCTTTGCGCGGCTTGGCGGCATTCATCGCAACACGTTTATCAACTCTCCCACGTTACTGGATGAGCAAATGCGGTTGAAATCGCGTCCCAATATCCGTTTTGCCGGTCAGATTACCGGGGTTGAGGGCTATGTGGAATCGGCCGCAATGGGGTTGCTTGCAGGGCGCATGGCTGCGGCTGAAATTTTGGGGCGTGATTTGCCGCCGCCGCCGCCAAATACCGCGATGGGGGCGCTGATCACGCATATCACCGGCGGGGCCGAGGCGAAAACCTTCCAGCCTATGAACGTGAATTTTGGCCTGTTCCCCCCGATCGATGCCAAGGGCGGGCGGCGTGGCCGCAAAGACCGCTACAAGGCCTATACTGACCGCGCCAAAGAGGCCTTTTCGGCGTGGCTTTTGTAACGCGCTTTGCGCCCTCGCCAACTGGGCCATTGCATTTGGGCCATGCTTATTCGGCACTTTTGGCACATGGAATGGCGCAGGCTGCCGATGGTACGTTCTTGTTGCGCATTGAGGACATTGATCGCGGGCGCTGCAGACCAGAGTGGGAAGCGCAGATATATGAGGATTTGGGCTGGTTGGGGCTAACCTGGCCCTTGCCGGTGATGCGGCAATCGGACCGTTTGGCAAGCTACTCCGCCGCATTGGACGCGCTTTGGGCGCAGGGGTTGGTGTATGCTTGCACCTGCACACGGCGCGACATTGAGGCCGCCATGAGCGCCCCACAGGAAGGGGCTGCCCCGCAATTCGGGCCGGATGGTATGATTTATCCGGGCACCTGCCGTGCCACGCCAAATGGCCCACGGATGGGCGAAGTTTTGCGCCTGAATACGGCGTCGGCACTGGAAAGTGTCGGTCATCTTAACTTTTTAGAAACTGGACCGCGCTATGCTGGCCACATAGCTTTGGCAAACAAGGATCTGTTGGCAAGTATCGGCGACATCGTCATCGCGCGGCGTGATATGGCAACATCCTACCATCTATCGGTGGTGCTGGATGACGCCGCGCAAAGCATAACCCATGTTGTGCGCGGTGAAGATTTGTTTGAGGCGACAGCCATCCATGTGCTGCTGCAACGCCTGTTGGGCCTGCCGACACCCGACTATCATCACCATGGCTTGATCCGCGATGATCAGGGCAAGCGGTTGGCCAAACGTGATGATGCGCGGGCCTTGTCGAAATATCGCGCCGAGGGCTATAGCCCTGCGGATATTCGGGGCATGGTTGGGCTATAGCCGCGATTTTTCAGCCACGATTTTTCGCCGTAAAATCAAGCGTTCAAAATCAAGCACTCATCGGGGCCGCGGTGATCACTTCATCCCCATTTTGCACCACGGTATAGAAACACGAGCGCCGATTGGTGTGGCAAGCAGGGCCGGTTTGATCGACCTTCAAAAGCAGGCAGTCGCGGTCACAATCAATCCGAAATTCCACCAGCTTTTGTACATGCCCCGAGGTTTCACCCTTGGCCCAAAACGCCTGACGCGAGCGTGACCAATAGGTCACTTGCCCGCTGTCCAATGTCCGCTGGATGCTTTCGGCATTCATCCATGCCATCATCAGCACTTCGCCCGAGGCGAAGTCTTGCGCGATGGCAGGGATCAGCCCATTCGCATCATATTTCAGGCTTTCTGGGTCAAATGGCATGGGGCTTTTCCTTTGCATCGCGCGTTCAGGCGACTATCTATGCGCTATAGCACGGAGAGAAAAGCCATGAGTGACGCCGAAATGATGAAGCTCTATTCGGGGCGGATATTGGCACTGGCTGCGGATATTCCGCATTTGGGGCGTCTGCCCGCGCCGCAAGCCACGGTGCGTAAACGCTCGCCACTGTGCGGATCGGTGGTGACGGTGGATTTGGGGATGCAAGACGGCCGTGTCAGCGAATTTGCGCAGGATGTGAAAGCCTGCGCTTTGGGTCAGGCAGCGGCGGCGATTGTTGGGCGGGCGATGCTGGGCCTTTCGCTGGCCCAACTGCAAGCCGGACGCGACGACTTGCGCGCGATGCTGGCCGGTGGGCCGGTGCCGCCTGCCCCGTTTGACGGGTTTGCAGCCCTTGAACCCGCACGCGATTTCCGCAATCGCCACGCCTCTATTCTGCTCGCGATTGAGGCGGCAACCGAGGCCGCCGAAAGCCTGTAACGCGCGCCGATAAAAAAACCGCCACACAACCCATTAGGCTGGTGGCGGCAAGTGAGCGTATCTGCAGGGAGCGTTCAGGGTGGGACAACCCCGGCGGAAAACCGCATGGCACGAATGCGCGCGCCCATGGCAACAGATCGCAGGCAGTAAACTCAGATAAATGACGGCAAAGAGAGCCCGACAATGAGAACAGCAAAAAGAGACAAAACGCCGAACATATCGGCAATTAGGGTTTTAGATGAACGGGCAGCGACGGCTTTTAATTCGGCAATCATGGGTTCCTCCTTGTTTGTTCCTATATTGTTCCCACAATATTAACCACCTGTAAAGAACTTTGTGAGAACACTTGCGAACAAAAGGAGTTATCCGACCGAAATCAACCGAATTGCGCGATCTTGATCCAGCAGCCATAGCAGCGCGCGCACGGCCAATCCACGCGGGCTGGTTAAGCTGGGGTCATCATGCAACAACTTTCTCGCATCCGATTGGGCCACGGCCATCAGGGCCGTTTGCCGTTCCATATCGGCGACCCTAAACCGCGGCAGGCCCGATTGTGCTGTTCCGATCAGATCACCCGCACCGCGCATAGCAAGGTCTTCCTCGGCAATCCGAAACCCGTCTTCTGTATCGCGCAGCACCTTTAGCCGGCGTTCACCCGTCTCGCCCAAGGGAGCTTGGTACATCAACAAACACGTCGATTGCGCGGCACCGCGCCCGACCCGCCCACGCAACTGGTGCAACTGCGCAAGACCAAACGTTTCTGCACGCTCGATCACCATGATCGATGCATTGGGAACGTTTACTCCAACCTCAATCACCGTCGTGGCCACCAAAACCTGTGATCGGCCGGCAACAAATCCCGCCATAGCCGCGTCTTTTTCGGCGGCGGGCATTTGACCATGCACTATGGCGACGATGCCTTCCCCCAATGCCGCGCGCAAATGCTGAAACCGCGCCTCGGCCGAGGCATAATCCAGCACTTCGCTATCCTCGACCAAAGGACACACCCAATAGGCCTGCCGCCCCTCACGCACGGCTTTGCGCAACTTTTCAACCACCTCATCCATCCGCGCCGTGGGGATCAGCGCAGTTTGCACCGGCTTTCGGCCCGGTGGTTTTTCATCCAGAACCGATACGTCCATATCGCCATAACTGGCAAGCGCAAGGCTGCGCGGGATCGGCGTGGCCGTCATGACCAACACGTCAACCGATTGCCCCTTTGCACCAAGCTCCATCCGTTGGGCCACACCAAAACGATGTTGTTCATCGATCACCGCAAGGTGAAGATCTTGAAATACAACATCCTTTTGAAAAACCGCATGGGTGCCGACCAGAATTTGAATGCGGCCCTGCGCCAAATCTTCCAACTTGCGCGCCCGTTCACTACCTTTATCACGGCCTGTCAGCAGCTCTAGCCGAACGCCCGCCAAGGCAGCAAGGTCGACCAAACCGGCCAAATGTTGCCGCGCCAAAATTTCGGTCGGGGCCATCATCACACCCTGCCCGCCTGCCTCGACCGCGACCAAAAGCGCCATAAACGCCACCAGCGTTTTGCCCGACCCTACATCGCCCTGCAACAAACGGTTCATCCGCAACGGGGCCGCCATATCATTGGCAATCTCGGTTGTTGCACGGCTTTGTGCACCCGTTGGTGTATAGGGCAGCGCCGAAAGGACCGCTTTTTGCAATTGCCCAGTCGCTTGACTGGGCCGCCCTTTGGCCTTGCGCAGCGACGCGCGCGCCAACGAAAGCGTGACTTGATGCGCAAATAGTTCATCATAAGCAAGGCGTTGACGGGCGGGCGCTGTGGCTGCAAAATCGGCGTTGCTGCTTGGCGCATGGGCAGAATGGATGGCGGCTGCCCAGTCTGGCCAACCTTCCTTGGCCTTTTGGCCCGGATCAATCCACTCGGCCAAATCCGGCATCCGCGCCAACGCCGAGGCCGCCGCTTTGGCAACCTGCTTTTGCGTCACGCCAGCCGTCAGCGGGTAAACCGGCTCAAATTGTGGCAACTCGCTCGCATCTTCAATGCGCAAGATATGGTCAGGATGAACCATCTGCGCCACGCCGTCAAATACCTCAACCCGGCCCGAAACCAGACGCCTTTCCCCCACGGGCAGCAGTTTTTGCAAGTAGTCACCGCGCGCATGAAAGAAAACCAGCTGAAATTCCAGCGCGCTATCTTGCACCATAACCCGATAAGGTCGGCCTTTTGTGCGGGGCGCAAGATGGGCCCCGATCTCGACCTCAACCGTCACAGTTGTTGGTGGCACAACGTCGCGCACCGAGTAGCGGCGGGCCCGATCAATACCCGAATGCGGCAAAAGGAACAGCAAATCCTTTGGCTTTTCAACGCCCAAACCCAAAAATGCTTTGGCCGTCTTGGGCCCGACACCCTCCAGCGTTTCCAAATCAGCAAAGAGGGGGAAAAGAGCTTCTGGCCTGCTCATGCCATGCCTATCAATGCGAGCCAGCCGTCTTCGTCGATTATTTTCACCCCCAAAGCTGCGGCGGATTTGGCCTTGGAGCCGGCGCCGGGACCAGCCACCAACAAATCGGTCTTTGCCGAAACCGAGCCTGCCACTTTGGCCCCAAGGCTTTCAGCCGTTGCCTTGGCCTCGGCACGCGTCATTTTTTCCAATGTGCCCGTGAAGACAACGGTTTTTCCAGCAACCGGACTATCCACCGGCGCACGCGTTACAACCGACTGCACGTCAAGTTCTGCGATCAGCGCATCGATTGCAGCGCGCTCTTTTTCATTCTGAAAGGTTGAGATAGCCGACGCCGCAAGCACGGCGCCGACCCCGTCAATTGCCAGCAATTCCTCCCAGGCGGCACCAGAGCCAATGTTCGCCTGTGTCATTGCGGCCTCAAACTGCGGCCAAGTTGTATAGTGATTGGCCAAAAGGCTGGCCGAGCTTTCGCCGACATGCCGAATTCCCAGCGCGAAAATAAGCCTGTTGAGGGGGATTTTACGTTTATCATCAATGGCATCAAACAGTTTATCAGCCGATTTTGCGCCCCAGCCTTCGCGGTTTTTCAACTGCTGTACGCCTGCGCCAAAGCGTGACCGGAGCGAAAAAATATCGGCCGGGGTTTGAACCCAACCATCACGGTAAAATGCCTCAATTTGCTTGGCACCCAAACCTTCAATGTCAAAAGTCGCACGGCCGACAAAATGGCGCAAGCGTTCGACCGCTTGCGACGGGCAGATAAGGCCGCCCGAACACCGCCGCACCGCATCGCCCTCTTCTCTTAAGGTAGGTGAACAACATTCAGGGCAAATCGTAGGAAATTCATAGGGTTGGGCATCATCGGGACGACGCCCCAAATCCACATCCGCAATTTTCGGGATAACATCGCCGGCGCGGTACACTTGCACCAAATCGCCCACGCGAATATCTTTTCCGTCACGGATTGGGCCGCCCTTGTTATCGCGGCCAGCGATGTAATCTTCGTTATGCAGCGTGGCGTTTGAGACAACGACCCCGCCGACAGTGACAGGTTCCAGCCGCGCCACAGGCGAAAGTGCGCCCGTTCGCCCCACCTGAATATCAATTGCCAAAAGGCGCGTCCAAGCCAGTTCGGCCGGAAATTTATGCGCTATCGCCCACCGCGGCGTGGTTGAGCGAAAGCCAAGACGCCGTTGCAGCTCAAGGTCATTTACTTTGTAAACAACGCCATCGATATCATACCCTAGGCTGGGGCGCTTGGCCGCAATCTCTTTATACTGCGCCAGCATCTCTGCGGCAGAGTTGCACAGTTTGGTCAATGGATTGGTCACAAATCCGAGTGTTTTAAGTTTGTTAATTGCCGAAAATTGCGTATCCGCCAAAGGTTCGGAAACAGCCCCCCAAGCATAAGCGAAAAAGCGCAAAGGGCGCGCCGCGGTAATGGCCGCATCAAGTTGCCGCATAGAGCCTGCTGCCGCATTGCGTGGATTGGCAAAAATTTTTCCGCCCCGCTCTTCTTGACGTTTATTCAAAGACTGAAAATCAGTATGGCTCATATACACTTCGCCACGCACTTCCAAAACGTCGGGCGCACCCGACAAAGCCTGCGGAATATCCGCTACATTTCGCGCATTTTCCGTCACGTTTTCGCCGACGTCACCATCCCCGCGCGTTGCGGCTTGGGTTAGTAATCCTTTTTCATAGCGCAAAGACAGGGACAGCCCGTCAATCTTGGGTTCTGCGGTAAAAGACAGCACCCCAGTATGGCCCAAATATTTTCGAACACGGTCTTCAAACTCTTCGACATCACTGTCTTGGAACGCATTCTCAAGGCTCAGCATGCGCACCGCATGCGCGACCTTGGTAAATCCTTCAGCAACACCCGCCCCAACGAGTTCACTCGGACTATCCGCCCGTTTCAGATGGGGAAACCGTGCTTCCAACGCCAAATTGCGGCGTTTTTCTGCATCATAGTCCGCATCCGATATCTCCGGCGCGTCCTTGGTGTGATAGGCCCTATTTGCGGATAAAAGCAAAGCTGCCAGACGCGCCAATTCAGTCTTGGCCTCCGCCTCTGAGAGTGAGGCCACGCCTTTTTCTAAATCATTCGTCACGGCATCCCCCTTAACCTGTTCATCACAGGTGTAGGGGTAGGTTAAGCCCGCGTCCAGATGCCAGCGCTATGCCCCAATGGCAATGCGGCTTTCACCGGCACCCGCCGTCGGGTCGCGCAGCACATAGCCCCGGCCCCAAACCGTTTCGATGTGGTTTACCCCACCCGTCGCTTCGGCTAGCTTTTTGCGCAACTTACAGATGAAAACGTCGATGATTTTCAGCTCTGGCTCATCCATGCCGCCATAAAGATGATTAAGGAACATTTCCTTGGTCAAGGTCGTGCCTTTGCGCAGGCTTAACAGTTCCAGCATCTGATATTCTTTACCGGTCAGATGTACGGTCTTACCATCAACGTCCACGGTCTTGGCATCAAGGTTTACACAAACACTGCCCGTTTTGATCACCGATTGCGAATGCCCTTTTGAGCGGCGAATAATGGCGTGGATGCGCGCAACCAGTTCTTCACGATGAAACGGCTTGGTCATGTAGTCATCCGCACCGAAGCCAAAGCCTTTCAGCTTGCTTTCCGTGTCATCAGCCCCCGAAAGAATAAGGGTTGGCGTATCAATCCGTGCCAACCGCAATTGGCGCAGCACATCGTGCCCGCTCATATCGGGGAGATTAATATCAAGCAGGATCAAATCGTAATCATACAGTTTTGCAAGATCGATCCCCTCTTCCCCCAAATCCGTACAAAATACGTTTAGATTTGCATGGGTCAACATAAGCTCAATGCTGCGTGACGTGGTTGGATCATCTTCCACCAGTAAGATTCGCACAAGGTTAACTCCGCCTTGTTCTGCCGTTCGTTAACCACCTTGCAGCCTAATGGTTAATTGGGAGTTACTGTGACAGTTCAGAAACGAAATACAACTTAAAGTTGTCTATACTTTTGCAGAGCTGTTACTTTGAGGGCGTTTTCGCCATGGGCATCAACTGCAGAACGCCAAGATGCGAACTCTTCTTCTGATAAAGAATAGCGGCTCAACGCCTCTGATTCGGTGATAAGACCATATATCACCGCCTTGACGACAACTGCTTTTCGGCTTGCCACCCATCGACGTGTATCAACCGGCGGCAAATCTGCACGGTTCAGCACAACGCCGTCTGGCAGCGTTACCTGCCGCGGACCATCAACTTTCTTTAGATACATCACACTACCCTCTTTCATTAACACCAGTTTGATCGAACAGGCTTAATCAAGCGTGAAACGTGGGGTTGAGAGTGTGTTGCATTTTCCTATATTGTTAAGGATCACTGTAAAGGCCACAAAATGTCCCTCGACCACCCCATGAATTCGCTTGGCTTTGCCAAGCCCCCCTCTGAGACCCGCGTTGTTGTCGCTATGTCCGGCGGGGTTGATAGCTCGGCCGTTGCGGCGCAGCTGGCGTCCGAGGGCTATGACGTGGTGGGCGTGACGCTGCAACTTTATGATCACGGTGCGGCGCTGGCGAAAAAGGGCGCGTGCTGTGCGGGCCGCGATATTCACGATGCGCGGCGGGTGGCCGAGACCATGGGCTTTCCGCATTATGTGCTGGATTATGAGAATACCTTTCGTGAAGCGGTGATCGACGAGTTTGCCGATGCCTATCTGGCAGGGGCGACGCCGGTGCCGTGCATCCGCTGCAATGAACGCGTAAAGTTTAAAGATCTGCTGAACACAGCCCGCGATCTCGATGCAGATTGCATGGCAACCGGACATTACATTCAGCGCAAAGACGGTACATTGGGGCCGGAACTGCATATGGCGGCCGATCACGCGCGCGACCAAAGCTATTTTCTGTTTTCCACGTCAGCCGAGCAGCTGGCCTATTTACGCTTCCCTTTGGGGCATTTGGAAAGCAAGGCCGAGACACGAGCGCTGGCGGCAAAATTCGGACTGAGTGTGGCGGATAAACCGGACAGTCAGGATATTTGTTTCGTGCCGAACGGCAACTATGCGGCGGTGATCGAAAAGCTGCGGCCCGGTGCTGCCGATCCGGGTGAGATTGTGGATATGGACGGCCGCGTTTTGGGGGAACATCGCGGGGTCATTCACTACACAATCGGGCAGCGGCGGGGCCTTGGGATTGGTGGGTTGGAAGACCCGCTGTATGTGGTGAAACTGGACGCCGAGTCCAAGCAAATTGTGGTCGGGCCAAAAGAGGCGCTGTCGACGCGGATCGTGCCACTGCGGGAAATAAACTGGCTGGGTGATGCCCAGCTGGACAGCCGCAAGGAATGGCCGATTATGGCCAAGGTTCGGTCAACCCGCCCGCCACGCGAAGCGATTTTGCGGCCCATCTCGGCGACTGAAGCCGAGGTGGAATTGCTGAGTCCGGAAGAAGGGGTTTCGCCCGGACAAGCCTGTGTTTTCTATGCGCCCGAGGGCAGCCGCGTTTTGGGCGGGGGCTGGATTTGGCGCGGGTATTGAATGCGGGCCAACACGCGATAAGAGCCATAAGTGATTGTAATAATAAAATTATTCCTACAGCCTTCACCTAGAGCTAACCCGCATCGCGGGTATCGTGCGCGCAGATATTGTCCTTGCACCGTTGCGCTTATGGCACCGGTGGATGCCTGCGGCGCAGGTATTTTTGCCAAGATGAAATCGACAGGGGATTCGTGCCAAGGGCGCTGGAATGGCCTTGAAGCTTGGGGCGGATTTGGGCTTAGTGCGTACCTATGCCGCTGGCTGCACTTATCAGGAGTTCCTATGCGTTTCGTTTTAAAACCCGTCGCCGTTGCGTTTTGCCTTTTGGCCCCTTTGCCGGGGTTTGCACAAGACGATCTAGAGGCGCGTTTGGCCGTTGCCAAAGACTATACCACGGCAACGGTTGCTGATATGGATATGCCCCACATGATCACGCAAATGTGGAAACCGATGGTTCCGCAAATTGAGGCCTCGACCGGTAAGCCATTGAGCGACGATCAGTTGAAAGCGATTGAGGCGCTGTATCTGGAAACCTTTACCGGCCCACTGAAAGAGATCATGACCAACCAATACACGGTTATGGCCGACATTTTGACCCTGCCCCAAATTGAGGCATTGCGCGATTTTTATACATCTGAAAACGGCCGCGCTGTGATGCGGAAAATGCCGGATATTATGGCAGCACAGCAACCGCAAATCATGGCAATGATGCAAAGCACGATGCCTGTGGTTATGCCGAAACTTCAGGCGATTGTGGCCGGTCAGTAACCGCCCCGATCGCGGCAAGAACCGAGCGGGCGGCGCGCAGGCCCGGCGCCTCGCCCCCTTTACCAAGGCGTAGCATCGTGACCTCCATGGCCGCAAGCTGCGCCGCGCGCGCGGGACCGGGCTGCATCAGGGCCAAAAGCGCCGGTGCGATGGTTTCAGGCCTGCAATCGGGGCCCAAAAATTCTGGCACATGCCGCGTTTCCGAGACCAGATTGACCAGTGTGACCGTATCAACCAGCGCCGCGCGCTTCATCAGCCACATGGTGATCGGGTTCATCCGGTAAGCGATGACCATTGGGCAGGCGTTGGCCGCCAATTCTAGCGACACAGTCCCTGACGCCGCGATGGCCACGGTTGCATTGGCAAAAGCGCTACGCTTTTCAGTCAAATCTTCGATAATTTCGGGCTGGATCGGCCAGTCTTGCGTCAGGTCACGAACCAAATCGGACACGCCGCGCAGCGTTGGCAGGGCCACGCGGGCAGTGGGATGCACGGCTTTGATCGCTCCAAGCGTTGCGCCTATCACTGGCGCAAGCCGCGCCACCTCGCCCCTACGAGAGCCGGGAAGCGCTAGGATGAGTGGGCTGGGTTGGGGCGATTTGGCAGCTAAGGGTTCGGCGACAACAGGGTGGCCGACGAAATCACAGGCCATGCCTGCGGCCTGCATCAAGGGCGGCTCGAACGGTAAAAGCGCCAGAACATGGTCGATATAACGCGCCATTTTGGCGGCGCGACCGGGGCGCCATGCCCAGACCGATGGTGCAACGTAATGGATGGTTTTCAGGTTTGGCTGCGTGGATTTTACGATTTTTGCGACACGCAGGCAAAAATCTGGGCTGTCGATGGTGATCAGCGCATCGGGGTTTGTGGCCAACGTAGCCGCCGCCGTTTGGGCGATTCGCGCCTTAAGCTGGCAGTATTTAGGCAAGATTTCGGCGATGCCCATGATCGACAGCTCTTCCATCGGGAACAACGAGGTCAGGCCTTGCGCCTGCATAAGGGGGCCGCCGATACCGCTGAATTCGGGGTTGGGCAGCAGGGTTTTAAGGGCGGCCATAAGGGCCGCACCCAGTTTATCGCCCGAAGGCTCGCCCGCAATCAGCGTGAATTTCATGGCTGTGCTGGGGGGCGCGACCAGAGGAACAGGCAAAGCTCTCGGGCGCGCTCTATCATGGCGGTCTGGTCCAGCAAAATCACGCCGCCAGATTGGAACGCGATACCGCCGAGTCCTGCTTTGGCAACCAATTCAAGGGTTTGCAGACCGATGGTTGGCAGATCAACGCGCAGGTCTTGGTTGGGCTTTGGCGCTTTATAGTACAGGCCCTTGGTGGTTTTGGGCCGCAGATGTTGCGGGATCAGCCCGGTTTGCGCCAACATTGCATCCGTGCCCGTGATGGTTTCAACAGCAAGGCAGAGCCTCGCCTGCACCACAGCACCCTGCCCCACATCGACCGCGCCCAAGGCATTTACGATTGCGGCCGCACGGGTTGCATCTGCTTCATCACTGGCGGTGATTTTGCCTGAGATCAGGCCAGCAGCGGGCGTAAGATTTGGCGCGAGATCGGTGGCGCTGAGGATCTTTAGATCAAATTCTTCGAAAATCGTAAGCACTTCGCGCAGGGTAGCATCATCGCCGGCCTGCATGGCGGCAATCAGGCGTGGCACCATTTGCGCAGTCAGCGGATCAAACAAGGACGGGTCAAGGTTGGGGCGCTGCACGGCACCCGCAAAGCACACTTGGGTAACGCCTTGATCTAACAGGTGATTAAGGAAAGGCACCAGCCGTTCGACACGAAAGGTAATGTCGGGGGTTAGGCCGGTTGGTGCAAACCCATCCAGCGCCGCGACAAGCGGTTTTTCAGGCATTGCCGCGATCAGCGTTGCGGGTAGTGCGCCTGCCCCTGCGATGATGGCGGTGCTGGTCATTTAGGCGTGAGGAATGAGCGGTCAGTGGCCGAAAGGATGAAATCTGTCATCTCACGCACATGCTTGCTGTCGGTTTCATCAGCCAGTTTGCGGGCACGATCCAGAAAGGTGCCTTCACCTTGGGCCAGCATTTGGTAGCCTGCACGCAGGGCCGTGATTTCAGCACGCTCTACCCCGCGGCGCTTCAGGCCAACAAGGTTAAGACCGTCAAGATCGCCTCGCGGGCCTTGAACAAGGCCATGCGGCAGCACGTCATTGGTCACCATCGTGACCGCGCCTATAATGGCACCGTGGCCAATGCGCACCCATTGATGCACGCCCGACAGTCCGCCGATGATGACGTCATCGCCAAGCTGGCAATGGCCCGCGATGGCGGCTTGGTTGGCAAGGATAACACGGTTACCGAGTGTGGCGTCATGACCAACATGGGCACCGGTCATCAACAGGCAATCATCGCCGACGCGGGTGATGCCGCCGCCGCCCTCGGTTCCGGTGTTTAACGTCGCACCTTCACGAATACGGCAACGTTTACCGATGGTTAGCCGCGTGCGCTCACCTTTGAATTTAAGGTCTTGCGGCACTTCGCCAACGCAGGCGAATGGGAAAATGATGGTCTCATCACCGATTTCGGTCCAGCCAGTTACGACAGCATGTGATTTAAGCTCGACCCCAGCGCCGAGGGTGACTTCGGGGCCGACGGTGCAAAACGGACCAATCTTACAGCCGGGGCCAAGCGTGGCACCGGCCTCAACAATGGCCGAAGGGTGAATTTGCGCGATCATGCTTTGGGCAAATCCATCATGGCGGTGAATTCGGCCTGGGCGCAAAGTTCGCCATCAACAGTAGCACGGCCTTCGAATTTCCAAACCTTACCACCGCCGCGTTTGACAGTGACGTGCAGTTCCATCACATCACCGGGTACAACCATGCGGCGGAATTTAACCGCGTCGATGCCCATGAAATACACGAGCAAATTCTTATCGGCCAAGTCCAGAGACACCCCCACCAGAATGCCCGAGGTTTGCGCCAAGGCCTCGATGATTTGCACACCGGGAAAGACAGGCTTGCCGGGGAAATGGCCTTGGAATTGCGGCTCATTCATCGTGACGCATTTAATGCCAACGGCGGATTGATTTGGCACGATATCACGCACTTTATCAACCAAAAGAAAGGGATAGCGATGCGGCAGGATCCGTTGGATCAGGTCAATATCGGCAGTGGTTGGCACGGGCTTTACAGCATCGGTCATCAGCTTTTTCCTTCAGGGCCGGATCTTTCTTATCAAATGATTACCAAGTCGAGCGACCAGAAACAAGCCAATGCGAACCTAAGGCTTTGGGGCCGCCGTATCGGAATTGGCGGCGTCTGGCACAACAGGATCTGGCGCGGTTGTAGAGGCCGCCGGATTGGCCAATGCAGCGTTGACACGCTCAATCGCAATGGTGGTGATATCGACCTGATCAAGGCTTAGGATCACGGTTAATTGATCAACCAGCAATACCGCCCCAGCCTCTTGCATAATGGCGGCCAAAACCGGCACAGCCGAATCGAAAAACGTTTTTTTATCCTGCTCACGCTCTAGCTTTAGATCACGGTCTTTTTGCCCCCAAGCTGCGCGAATTTTCTCAACCTTTTCGTCAAAGTCACGGGCGATGGGTTGAAACTCGGCAGGGGAAAGACTGGCGCGACGCTCGGTCAACAACCGCTCTTCGATTTCCAGATCAGCCTCGACCTTGCGAATTTCGACCTGCAAACTGCGCGCATCGGCCTCTAATCTAGAAAGCGACGCTTTGCCAAAGGCGGAATCTTCGAAAAATCGTTGTTGATTAATGGTCAAAACCGGCGAGCGAATGCCCTGATCTTGCGGCACGCCGACGCTCGCGTTTGGCAAAGGGGCCCCTTGTGCCAAAACACAAACGGGGCCCCATATCGCGGCAAACGCCAAAACCGACGCTGCTGCAAATTGCTTTAGCATTAGAATTCCGACGAGATTGTCAGGTCGAAACTACGGGTCTTATCGTAGGACTCTTTCTTAAGCGCCTTGGAGAAGTTAAACCGCAACGGGCCAATCGGCGTTGTCCAAAAGAGTGATACACCAATCGAGGCACGCAACTTCAGGCTGTCATCAACAGTACAGTCCGCCACGGTACAGCCTGACAGCAAACCACCATTTGTGTTGTCCAGACTCCAAACCGAACCAATATCAAGGAACGTGCCGCCTTTGATATTATATTCGTCGGGCAAACCAATCGGAAACTCGGTTTCGAACCGTGTTACGGCATACATGTTACCGCCCAAAGCATCTTCGTTGGTTGCGTTCAAATCACGCGGGCCAATACCATTGCTTTCAAAGCCACGAATTTTGCCATTGCCAAAGAAACGCTCGGTCACCCGAGAGTCGCCGTTCATCATGTTGATCATGCCGCCTTCGAACACCGCACGCAGGGTAAGGTCGTCATTCATCACGCGGCGTTCGGCCACAGCCAAACCGGTGGTCGAAATATAGCGCTGATCGCCACCAATTCCGGCAAAATCCTGACCAAAACGCAGTAACATGCCGCCGTTGGGGTTAATTCCGCCGGTCCGCGTATCATAGCTAAACGAATAACCCAAGGATGATGCATACAGCCCGCCAAGAGCGCCTTCATTCTGTAGAATTTGTGACGAGTCTGCATCAACGTTACTAACGGAATTGTTTGCGATCTTATAGTTCAGCTGCAAGCGGCTGTAATCGCCAATCGGAAATCCGATGCCAAACCCAAGCGACGCTGTGCGGGTGTCATAATAGGAATTGTCCGTCGTGGTTTCGGCATAATCACCACTAAAGGAAAATGCCAGATCGCGGCCAAGGAAAGCCGGTTCAACAAAGCTGAGGCTGGCGCTTTTTGACGACGATGCTGTTGAGATGCTGAGGCCAACGGATTGACCACGGCCAAGGAAGTTTGCCTCGGAAAACCCAACAGTTAGCCCAATGCCAGAATCGGCACCATAGCTGGCCCCGAAAGACAGAGAGCCGGTCGGTTGCTCTTCGACGTCCACATTCACGATGACTTGGTCGTCTGCGCTGCCCTGCTGGGTGTCAACTTTTGCGTCTTTGAAAAAGCCAAGCGCCCGAATACGCTCCGCAGCCCGTCGCACTTCGGCTGGGTTAAAGGGGTCCCCTTCGGCATTGTGGAACTGACGGCGGATCACCTCATCCAGCGTGGTGGTATTGCCTTCTATATCAATACGTTCCACAAAAATACGCGGCGCACGAGAAATCACAAACTCGATATCAAGTGTTTGGTCGCGATCGTTACGGGTGATGCGCGGCTGTACCGACACAAAATTAAGCGCCTTTTTCAACGCGAGGTTTTCAAGCCGCGTGGTATTGTTATCAATCACGGTCGGGGAATAGGTGACACCCGAGCGCAGCTTTACTTCTTTTTGGAATTCAGCGGCATCAATACCTTCGACCTCGGACACAGTGGTCACATTGCCGATTTTAAAGCTTTGGCCTTCGCGCAGAGTGAAGGTTACGAAAAAGCCGTCACGTTCGCGGGTGACTTCGCCCACGGCATCCAGCACCTGAAAATCAGCATAGCCACGGGCCATGTAGAAATCTTTCAGCAACTGTTTGTCGTATTCGATCCGGTCGCCGATAAAGGTATCAGATTGGATAATGCGGCGGAAAATGCCCGCTTGTTTGGTCGCCAAAACCTGCCGCAGGCGGCGATCAGAAAAGGCGCGGTTGCCGTTGAACGTCAGGCGTTCGACTTCGGCAACATCACCTTCGCGGATATCGAACACCAAGTCGACGCGGTTGCCCGAACGGCGGATGATTTTAGGATCGACTGTCGCGGCAATACGGCCACCTTCTTGGTAGGCTTTCGCAATCTCGGCGGCATCGGCCTCGGCCTGCGCAGGCGAAAAGACACGGCGCGACTCGGATTTAACAATCTTGGCCAGCACATCATCTTTCAGGCGCTTATTGCCTTCGAAGTTGATGACACCAATGATAGGAAATTCTTTGACTTTGATGACAAGCGTATTGCCATTTGGCACAATCTCGACTGTCTCAAACAAGCCAACGCCAGAAATACGCTGATAGGCGTCATTCAACTGGCCTGCCGACACGGGCTGACCCCGGTTGATTCCGGCGTAGGAAAGGATTGTCGCGACATCAACGTTGGTGTTGCCTTCGACTTGCACCTTTGAAAATTGGTACGTCTGCGCCTCGGCTTGCCAAGCAGTCCCCAAACAAGCCATTGAGACGATTAAAGAAACCGAAACGATGGCCGAATGGCGCTTAATCCGCCCCAAGATGTTGCGGGACATGGAAACCCGATCCGCAATATACATTGTTCTGCCCCATAAAATAATACCGTTGCCCCTGACTAACGAGATTGCGACGGCTTGTCAAAAGGGCAAAGCTGCATATTGTTTCAATGTGCTAATCATGCACAGATTTTGTGGCGGATTTGCAGGCTGCACATCCTGAAACCCTAACCAAACTGGTAAAGCAGGCAAAATGACAAAAGGGGCGCTGCGCTGTTGCGCAACTGCCCCCAATCATCAGCCAATGACCCTTTTATTCAGTGCGCTATAAGAACTTGGCCCAGAAACGCCCCCGCCAAAAGCCCGACAATTATGGTGCCGACACTAAACAGCCGATCCCAGTTCAACCCCACCAAAAGCGAGATCCCCTGATATCCGTTCATGACCGTTTGCATTTCATTCACCCATTAGTAGCTATGCGATATAAACATCATAGCGAACAAATGTGGCGCGATTAGGGCGATTGGCGCGAACGGACTAACGGCCCTATTGCGGACAAAAAAGATCATTGCCCAAGGCAAACACCATCAATGACAGCAGCAGGACAAGGCCGATCGACATCAAAACCCGCAGCACGTTATCCGATGGCGGCTTTCCGGTGACAGCCTCATAAACGTGAAACACCAGATGCCCGCCGTCCAGCACAGGGATAGGAAACAGGTTCATCAGGCCAACGGCAGTGGAAAGCCCTGCGATCATCATGATAAAGGTCAGCCCGCCTTGCGACGCGGCCGCCGAGGATACTTTGGCGATGCCAATCGGGCCGCTCATATAGCAGGACGACACCTGCCCCGTGACAAGATGCACGATGCCAGACAGGTTGGTTGTGATCAGCGACCAGGTTCTTGTCACCCCCAGCGTCAAAGTCTCAACCGGGCCGGGTGTATAGAGTTCAGGCGTGAACATCAGGCCTTCACCAAGGCCAATCAAATAGCGCTCTTCAAACCCGCCGTCTGCGGTTGGGGTCAGTGACTTACGCGGAATAAGGGTGGTTTCAAACTCGGATCCATCTTGCCCATCGGGGGCCGGACGCCAAGTTTTCAACAAAAGCGGTGCGTCTTTCGATTCTTTTACAAAGGCAACCAAGTCGGTAAAGGCAGACACTGGCTGATCGTTGATCGACAACACCACGTCACCCACAGCCAAACCTGCATCTTGTGCGGCCGATTGCAGCCCGATTGACCCGATCAGCGCCGGAAACGGGTGCGGGCCGATGATGGTTTGCTCGGTGCCATCACGGGCAACGGTGTAGTCGACCGTGATGGATGACGGCAATGCACGCGCGGCCTCGGCAAAGCTGGTCAAATCGGAGGTTTTGACGCCGTTCACTGCCAAAATATTATCGCCCGGGCGCAAGGTCTGGGCGTTTTCCGGCAAGCTGACAACTGAACCGACAACCGGCTTATCTGCCGCAACACCCGTATACAGTGTCAGCACGCAAAAGATCGTAATGGTCAGGATAAAATTGAACATCGGACCGGCAAGCACAGTCGCAGCCCGCGCCCAAAGCGGCGCCCCATGCATCGTGCAGCGACGCTCGGCCTCTGAAAGCTGGCTGATGGTTTCGCCGTCTTTGCCCGAGGCAGCATCGGAATCGCCTAGGAATTTCACAAAACCGCCAAAGGGAATCGCTGCCAATTGCCACCGCGTGCCACGCCGGTCAACGCGCGACATGAGAACCGGACCAAAGCCAAGCGAGAACACCTCGGCATGAATACCAGACCAGCGCCCAACGATATAATGGCCGTACTCGTGCACAGCAACGATGATCGACAAAGCGACAACAAAGGCCGCAGCCGTCCATGCAAAATTGCCGACGGTCGGGAGAAGGGTCATAATATCCACTGCGCTTATCTTCCTTGCTGCCACGTTTTGACCGCTTCCGTGGCGGTCTTTCTAGCCAGATGGTCCATTTGCAACACATCCTCAAGGGTGGTCGCGGCAATTTGAAGGCAATTTTGGCGCGATAGGCGGGCAAGTGTATCTTCGACCACCTGCGCCATAGTCAAAAACGGCAGATCGCCCGCGATGAAATGGTCAAGAGCGATCTCTTTGGCCGCGTTAAAGGCAGCACCGGACAGGCCGCGGGTTTCCATCACATCGCGGGCAAGCCGCAAAGCGGGAAAACGGGCGGGATCTGGGGCCTCAAAGTTCAGCGCGGCAAGGCGAGCAAGATCAAGACGTTCCACCGGCACATGCCCCCGACGCGGCCAATGCAGCGCAAAACCGATGGCGTGGCGCATATCGGCAGGGCCAAGATGGGCCATGATGCCACCATCACAAAACCCGATCAGCGCGTGGACAATGGACTGCGGATGGACGATCACCTCTATCTGATCGGGCGTAAAGCCAAAAAACTCACGCGTTTCAATGAGCTCTAGGGCTTTGTTAAACATAGAAGCGGAATCGATGGAAATGCGCTGGCCCATTGACCAATTTGGATGCGCCACAGCCTCGGCCAACGTGATCGCCTGCATTTGCGCCATTGTGTGGTTGCGAAACGGGCCGCCCGAGGCGGTGATAATCACGCGCTCCACTGCGGCTTTATCCTCACCAGCAAGGGCCTGAAACACGGCGGAATGCTCGCTATCAACAGGCAGCAGCGTCGCGCCGTATTTTGCAGCGGTGGCCATCAGCAACGGGCCAGCGGTGACAAGGCTTTCCTTATTCGCCAGCGCCAGCGTGCAACCATGGCGCAAGGCGCGCATGCCCGGCACAAGGCCCGCCGCCCCGACAATCGCTGACATTACCCAATCGGCAGGGCGATCTGCCGCCTCGGCAATCGCCGCCTGCCCTGCGGCAGCAATGATGCCACTGCCTGCCAACGCGTCGCGCAAGGCAGGCAAACATTCCTCATGCGCGGTGACTGCAATTTCGGCATTCAGCGCACGCGCCATTTCGGCCAAGCGTTTGATATTGCGTGCGCCGGTCAGCGCCACGGTGCGATATGCCGCAGGCCCACCGCCGCGCATGATCAGATCAAACGTGCTTTCGCCAATAGAGCCCGTGGCCCCGAAGATCGAGATGGAACGCAAACTCTAGCCCCCAAACGGCAGTGGCAGCGTCATGGCCAGCGACAATAGCATGACCAGCACCACAGCACCCGTCATCGCATCAAACCGGTCCATAAACCCGCCATGGCCTGGAATCAGATTCGAGCTGTCTTTGACGCCGGTGCGCCGTTTGATCCAACTTTCGGCGATGTCCCCCATTTGCCCCGCAAAGGACACCACCGCCGACAGCAGAACGATGCCTGCCGGGGCATAGCCCATCGACCAAAATGCCATCCCGACACCGGCCGCGCCAAGCCAGCCTGCCACCGTGCCGGACCATGTTTTCTTGGGGCTGATGGCTGGCCAAAACTTTGGCCCGCCCAAAATGCGGCCCGCGAAATAGCCCATGACATCCGATGTGACAACGACCAACACCAGCCAGACAATCGCGGCTGTGCCCGCATCCTGACGCAACGAAATCAGGCCAAAACCTGCAATCATCGACCCTGCGGCCCATAGGGCTGCCAAGCCACGATCACGGCGCGGCGTCAGGGCAAAAACCAGTGCCGGCACCAAAAGCAATGCCGCAGCGATGGCATGAGACGAGAGCAATGCAGCACAAAGGCACAGCGCCCCAAAACCTGCAAGCATAAGAGGCAGCTGCGTAGGCGAGAGGCTAAAGGGACCGTAGGTCGTTTTCAGCCCCGTTATGGTGGCCAATTCCCACAGCATCAGCGCAGAAAGCGCCACGACCATAACCGTAAAGCTGACACCCCCCAGCCAGATTTCCACGGCAGCCACAGACGCCATAATGGCGGCCGAGATCATACGAGGGCGCAGGTCTTGCCAACGGTTTGAAGGGCTAGTCATTCTGCCGATACTCCTCCGAAACGCCGATGACGATTGCCAAAGCGGGCAAGGATATCAGCCAACTCCTGCGGGCCGAAATCGGGCCATAGTGTTGGCGTGAATTCATATTCGGCATAGCTGGACTGCCAGACCAAAAAATTAGAGGTGCGGGTTTCCCCCGAGGTCCGGATGACCAATTCGGGATCAGGAATCCCTGCGGTATCAAGACGTGCCGAAATCGCGGCTTCGGTCACATCGGCGGGGTCCAGCCGTCCTTCGGCCACTTCTCGCGCTAGCGCACGTGTGGCGCGCAAAATCTCATCCCGTCCACCATAATTGATGGCAACGGTCAGGTTCAGCCGCGAAAAACCAGCGGTGCGGGCCTCAATACCTGCCATCAGGCGTTGCAGTTTCGGGTCCAACCTTGTGCGATCCCCGATAAAGCGCATCCGCACGCCCTCGGCCGCCATACGGTCGGCTTCGCGCTGAATATAGCGCGCAAAAATCGCCATCAGCCCCAGAACTTCCTCGGTCGAGCGTTTCCAGTTCTCGGTCGAAAACGCATAGATCGTCAGCCATTTAATGCCCATCTCAGGGGCAGCCGAGACGATTTGCTTAACCCGCTCTGCCCCTTTGCGGTGGCCAACCAGCCGCGGCCAACCGCGATTGGTTGCCCAACGGCCATTTCCGTCCATGATGATGGCGACATGCTCTACCGCGCCGGTCGTGTGGGGGGGAGTGGATGCAGACACTGACAAGCCTTTTACACGATCGGGTATACGATTGATGACATGTTCAGGACAGGCGGTTAGACCTGCATGATTTCCTGTTGCTTGGCTTCCAGTGCCTTATCGATTGCGGCAATCGCTTTGTCTGTCAGCTCTTGCACGCTGGCTTCCCAAAACTTTTGGTCATCTTCCGAAATGCCATCGGCCTTGGCCTTTTTCACCTGATCCATACCATCGCGGCGGATGTTACGGATCGAGACTTTGGCGCTTTCGGCATATTGGCCAGCCACTTTGGTCAACTCGCGGCGGCGCTCTTCGTTCAACTCGGGGATGGGCAGCATGATAATCGTGCCGTTCAGCTGCGGGTTGATCCCAAGCCCCGATTCGCGGATCGCCTTTTCAACCTTGCCAACAAGGCCCTTATCCCAAACGTTGATCGTCACCATACGCGGTTCGGGCACGTTGACGGTAGCAACCTGATTAAGCGGTGTCATCGAACCGTAAGCATCTACCATAATCGGATCAACCATCGAGGCAGAACCGCGCCCGGTGCGCAATGTGCCGAATTCAGCGCGCAAAGACGTATGCGCACCATCCATCCGGCGCTCTAGATCATCGGTATCAAGCATGAAATCGTCTGACATTATGGCCTCTTAGCACGTTGAGCGGCCCAACTGCGGGCCTGATTTGCTGTTTTATAGACCTAATGGGCGGGCGTTGTATAGACCGACACAGGGTTGAGCCGCCGTAGGGCTGTATTTTAAGAATGGATTTGGTAGCCTTGAGCCACAACCTTTGGCAGAGTCTTGCCAGTTGCGGCAAAGATGGGGCGCGCGGCCGAGGGAAATCCCTTAAACAACCCGCGCAACTGGCGTCCGCGTAAAACAGGGCGGCAAATTTCATAGGCTTCAACTGTCAAGTTGTGCTGCTGCAACGCGTTTTGCAGCTGCCCACGATCCTGATTTGACAGCGCCTCAATCGCCATCGGGCCGGGGAAAAAGCTTTCGCAGGCCGCGCCATTGGCAAAAATCACCTCATGCTGCGCAAACAGCAAATGATGGTAACCGATGTCACCACGGCTTGGGGCTTGATCGACACCATCAAGGCCAATCAGGTCTTTGGCGGCGACCAGAACGTCCTCTTGGCCAATCAAAGGCACAGCCAGATTTGAGCGTATTAGCACGCGATGCTGGCGGGACACGCGCAGCGGCTGGTAGGGCTGATTGGCCCCAAGCGCCCCACTTTGGATGGTAACAGGTGCGGCCTTGCCCTGCCCCGTTGAGACCTGCATCGCGCACCACAGCAAGGGTTGCGGCCCGTGATCTTGGGTTTGCACCAAATCGCCGGGCTTCAACGCCTCAACCGCGCAGTCGCCATCGGGTGTGGTGATGCGGGTCCCGCTGGCAAAACAAACAACCCGCGCACCCGAGATGCTACGGGCAGTGTACCACCCCAAGGCATTTTCTTCGACCACACACCCAAGCCTGATAGAACGGATCGACAAGCCATCCAATTGCAGGCCATTTGCGTTTTCATTGATAAACGTCGCGCCATTGGTCAACTGAATCACATTGACCACGGTGTTCAGAACCGAACCGTCCCCCAATTCGATAGAGACGTTGTAACTGGCGACCATATCTTGGGTCGCAGTCACAGGGCCCGCGCCCAGATTATAGGTTATGGTGCTGGCGGTTTGCCCTTGGTCATCATCATAGGCAATGCCATCGTTTTTGGGCGTCGTGACATTTGTTGTAACATGCTTAAGGACCGTTTTGTCATGCAGACCGGCAAACACATTATCGTTTTCGTTTGACCAATTTCTCTCATCCGTATCGGCCTGCGCATAGGTCCCGATATAGATCATTCCTACTGCAGTCGTCATTGGCGCGGCCTTTCACATGGGGTCGAAACCCTATGTAGAGGCCGCACCTAAACGCTTGGTTAAAGCGCTGATTTTGCTAAAATTTTAGCCATGCACCTTGGTATAGGTGCCTTTGCCCGCCAGAATACCACGGAAACCGCCAGGCTCATCCAGGCTGAACACGATGATCGGGAGGTTGTTATCGCGGGCAAGCGCAATGGCGCTGGCATCCATCACGCCGAGGTGCTTTTGCAGCACTTCATCATAGGTGACAGTGTCATAGCGCTTGGCATCGGCGTGTTTCTTGGGGTCTTTATCATAGACGCCATCAACCTTGGTGCCTTTAAAGATCGCCTCACAGGCCATTTCATTGGCACGCAGGGTCGCAGCCGTATCGGTGGTGAAATAAGGGTTACCGGTGCCTGCGGCGAAAATGCAAACGCGCTTTTTCTCAAGGTGACGCACGGCGCGGCGGCGGATATAGGGCTCGCAGACCTGATCCATGGGAATCGCGGAAATCACGCGTGTATGGATTTTCAGGTCTTCCAAGGCGGCCTGCATGGCCAGCGCGTTCATCACCGTGGCAAGCATGCCCATATAGTCAGCGGTGGTCCGCTCCATCCCTTGGGCCGAGCCTTGGAGGCCGCGAAAGATATTGCCGCCGCCGATGACCATACAAATCTCAACACCCAGATCATGCACGGTTTTCACCTCTTGCGCGATGCGGGCAACGGTTGGCGGGTGCAAGCCGTAGCCTAGATCGCCCATCAGCGCCTCGCCCGAGATTTTAAGCATGACGCGGCCGTGGCTGGCATCGGATGAGGGAAGATTGACGGGCATGGGGTGGGTTCCTGACTGACTGGGGCTGATCTATCGCAGATCACGGCTTGGACTGCGGTGTAAAATGTCGCAAAACGGGCTAAGGTTCAACCGATGATCTGGCGATGGCTTGGCAAAAAACAGGGATAGGCCTGCTTGATGCAACGCGGAGCTTGGGGAAAGGGTGGCGGGGGCTGCCCGCCCCCCTTGCCCAGACGGGCTGTCACATTGCGCGCAATGTGACGTTCCCCCCGGAGGTATTTGAGGCCAAGATGAAGCATGGGATCACAGTTTTGGGTGTATGGGTAAGGTTTTGGCAATGATTGAGCATTTATCGACCGAAAAGCCGATATTGATCGCGGGGCCAACGGCCAGTGGGAAATCGGCTTTGGCTGCCGAGATTGTGGCGCGGTTTGGAGGGGTGGTGGTAAATGCGGATGCCTTGCAGGTTTATGACTGTTGGCGGGTGCTGACCGCGCGTCCAAGCGCCGAGGAGGAAGCCGCCCTGCCCCACAGGCTTTATGGCCATGTGCCGCGCGATGCCGCCTATTCTGTGGGCCATTGGCTGCGTGAGGTGCAAGCAGTTGTATCGGAAGGGCTACGGCCGGTGATTGTGGGCGGCACAGGGCTGTATTTCAGTGCATTGACCGAAGGCTTGGCTGAGATACCGGCAACGCCTGCTGCGGTGCGGGCTGTTGCGGATGCGCGGATGGCGGCGGAGGGGAATGCGGCGCTATTGGCCGAGCTGGACGATACAACCGCTGTGCGAATCGATGTGATGAACCCCGCGCGTGTACAGCGCGCGTGGGAGGTCTTGCAGGCTACCGGGCGCGGCCTTGCGGCGTGGCAGGATGAAACGGGGCCGGCCTTGATGCCATTGGACAGCGTCGAGCCCATTGTATTGCGACCGGATGTGGATTGGTTAAACACCCGTATTGATACGAGATTTGACCAAATGATGGGCATGGGCGCCTTGGAAGAGGTCCGGGCCGAACTGCCTCTGTGGCAACCCAGCCGTGCGGCATCGCGCGCGATCGGGGCGCCGGAACTGGTGGCGCATTTGCGGGGCGAAATACCCTATGACGCGGCGGTTGAGGCCGCCAAGATCGCCACGCGCCAATATGCCAAACGACAGCGCACCTGGTTTCGAAACCGGATGAAACGCTGGAATGTGCTTGATCCGGCGGCGTTTGCGGGCTGAAGTATACCAAACCTGTGGATAGGTCTGTGGATTGGTTCGATTTTGGACATTTTGGCCTTGGGTCTTTGGGCCGTGGTTTGTTAACTGATTGCAACGCGGCATTTGCGCAGACAATTGGACGGTACAGCTATGCAAGATCTATCAAACCTTTCCCAACTGCGCGTAGTGGCTATTCCTCGGTTGGCCGCGAATGGCCGGTGGCGGGTCGAGGCGATGCGGGCGCTGTCCGAGCCGATGTTGCTGTGGTTTACCAAAGGTCAGGGCCGGATCACGATTGCAGGCTCGACCCGTGGCTATACGGCCAATAACGCGGTGTTCATTCCGGCAGGGGTGATGCACGGGTTTGAAGTCGGGCCGCAAGTGTTTGGAACAGCAGTCTATTTTGGCAAGAATTGCGATGTGACCTTACCCTCTACGCCGCAACATCTGCGCATCCGCGAAACCTTTGTACAGCAAGAGTTGAACGTGACCTTGGACGCAATTGTGCGTGAAATGACCAGCGATACCCCGGCGCATGACCGCGCGACCCTGCACTATCTGGGCTTGCTCGGGGTTTGGCTGGAGCGCCAAGTGCGCAAAGGCGCGGATGAGGTGAAACGCCCTGATGCGGCGCAACGCCTTGTTGCGCGGTATTCCAGCCTGCTGGAACGCAATTTTCGCGATAGCATGGGGGTTGCCGATTTTGCCAGTGCGCTGGGCGTGACGCCAACCCATTTGACGCGCTGCTGTAAACAGGCTTGCGGCAAAGCGGCCTCGACAATGCTACAAGACCGGCTGATCTTTGAGGCCCGTAGTTTGCTGGCAGAAACCAAAATTCCCGTCGGGCAAATTGCCGCGACGCTGGGCTTTGCCTCGCCCGCCTATTTCACCCGTGCGTTTCAGCACAAAACCGGCAAATCCCCTTCGGCATTTCGCAAGGAAATCTGACAAAGGGCCAAACGCGTGGCTTGCTGTGTTTTCGACCATCCCGTCAACTCTGCCCCATGTTGCGCGTTGTACGATTTATCGGTAATTTCAACGTTGACCATCCTTAAAAATCATGTCGGTATAAGTCGCAACGCTGCAAGCGATTGCAACGCACTTTTAGCAAAAACAGGTTCCGAAACGGCCTCGGCTGACATTGGAATATCTCGAACAGCGAGATGAGCACGATATGAATAATGCGACCCCAAAGCCACACGCTGCCGCCCTTGCCTATGCCGCCGAAGTCGCATCGGGCACCTTGTGCCGACGTGAGTTTTTGACCCGCGCATCGGCGCTGGGCGTGACAAGTGCTGCCGCCTATGCCTTGCTGGGCCTGACCGCGCCTGCCGCCCATGCCGCGGTTGAGATGCCAGCTATGGGTGGCACGTTGCGCATGGAAATGGAAACCAAACCCTTGGGTGACCCGCGCACCGCCGCTTGGAGCCAAGTCGCCAATTTCACTCGGGGTTGGTTGGAATATCTGGTCGAATATGGCAGCGATGGGTCCTTGCGCGGCATGTTGCTGGAAAGCTGGCAGGCCAATGACGACGCCACAGAATATACATTGAATGTCCGCAAAGGCGTGAAATGGAACAATGGCAATGAATTTACCGCAAACGATGTGGCCCGAAACCTGAACCGTTGGTGTGATGGCACTGTCACCGGCAATTCGATGGCCGAACGGATGAATGCGCTGGTCAATCCGGAAACCAAACTGGCCAATGACGGGGCAATTGAGGTGGTCGATGACCATACCGTCAAGATCAAGCTGAGCGCGCCGGATATTTCCATCATTGTCGGCATGGCCGATTATCCGGCGGCCGTGGTGCATTCAAGCTATGTGTCAGGTGATCCTTCGCAAAACCCGATTGGGACAGGTCCATTCTTACCCGAAACCAATGAGGTAGGCGTGCGTCAGGTCTTGGCCCGCAATGCGGATCATGCGTGGTGGGGCACCAATATTTACGGCGGCCCCTATTTGGATAAGGTCGAATACATCGACCTTGGCGCCGACCCATTGGCCGCCGTTACCGCAGCAAGCTCGGGCGCAATTGATATAACCTATCAAACGGTAGGAGAGTTAATTGAGATGCTTGACGATCTGGGCTGGCAAAAATCAGAAGTGATGACCGCCGCCACGATTGCGATCCGCTTTAACCAAAACGCCGAAGACTACAAAGATGTGCGTGTGCGCAAAGCCTTGTCGATGGCCGTGGACAATTCCATCATTCTGGAGCTGGGCTATAGCAGCTTTGGCACCGTAGCCGAAAACCATCATGTCTGCCCAATCCACCCCGAATATGCCGCGTTGCCGCCGTTAAAACCCGATCCAGCCGGTGCTTTGGCCTTACTGACCGAGGCCGGCATGGCCCATCACGAGTTTGAGCTGACGTCGGTTGATGATGCTTGGCAATCGACGTCTTGTGACGCGGTTGCGGCACAGCTTCGCGATGCCGGGATTTTGGTGAAACGGACGGTTGTGCCCAGTACTACGTTTTTGGACAGTTGGATGACGTACCCGTTTTCGGCGACCGAATGGAACATGCGCCCTCTGGGGGTGCAAATTCTGTCATTGGCCTATCGCTCGGGGGCCGCATGGAACGAATCTGCTTTCAGCAATGCAGAGTTTGACACCCTGCTTACCAAGGCCAATTCAATTTCGGACGCGGCCGAGCGCCGCGAGGTGATGACGCGCCTTGAGGAAATCATGCAAGAGCAGGGTGTGTTGATCCAACCCTATTGGCGCTCGCTCTATCGACACTTTGCCCCCAAAGTGAAAGGCGCCGAGATGCACCCGACCTTTGAGCATCATCACTATAAGTGGTGGATTGCGGCCTGATCTGAAGGCCAAACTCTGCCTTTTTGCGCCGTGCCGTATAGGGGCGGCACAACGACATAGAGCACCAAGCCCATCATCTGTTTACAAATATCCCACGGGGTCTGGGGGTGTGAAACCCCCAGCTTTCTTTTGGATATGGGAAATAATGAAAACCACCGCCTGCGGCCAGATTAAGCCGCAGCAAAACGCGATCCCCCCATCAAGCACCCGATAGGGTGCAGTTTAGAACCGCTGATCTGGGTCTTTTGACGCTTTGTGTTTGCGCAGACGCGACGGCGTGTGGAATTTTTTATCCTTAAAGGGGTTCCGGTCGCCCTGCCCACGCAACGTGATTCGAATCGGCGTGCCAGGCATATTGAAATGGTCACGTAACCCATTGACCAGATAGCGTTTATAGCTTTCCTGCATCAAATCCGGGTGCGAGCACATAACGATGAAACCCGGTGGGCGGGTTTTCACCTGCGTCATATAACGCAGCTTGATCCGGCGGCCGCCGGGGGCCGGTGGCGGGTGCGCCTCGGTCATCGCTTGCAACCAAGTGTTCAGACGGTTGGTTGGAATGCGGCGGTTCCAAATGTCATGTGCACGCAAAATGGCGTCATGCAAACGGTCAAGCCCGCGCCCGGTTTTGGCCGAAACGGTGACAAGCGGCGCCCCACGCAGCTGCGGCAGCAGACGTTCAAAGCTTTCGCGCAGCTCGGCCAGCTTTTCTTGCTTTTCGTCCTCAAGATCCCACTTGTTCACGGCGATAATCACCGCGCGGCCTTCAGTCTCGGCATAGTCGGCGATGCGCAAATCTTGCTGCTCAAACGGGATTTCCACGTCGAGCAACACCACGATCACCTCGGCAAAGCGCACGGCGCGCAGGCCATCCGACACCGACATTTTTTCCAGCTTGTCGTTGATACGCGCCTTTTTGCGCATTCCAGCCGTGTCAAAAATCCGCGTGGGCGTACCGAACCAGTCGGTTTTAACCGAAATTGCGTCACGGGTGATTCCCGCTTCTGGGCCCGTCAACAAGCGCTCTTCGCCGATGATTTTGTTGATCAAGGTCGACTTGCCCGCGTTCGGGCGGCCGATGACCGCGATTTGCAACGGCTTGGCTGCGGTGGGCTTGTGCCATTCTGGATCAGCCTCATCGTCGGCCTCATCCTCGGGGATATCGATATCCACCAGCGGGGCATCGGCCTCGGCGCGTTCTTGGAACTCATCACCAATCGGGCGCAGCAGGCGGTACAGATCGTCGATGCCTTCGCCATGTTCGGCAGAAATGCGCAGCGGCTCGCCAAGGCCCAAAGACCACGCGTCAATCGCGCCAGCATCGCCCGCTTTGCCTTCGGATTTGTTCACGCCGACGATCACCCGCGCGCCTTTTTTGCGCAGAATATCGGCAAACACGGCATCTGTGCCGGTCACACCAACGCGACCGTCGATCAAAAACAGACAGACATCGGCCATATCAACGGCGCGTTCGGTCAGCCGGCGCATACGGCCTTGAAGGCTGTCATCGGTTACGTCCTCAAGCCCGGCCGTGTCGATCACGGTAAAGCGCAGGTCAAAGATTTTGCCATCACCTTCGCGCAAGTCGCGGGTCACGCCCGGTTGGTCATCGACCAACGCGAGTTTGCGCCCGACAAGGCGGTTGAATAGCGTAGATTTGCCCACATTGGGGCGGCCAACTATGGCGAGGGTAAAGCTCATCTTGGCCCCTCCGGGGGCATATGTAGGATTTGCCCCCATGTGGGGACATAAGTAAAATTGGCCCCTGCGACAGCATGGGTCAGATCATCAAGCCGTAGGCCATACACCGCTTAGGCGTCAACGGAAAGCCTGAAGTTGACCGTTGCCCGATACGACATACATAACGCCCCCCGCCAGTGCCGGCGCAGAAGCCGCCCCGCCGGACAATTGGACAGTGCCATCAAGCCCGCCATCGGTTGGGTTGAACATGCGGATCAGCCCATCGCCAGACGCCACGATCAAGCGTCCACCCGCCAGAACAGGGCCATAATGGGCGGTAATGGCCGCGCGTTTCTTTTCTTTGGTGGTGGTGTAATAGGGCATATCAACTTCCCAAATCACCTCACCTGTTGAGGCATCCAGCCGCACCAGCTTTGCCTCATCCGAGATCAGGAAGACCGAGCCACCAACCGGCAAAACCGCACCATAAGCGGCCTCATGCGCCGACCAGATCACGTTACCCGAAGATGTTTCAATCGCACTAACGCGGCCGCTTTGGTTGCCGACATAGGTGACAGCGCCGTCAACCACCGGATCGCCGGCAATATCGGTAACGCCGGTATAGCCACGTCCCAACCGCGCACCTGCAATGCTGGCCGACCAAAGTTGCTGCCCACCTTTTTTCAAAGCGGCGACAAGTTCGCCTGTCGCAAATGGGAACAGAACGGTGCGCGGTGTCACCACAGGCGCACCGGCACCAACCATGCCCGTCACCGACGCAACACCCGCCACTTGCCACTCAACCTTACCGTCTTTGGCATTGATGGCCCAAGCCGTGCTATCGCGCCCGACCGCATACACCATGCCATCTTCAACCGTTGGCGCACCGGCAGCAGGGGCGCCCAGCTTTTGGCGCCAGATCACACCACCGCTGGCCGGATCAATTGCAACCACCTCGCCGTTGCCAGTCGCGGCAAATACGCGCCCACTGCCATAGGCAATGCCGCCGCCCGAAACCGCAGGCCCACGCGCACCCGCTGGGGCCAGATCAATCGACCACAGTTTTGCACCGGCTGTAGACACGGCCGTCAGCCCCGTCGCCGCATCCATCGCAAAGATACGACCATCGGCCACAATTGGCGCCGCGCTGATACGGTACTGGCGACTGTTGCCTTGGCCGATACCTGTTGACCAAAAGCGCACGGGCGCCGCAGACAGCGTTGCGTTCGGCATCAAATGTTGTGCGTTATCAGACCGATGTGTCCACTCGGCATTCACCCGTGCAGCCGGAATGCTGATCGGCACGGATTTGTTTTCAACAAGTCCAAACGTATCGGTCGGTGCGGGTTTACCCTCTTGCGCGACGCTTTCGCTTAGGGGCGCGCGGGGGTCAAACCGCTCACCTTGCAAGATAAGCTCTTTTTCGCATCCAGCAAGCAAAGCCAGCCCTGCCATCAAGCAAAGAGTTTTGCCCGTTTTCGTCCGCGTGTCAGAAAAAGCGTTCATATGCTGTCTGCCCTTTGTCCAGCGCCGGTTGCGCAGTAAGTTCTGTCTCTATGTTCTATTCGCCAAGATCTGAAAGCAAGACTGTGTGAACAGCCTGCCTGCCAAATCTTAACTCTTTTCCGTTTGGCCGCCCAAGGCCTCAATCATTTGGCTTGCGCGTTGACGCAATCCTGTCGGGGCTTCTTGGTCGGTTGATAAAGCCCGCAACTGTGTGATGGCCGCCTCTGGCTCGCCTGCCTCGACGGACAGATAGGCCAGTTGCTCCAAGGCCAGCGTGCGGAACGGCCGCCCTGCTGCGGTTAGCGGGTCAAGCGCTGCACGGCGGGTCGATACATCCATATCAGCGCCTGCCAGAATGACGCGGCGCAAAACGGCCAAGTCGCGGTAGATTTGCGGCACGGTCGCATCATTGGCAACAGCATCCAGCGCGGCCAATGAGCCCGCTTTGTCGCCCACAACATCCGACGCCAGCATCAGCTTTTGAATGGCGAGGCGATCTGGGTTGCCATCTGCCGCACTTGCCGTATCTGCCAAGGCCTTGCGCCGTGCGTCCGGGCTATTTTCATCCAGCGCCGTCAAAAGGCTATCGCCAAAGGCTTTCGCCTCGGTCGCGCGGGTGGCTTTGGACCATTCGGTATAGGCCGCACCGCCAACGATTCCGGCCACCAAAACCACGCCAATCCAGCCATATTTGCGAAAGGTCGCAAATAGCCGGTCACGGCGGACCTCTTCGGTAACCTCTTCAATGAAGCTTTCTGTGTCGCTCACGCCTGTCTCCAATTCTTTGAAACTGTCTTACACGCAAGGCCAAGGGCTTGCCAAGCCCTGCCCCACAGTCGGCGCGCACTCAGGCAAGCATTTGCTGGGTTTTCTTATGCAATCTGCGCAATTTTTCTTTAGGCTTTGCGCAAACGCCCCTTCGCCGTGAAAACGGCATGGCTTGCGAGGGGGGGCAAAAAAGAATAATCTGAACACAGCAGTTTAGCGTGTTTGACGCTGTACTCTATGACCTCCCCGATGCCTTGCCGCGGTGCTAGGCGGATGGACCGGCGTGCCGACATACCATGCCGACACAACATAAAGGCCAATTGATGCGTATTTTTCCGTTGATCACTGCTGCAATCGTTTCGGTTGCTTTGTTTTTTCTGGTGTTTCAGCGCGACAAACTTCTGTCGTTTGCGACAGGAGATACAAAGGGCGATGCGCCCGCCACCGCAGAACAGACGGCCGCAGCATTACCGCCCAGTCAGGCAAATGGCGAAGGCGCCGAACGTCGGGTCTCGGTTTTGGTGCAGCACAGCACCGCGCAATTGGTCGACAACGCGATTTTGGCGCGTGGCCGTACCGAGGCGGCGCGTCAGGTTGAGGTAAAGTCCGAAACCGCGGGGCTGGTTGTGTCAGAGCCTTTGCGGCGCGGCGCCTATGTTAGTGCGGGCCAGCCCCTGTGCGTATTGGATATGGGCACGCGTGCCGCCCAGCTAAAAGAGGCCCAAGCGCGGCTGATGGAGGCGACAAGCCGCCTGCCCGAGGCACAAGCGCGGCTGGTCGAGGCCAAGGCCAAGCTGGCCGAGGCAGAGATCAACGGGCGCGCAGCCACACAGCTTAGCCAATCCGGTTATGCCTCGGACACCCGCGTCGCGGCCACCACGGCTGCGGTGGAAACGGCACATGCGGGCGTTAGCTCGGCCGAAGCAGGTGTAACGGGTGCCACATCGGGTATCCGGTCCGCCGAGGCCTCTGTCGAGGCTGCCGAGCATGAGATTGCACGGCTGACCCTGCTCGCGCCCTTTCACGGGCTTTTGGAAACCGATACCGCCGAGCTGGGCGCGTTGCTGCAACCCGGATCATCTTGCGCGACGGTCATTCAGCTGGACCCGATCAAACTGGTGGGTTTCTTGGCCGAAACCGATGTGGACAAGGTCAGCGTCGGTGCGCTGGCCAAGGCGCGGCTGGCCTCGGGGCGTGAGGTGCTGGGGCGCGTGACCTTTGTCAGCCGCTCGGCCGACCCGCTGACCCGCACCTTTCGGATAGAGGTGACGGTGACCAACGAAGGGCTAACCATCCGCGACGGCCAAACCGCCGAGCTGACGATCGCCACGACAGGCAAACCTGCGCATTTGCTGCCCGCCTCTGCCCTGACGCTGGATGACGCGGGGCAGTTGGGCATTCGTGCAGCGGGTGCCGATGGTCGGGCCACATTTATGCCGGTAAGCTTGCAGCGCGATACGGTTGATGGCGTCTGGGTCGACGGCTTGCCCGAAACGGTTGATGTGATTGTGGTTGGCCAAGAATTTGTGGTTGATGGCGTTGCCCTTGACGTCACCTCCAGGGATACCGCCATAGGTGCTGGCCAATGATCGGTATCGTTGACTGGGCCGCAAACCGCGCCCGCATGGTGATTGCCTTTGTCGTGCTGTCGCTGCTGGCGGGCGGCTTTTCCTATTATGCGCTGCCCAAAGAGGGCGAGCCGGATATCGAAATTCCGGCCCTGTTTGTATCGGTCCCCTTCCCCGGCATTTCGGCAGCAGATTCGGAAACCTTGCTGGTCAAGGTGATGGAAACCGAGCTGTCGGGCCTTGACGGGTTGAAGAAAATCTCGGGCACCGCGTCCGAAAACTATGGCGGCGTGGCGCTGGAATTCGAATTTGGTTGGGACAAATCCAAGGTCATCGCCGATGTGCGCGATAAGATGAACACCGCCGAGGCCAAGTTTCCGGCGGGCTCAGATAAATATTCAATCACCGAGATCAACTTTTCCGAATTCCCGATCATCATAGTGGCGCTATCGGGCCAAGTTCCCGAACGCACACTGCTGCGCGCCGCCAAATCGATGCAAGATCGTATTGAAAGCATGGAGTCGGTGCTCAAGGCCGAATTGGCAGGCCACCGCGATGAAATGCTGGAGGTGGTGATCGACCCTTTGCGGCTAGAGGCCTACAACGTCACCGCAGCCGAGCTGATCTCAGTCGTGAAAAACAACAACCAACTGATCGCGGCGGGTGAGGTCGAAACCGCCAACGGGGCCTATGCTGTAAAAATCCCGTCCTCATTCAAAACCCCCGCGCAGGTTTATGCGCTGCCGGTCAAGGTGAATGGCGACCGCGTGGTGACGCTTGGCGATCTGGCCACGATTCGCCTGACGTTTGAGGATAGGACCGGCACCGCGCGCTTTAACGGCGAAACCACGGTGGCGATTCAGGTGGTCAAACGCAAAGGTTTCAACCTGATCGACACCACAGCCGAGGTGCGGCGTTTGGTCGAGGTCGAACGCGCAAGCTGGCCGCAGGAAATGCGCGATGCTGTGCAAGTGCAGGCGTCACTGGACCAATCGAGCCAAGTCGAAAGCATGGTCAGCCAGCTGGAAGGCTCGGTTTTAACGGCGATTGCGCTGGTGATGATTGTGGTCTTGGCATCCCTTGGTACGCGCTCGGCGCTGCTGGTAGGCTTTGCGATTCCGACCTCATTTTTGCTGTGCTTTGTGCTGCTGGCCCTGATGGGGATTACGGTGTCCAACATCGTGATGTTCGGGCTGATTTTGGCCGTGGGCATGCTGGTCGATGGCGCTATTGTGGTGGTGGAATACGCCGACACGCGGATATCGGAAGGCACTGGTCCGATGGCGGCCTATACCGAGGCGGCGAAACGGATGTTTTGGCCAGTCGTCTCCTCCACCGCGACCACGCTCTGCGCGTTTTTGCCGATGCTGTTTTGGCCGGGTGTGCCGGGGCAGTTCATGGGGATGCTGCCGGTCACGCTGATCTTTGTTCTTTCAGCCAGCCTGATTGTGGCACTGATTTATCTGCCGGTTTTGGGCGGCGTCTCGGGGCGGATCAGTCGCAAGTTTGACAACGCAGCCAAGCTGTTAAAACCGCTGCCGTGGTTCGTACGCGCCTCACTTGTGCCGCCGTCGATGTACCTGATTTTTCTGGGCGCAATGCAAATGCTGAACCCGGCCTATCTGCTGGGGACAGCTGCCCCTAGCGGCCTTGTGGCGATTGTGCCGGGGGCTTTGCTGTTCGGCTGTGGCGCGGTTTTAACCTCGATCACCATGAATGCGGCACATATCGCCCGCAAACCCCGCGCCATTCGCGGCACCCATCAGCGCACGGCCTTTGGCTATTTCACCAAGGCCATTGCGGGCAATCCGGTGATGCCGGTGGTGTCGATCGTGGCGGTGCTGGCTGTGGTTGGTTTTACCTTCAGCTATTTTGGCACCCATTCCAAAGGCGTTGAATTCTTTGTCGAATCGGAAACAGAGCAGGCGATTGTTTATGTGCGCGCACGCGGCAACCTGTCGCTTATTGAGAAGGATGCGCTGCTGAAACAGGCCGAGGATATTATTCTGAACACCCAAGGCGTCGAAAGCGCGTTTTCCTTTGCGGGCGCGGGTGGCCTGAATTCGAACACTGGCGGCGCGCAGGCCCCTCTGGATACCATCGGGCAGGTGCAGGTCGAGATGATCCCGTGGGAGGACCGCGCAGGCATTGCCGATCTGGATGGTGATGTGGTGATGGAAGGCATCATGGCCAAGCTGGCAAAACTGCCGGGAATAGAGACCGAGGCGTTAAGCCAAAGCCGTGGGCCTGCGGGCGGCAAACCCATTCACCTGCGGCTGAAGGGCGACAGTTTTGACGCTTTGGCGCAGGCCGTGGCGGTCGTGCGGACCAAGCTGGACAGCATGGCCGGCACAATCGGGTTAGAGGACACGCGCCCCCTGCCGGGCATCGATTGGCAGATCGATGTTGATGTCGAAAAGGCCGGCCGCTTTGGCGCCGATGTGGCCACGGTGGGCGGCATGGTACAACTGGTCACGCGCGGGGTGCTGCTGGATACCATGCGCGTTGACAGCTCGGATGAAGAAATTGAGATCCGCGTGCGCCTGCCCGAAAATGACCGCGTCTTATCGACGCTGGACACATTGAAAGTGCGGACGCGTGACGGCTTGGTGCCGCTGTCAAACTTCATCAGCCGGACGCCCGTGAAAAAGCTGGGGCGGATCGACCGCGTTGATCAAAAACGCTATTTTGACATTAAGGCCGATGTTGCACCCGGGCTTGTCGCGGTGAAAGAAAGGCTGGCGGGGGGGAAGACCGCGATCATCGGCACCGCCAAGGTGCGGCAAGCTGACACGACCACCCCCAAGGATTTGGACGGCGGTGATTATGGCTATAGCCTGATCGACAGCACCAAACCGATTGACGCCGTCGCCAAGGCCGACCTGATCCTTGAGCCGATCAACGTCAATGAACGGATCGTCGTGCTGACCGATTGGCTGACTACGGCACAGCCCCTGCCCGCCGGCGTCGCATGGGAATGGACCGGCGACCAAGAGGATCAAGCCGAAAGCGGTGCCTTCCTCGCCAAAGCGTTTGCAGGCGCGCTGGCCTTGATGTTCATCATTCTGCTGGCGCAGTTTAACAGCTTTTACAATTCGTTCTTGGTGCTGATTGCGGTAGTCTTATCAACCACCGGCGTGCTGATTGGCATGTTGGTGATGGACCAAACCTTTAGCATTATCATGACCGGCACCGGCATTGTGGCGCTGGCGGGAATCGTGGTGAACAACAACATTGTGCTGATTGATACCTATCAAGATTTCAGCACCTACATGCCCAAAATCGAAGCAATTGTTCGCACCGCCGAGCAACGCATTCGCCCCGTGCTGCTGACCACAATCACCACGATGGCGGGCCTTGCGCCAATGATGTTTGGCCTTAGCCTCGACTTCATCGGCGGCGGCTATACGATCGACAGCCCGACTGCGCTGTGGTGGAAACAACTTGCAACGGCTGTGGTGTTTGGCTTGGGCATTGCGACCGTGCTGACGCTGATTTTCACCCCTGCGCTTTTGGCCCTGCGGGTCTGGTTTGGCATCGGCGCCTATCGCAGCATGGCGGCCCTTTCGGCGCTGTCGCATGGCAAGGATAGTGTAGCTGCGCGCGATATTGCCCTGAATCGCGCCGCGCGTAAACTACGCGACCCGGTCTTGATATGGGAAGAGGGACCTGATGACCCCAAGGCCAGCGCCCCAAAAGATACCACCGTTTAAACGATGCCGCGCCCACCGTTTCGCGCGGCAGACTAGGCCCATCGGCGGGCGCTATGCGCGGCGCACACCGATGGGCCCTATTATCGCCAGTGCCAGTTTAGGCAGCAGCTTCTTCTTCAGACGATTGACGCGCCCACATGGCGGCGTAGCGGCCGTTATTGGCAAGCAACTCGTCATGGGTGCCTTGCTCGACAATATTGCCCGCCTCTAGCACGATAATCTGATCCGCATCGGCGATGGTCGACAAACGGTGCGCGATCGTGATGACCGAGCGCCCTTCGCCCATCGCCAACAGGCTGTCTTGGATATCGCGTTCGGTCTGCGTATCAAGCGCCGAGGTCGCCTCATCCAGCAACAAAATCGGCGGGTTCTTCAGCAATGTTCGCGCAATGCCAACCCGTTGCTTTTCGCCGCCTGACAGTTTCAGCCCGCGTTCGCCAACGGTGGTCGCGTAACCATCGGGCAAGGACAGGATGAAATCATGGATTTTGGCGGCGCGCGCTGCGGCCTCAATCTCCTCAACGCTGGCATCGGGCCGACCGTAAGCGATGTTGTAAAGCACAGTATCGTTGAACAAAACCGTATCTTGCGGCACAACGCCGATTTGCGCGTGCAGGCTGTCTTGGGTGATGTCACGCAGGTCTTGGCCGTCAATCCGCACGGCCCCGCCGACCACATCGTAAAACCGGAACAACAGCCGCCCGACGGTGGATTTGCCCGACCCCGAAGGCCCAACAAGTGCGATACGCTGCCCAGGTGCCACGGTAAACGACACGCCTTTCAGGATAGGACGCTCTTTGTCATAAGAGAATTGGACATTGTCGAAAGTAACCTCGCCGCCTTTTATTTTCAGCTCGGTTGCGCCCGGTTTATCAACCACTTCGGCCGGCTGGCCCAGCAGCGTAAACATCTCGCCCATATCGACCAAAGCCTGACGGATTTCGCGGTACACCGTGCCGAGAAAGTTCAGCGGCATCGTGATCTGGATCATGTAAGCGTTGACCATAACGAAATCGCCAACAGTCAGAATTTTCTGCTGCACGCCCATTGCGGCCATAACCATAACGATCACAAGGCCGGTGGAAATGATCAGCGACTGGCCAAAATTCAGGAAAGACAGGCTTTGGCCGGTTTTCACCGCAGCCACCTCATATTGCTTCATTGCGCCGTCATAGCGATCGGCCTCACGCAATTCAGCCCCGAAATATTTGACGGTTTCAAAGTTCAAAAGGCTGTCGATTGCCTTTTGGTTGGCATCGGTATCTTGGTCATTCATCTGGCGGCGCACCTTAACCCGCCATTCAGTCACCTTAAGCGTAAAGGTGACATAAAGCGCAATGGTGACAACCACGACGACCATATATTTCCAGCCAAACAGCACGGCAAACAGCACGGCAACCATCGACAGTTCAAGGATCAACGGCCCGACCGAAAACAGCATAAAGCGCAGCAAAAAGTCTACACCTTTCACACCGCGCTCGATAATCCGGCTAAGGCCGCCGGTTTTGCGGGTGATGTGATAGCGCATCGACAGGCGGTGAATGTGGGTAAAGGTTTCCAAGGCCAGTTTGCGCAGCGCGCGCTGGCCGACCCGTACAAAGATCGCATCGCGCAGCTCGCCAAAACCAACCGCGCTAAGGCGGGCAATGCCGTAAGCGATGGTCAGACCAACCGCCCCCAGCATAAGCAATGTGGTTTCATCACGGGACTCGCCCGCCAGCGAGTCGACCGCTGCTTTGTAAAAGAACGGGGTGGAAACAGAAATGACCTTGGCAAAAACCAAGAATACCAATGCAATGACCACGCGGCGCCGAACCCAAAACGTATCTTTGGGCCAAAGATAGGGAATGACCCGACGGATGGTCTGCATAGCCGGTGCGCCATCTCGATTGGCGTCGGCACTGGTGGCGTCACGTGTTATCCTGCGCATAGGGACCTCATTTGTTCAAAGACGTTCCTAATGGGCCGCGCGAACAATGGCCAGACCTGCTAAGCCGTTTAAGGCTTGGCCCGTTAAGGTTTGCTTTGTGCAACAGGTAAATCGGGCACGGCAAAAACCTGCCCCGGATAGATCAGATCCGGGTTACGAATGCGGTCTTTGTTGGCCTCATACACTTGGACATAGAGTATTCCTTCGCCAAACCGATCACGCGCGATTTCCCAAAGGGTAAATCCGGGTTGGACAGTGACGGTTACAGATGCCTGTGCGGGTACGGGCTGGTCATCGGCTTCCAAGGCCACAGCAGGCGTTTGGCCAGACGCTGGGATTGGCGGAGCGGCTGCCGTGTCCGAGTGTTGTGGTGGGGTACCGGGCGTGCCTTGCGCCACCTGCGGCGCACCCGATTGTGCAGGCACGGGCGCGTGCAGTGCAGGCGCGGCCACTGGCGCAGTTCCCGCCGCAGGTTGCGCGATTTGCCCCGGCGCATCTGACGCAACAAGGCCGGGTTGGACTGACGGTACTGGAAAACCGCCAGTCGCATTATTCGCGCCCACAGGAAGGGTATCTGTGCCTTGTGCCTTGGCCTCAGAGGCTTGGCTCGCGGCCTCTTTCGGCGCGGCCAAAGCGGCCAGAGTTTTGCGCGTTTCGCGCTGGAAAGGCGTTTCGAACCGGGCCGTCACTTTGCCTGCGGCATCAATCTGATCGGCGCGCAACGTGTATCTGCCAGAGGCGACATCAGGCAGCTCGCCCCCCCACGCCCCATCGGTAGCAATTTGAAATTCGGCAACGGGCTTTTCGTTCAGATAGATCCGCACCACGGCCCCCGCCGCGCCCCGACCGCCAAGCAAGACCTCACCGCTTGCCGTGTAAGAGATGGTATCAATCACCACCGGATGCACCGTATCAGGGCTATCAAGCTTGCTGGGCTGCAAGACCTTAACCCCTTGCGGAGACACCAGAATCGGCGATGGCGCGCTGGCGGCTTCTGCTGCGGCCGTCTCTTGTGCCGGAGTAAGGTTTGCCGCCGCATTATCAGGTTCAGCAACAACCACCAGCCCCGGCAGTATTTCCAGATGTTCGGTGCTCTCTGGCGCGGCAGTCTCAATGGCGGTTTGCGCAGGCTTGGCTGCGCCTTCGGGGTTGGCCGCAAGTGCTGGCCCCAAGATGTCATCGGGGGCGACGACCACCTGTTCCTCCGACATAATCTCGCGCCCATCAGACAGCCGCATCCGCAGCGTGATCAGCCGAGGCTGATCGCTTGGCGCAAGAGTAAAGAGCGCGGCAAAACCACCCGACCGATCGGCGGCCACAGACGAGACAGCATCGCCCCCGATCAGCACCGACACAGCACTGTTTGGCGCGGCCTTTCCTGCAATCAACGCTGAGCCGTCTTTTTCTATACGGACCACATCAAAACTGGGCGGCTCAGCGATTAGAGTTTCGGGGGTGGGTGCCTTAACCTCGGGCGGCGGTTGGGGCGCAACCGTTGCCACAGGTTCAGGCACGGCCTCGGGCACCGGAACGGGGCTTTGGCTGGGCGTAGGAGGTGCAAAATACGTTAGCGCCAAACCTATCAGCGTTGCAGCAACCACTGCCCCGCCCGCATAGGCCCCCGCCTTTGCACCATTCCATTTGGCCATCTTATGTCTCCGCTTACCTTGCCGCCAAATTGCCGCAACTTCACCTTTCCCTAGAACCCCTATATCCTTTGGTAAATCAACCCTTTTCTTGGAGTTTTCGCATGTCTTCATCCGCCTCTATCTGTATTTTTTGCGGCGCACGCGCGGGAAAGCTGCCTGTTTACGGACAGGCCGCCGCCGAGACCGGCCAGATGATCGCTGATATGGGCTGGCGGCTGGTCTATGGCGCAGGCGATATTGGCTTGATGGGCGAAGTCGCCCGCGCGGCGCAGGCGGCAGGGGCCGAGACCTTGGGCGTCATGCCCACCCATCTTGTGCGCCAAGAAGTCGCCAAGTGCGACTTGGGCCAACTGATCCTGACCGAAACCATGCATGAGCGTAAAAAAGTAATGTTCATGAATTGCGATGCCATCGTAGTGCTGCCCGGCGGCGGCGGCTCTTTGGATGAGTTTTTTGAGGTGCTGACATGGCGGCAGTTGGGCCTGCACGCAAAGCCGATCATTTTGCTGGATGTGGCGGGGTATTGGCAACCGTTGGTGGCGTTGCTGGACCATGTGGTAACGGAGGGCTTTGCCGACGGATCGATGCGCGGGTTTGTTCAGGTGGTGCCGGATGTGGCGGCGCTGAAGGTGGCCCTGACAGACGGGCTGAAATGAAAAAAGGCCCGCAGGTGTTGCAACCTGCGGGCCCCAATTATCACGCTAAGCGCAGATTACATCCGCGACGCAACGTTTTCCCAGTTGACCAGATTGTCGAGGAAGTTGGTCAGGTAAACTGGACGCTTGTTGCGGAAATCGATGTAATAGGAATGCTCCCAAACATCGCAACCCAGCAAGGCAGTTTGGCCAAAGCACAAAGGGTTCACGCCGTTTTCGGTTTTCGTCACCTTCAGGCTGCCGTCTTTATCCTTAACCAGCCAAGCCCAACCCGAGCCGAACTGACCGGCGCCTGCGGCCGAGAAATCATCCTTAAACTTTTGCACCGAGCCAAAGCTTTCAACCAGCGCCTTTTCCAAAGCGCCCGGCATTGCCTTGCCGCCCGGCCCCATCATTTCCCAAAACTGGGCGTGGTTCCAATGCTGGCTGGCATTGTTAAAGATCCCATTTTGCGCAACAGAACCAGCGGCATAGGTGCCAACGATAATCTCTTCGACCGATTTACCTTCCCATTCGGTGCCGGCAATCAGCTTGTTGCCGTTATCGACATAGGCCTTGTGGTGCAGGTCATGATGGTATTCGAGCGTTTCTTTCGACATGCCAGCCGAAGCCAGAGCATCATGGGCATACGGAAGATCAGGAAGTGTAAAAGTCATGGAATGTCCTTTCAATGTGTCGGTCGCTTAGCGCGAATAGGCCTGTTTCATGCCCCAAGGTCAAGGGCTTGGCGTACACAATTAGGACACGAGGTCCACACGGCAAGTGCCAAAGGCGGTAAAATTATCGCTATAGCCCAAAGGCTTGGCTATAATGCTGGCCTGTTTATTCGCCTTTATATAGGACAGGCGGTATTCAAATTTTGAGGTGAATTGCTGGGCACCTTTGCTGATGTTGGGCAAAGCCCACACAAAGGTGATGCGTTTGGCGTTATCGGCCACGACACGCGCCTTTTGCGGGGTTTTCAGAAAATGGTTGATAATCGGATCATTGACCAGCGCATCTGGGCTGCCTTGCTGGGTTAACACGATCACCTGTGCAGGCACCCACGCTTGGGATGCAGGCACATCCAAAACACAGGTATAGGCCAGTTGGGCGGCCAGCGCAGGCCCCGCCATCACGCACAGGACGCCCGCAAGCAGGTTACGAAATATCATACCTTGTCAAACCTTTGCCTCCCCTTGTTAGAGTAAGGGATGCACAGTACATGCCGTCTAAATTTCCGCACCAGCTGTGGCAGACACGGTCAAAATCCCCATCACATAGCCCGCAACCGACCGGAAACTGACAAGCGTATAGCCGCCATCCTCAGCCCAAAACGCCGCTGCCACTTGGGCTGCGCGCGTACGGCGCAGCTCACCCGCCTCCAGCTTGGCCAGATCAACGGGGCAAAGCTTGGACAAAACCTGATCGGCCTTGTCGCCCTCAACCCGGAAAACTGCGCGCGCGTCCGATACATCAGCGGCCAAGAAATGTACTTTGGCCAATGCGTTACGAAGGGTTTCTAATGTGCTTGGTACCTCGTCATACGGCAGAATAAGCAACAGCTCATCGGGTGACATCCAACCCACGCGCTTATCCCCTGCTTGCACGATACGGCGCGGTGCGGGCACAGACAGGCCCAGCTTTTTCAACGCTGTGGCCAAAGGTTTTTGTGCCAAATCGCAGCGTAGGGTGATCATCCCCCAAGGGCCGATTTCGCGGATATTGGCAAAGCCGTCAAAGGATTGCCCGTTCATGGCACTGACCGGATTAGACATTTTGCTTTTCCCCTGCTTTGTCAAAGAACACCTGATCGACGATCCGCGCCTTAACTGTGCCGCCATCAACCTTGTTCATCTCAACCACCTCGCCCATACGATCCGGCCCGTGTTTGACCAAGCCCATAGCGATACCTTTGTTTAAGGTCGGGCTGTAATAGGTTGAAGTTACACGACCTTCTGTGTTGCGCTGGCCATTTTCATTACTGCCCGCAGCCACCGCATAGCAGCCATCAGGCAAGACCGAGCCGTCCAGCGTTTCAAGCCCGACCAACTGCCAACGCTCTGGATCGGCAAGGAAAGTGCGTTCCATCCCGCGCTTGCCCAGAAAATCGGCCTTTTTCTTGGACACCGCCCAAGACAGCCCCAAATCAAGTGGCGTCACCGTACCGTCGGTTTCATCGCCGATCATGATAAAGCCTTTTTCGGCGCGTAGAACGTGCAAACATTCCGTGCCATAAGGCATCGCGCCAAACGCGGCACCCTCCGCATGTAGCAACTCCCAAAAGGCCGCACCGTGGCTGGCGGGAATGGCGATTTCGTAAGACAATTCACCCGAAAAGCTGATACGGAACACCCGCACAGCAAAGCCGCCAAGCGTGCCATCGGCCCATTGCATGAACGGCAGCGCCTCGGCCGACACATCCATGCCTCCGATTTTTTCCAGCAGTTTCCGTGCGTTCGGGCCAACAACAGCAATTTGCGCATATTGCTCGGTCACATTGGCGGTATAGACTTTCCAATCCCACCACTCGCATTGCAGCCAATCCTCCATCCACGCATGAATCCGGTCGGCGCCGCCCGATGTCGTGTGGCACAGCCAGGTTTCCTCATCAATCCGCGCGACCACACCGTCATCAGACAGAAAGCCTTGCTCGTTGCACATCAAGCCATAGCGGCATTTGCCGACGGGTAAAGTAGACATCATGTTGGTGTATAGCATATCCACAAATCGGCCCGCATCCGGCCCCTTGACGATGATCTTGCCAAGGGTCGAGGCATCCAGCAGACCAAGGTGTTCGCGGGTATTTTTCACCTCGCGGTGCACCGCCTGTTCATGGGTCTCACCTGTGCGCGGATAGCAATAAGGCCTGCGCCAAAGGCCTACCGGCTCCATATAGGCGTTGTTTTGATCGTGCCAATCCTGCATCGGGGTGCGGCGCAGAGGTTGGAAAATTTCGCCGCGCGCCTCACCTGCCAGCGCGCCGATGGTCACTGGCGCATAGGGCGGACGGAAGGTGGTAGTACCAACCTGCGGGATCTCTTCACCCAACGCATTAGACAAAACGCCAAGACCATTGATATTGCTCAGCTTTCCTTGATCTGTCGCCATGCCCAAAGTGGTATAGCGCTTGGTGTGCTCGACGGATTCGTACCCCTCACGCGCCGCAAGCTGGACGTCCGAAACCTTAACGTCATTCTGATAATCGAGCCACATTTTAGACCGCAGCGCAATCGGCGCGCCTTGCGGCATGACCCAGACCGGCGGGACCTGTGCTGAGGCGCTGCTTTCGCCCGCGATAATATCGGCGGGACTGTAAAGACCCGCCGCCGCACCAACCACAGTGACCATCGCCGCCCCGTCATGGTTCAACGGCGGGCGCGCCTCATCGGGAATAAAGGCCGAAAGGGTTTCGGACCACGTCAACTTGCCGCCGCAATGCGACCACAGATGCACGACCGGCGACCAACCGCCCGACATCGCCACCGCATCGCAAACGATGTCTTCAAGCACAGCACCTTCGCCAGCCTGCAAACAGACTTGCACGCCCGTCACCCGCTTGCCACCTTTTACCGAGGCGATGCCGCGACCTGCCTCAACCCGAATGCCCAAAGCGCGGGCACGCGCAGGCAGTTCGCCTGTCACATCACTGCGGGCGTCAATAATGGCAGGCACCGAAAGACCCGCCTCGACCAGCGCAATCGCGGTCAAGTAGGCATCATCATTATTGGTCACAACGACCGTGCGATCTCCCGGAGAAACGGCAAAATTCACCACATAATCGCGCACCGAGGCCGCCAGCATCACACCCGGAATATCGTTGCCGGCAAAGGACAAAGGCCGCTCAATCGCGCCCGTGGCCGTGATGATATGGCCTGCACGAATACGCCAAACGCGCTGCTTGGGGCGGCCATCCATCGGGGTGTGATCGGCAACACGTTCATTCGCCAGCACGTAGCCGTGGTCATAAACCCCTGCCCCCATGCAGCGGTTGCGCATTGTCACATTCTTCATTGTTTTCAAGGCGTCAACGGCGGATTTCACCCAGTCTTCGGCGCTTTCATCTTCGACCATGTCGCCATCAACCACGGCGCGGCCACCCCAATGGGCGGTTTGCTCGATCAGCATCACCCGCTTGCCAGCTTGACCTACGGTCAGCGCCGCGTTAAGGCCTGCAATGCCGCCGCCGATGATCAGCAGATCGCAAAAGGCATAGACATATTCATAGCGGTCGGCATCGGGTTCTTTGGGGGCCGAGCCGAGGCCCGCTGATTGCCGGATGATCGGCTCAAACACATGTTTCCACGCCGCGCGCGGGTGGATGAAGGTTTTGTAGTAAAAGCCCGCAGGCAGGAAACGCGAGACGTAGTTGTTCACCACGCCCACATCAAATTCAAGGCTGGGCCAGTGGTTTTGGCTGCTGGCCATCAGGCCCGCAAACAGCTCGGTCGTGGTGGCGCGTTGGTTCGGTTCCAACCGGTCGGCGCTGCCAAGGTTGACCAAAGCGTTCGGCTCTTCTGGCCCTGCCGCCACAATACCACGAGGACGGTGATATTTGAACGAGCGGCCAACCAGCATTTGGTCATTCGCCAGCAAGGCCGAGGCAAGCGTGTCGCCTGCGTGGCCCGACATGCGTTTGCCGTTAAAGGTAAATTCGGCGCGGGTGGTGCGGTCGATCAGGCGACCACCTTTTTGCAGACGGGTGCTCATGTGTTGTCCCCCTCGGAGTAACCGGGCCAGTCGGGTCGTTTTTGTTTGATTTTGGCGACGAGGTCGGCGGGTGGCTCTTTGGATTGCGCGGGGTAAGTGCCGAACACCTCAAGCGTGTTGGTATCCCGCGCCGCCAAGAACCATTTGCCGCAGCCATAGGCATGGCGCCAGCGTTCAAAATGCACGCCTTTGGGATTTTTGCGCGCGAACATATAGGATTCGAATTCTTCCGGTGTCGCACCGGGACCGAAGCGTTTCAGATGCGCCTCATAGCCGGGGGTCAGCTCGGTTTCATCGGCTTGCACGCCGCAATAGGGACATTGAAGGGTCAGCATGGGGCACCTTTGGACAAGCGAAAGGCGGACACCGAAAGGTGCCCGCCCGAAAGAAACTGAACGGTGGTTGCGTAGGCGTTAGTTACCCGCAGGCGCTGCAGGAGCGGTCTCTTGCGGTGCAGGTGCAGGCGCGTCAGCGGCAGGCGCTTCTGCGGTCGGTTGAATGGTGACGTTGGTTGTTGTGCTGTCGCCCGCGCCGGTTGACACATCGACATCATTGCCAAACATGAACCAGCCGATAACGGCAACGGCGACCACAAGGCCACCAACAATGAACGCCATCGCGCCAGAGGATGTTTTCGTCTCACGAACGTAGGTGGATCGGTTTGTATTGTCGGGCATGGGTGCGCTTCCTTATATGGTTCACTTGCCATACCAACGCCCATGTCGTGTTGCGGGTTCCCAGAAAACATCAATGCGCTACCCCCGCCGCGACAGATTCGTCGATGAAGCGGCCTTCTTTGAAGCGGTCGATGGTAAAGGCGGCGGCAAGCGGGCCAGGTTCGCCCTTTGCCATCAGCTCGGCCATGGCCCAGCCCGAGCCGGGGATGGCCTTGAAGCCACCCGTACCCCAACCGCAGTTTATGAAGGTATTGCCCAGCGGGGTTTTCGAGATGAGCGGCGAGCGATCGCCCGTCATATCGACGATACCGCCCCATTGGCGCAGCATTTTCAGCCGTGACACCATAGGGAAGGTTTCCACCAATGCGCGCAGGGTTTCCTCGATGTGATGAAAGCTGCCGCGCTGGGTAAAGTTGTTGAACCCGTCGGTGCCGCCACCGATGACCATTTCGCCTTTGTCCGATTGCGACATATAGCCATGGACGGTATTGGCCATGACAACCACATCCATGCAAGGCTTGATCGGCTCGGATACCAGCGCTTGCAGCGCCACCGCCTCAATCGGCAGGCGGAACCCTGCCATATCAGCGACTTGGCCGGAATGGCCCGCGACCACGATGCCGAGTTTCTTGGTGCCGATATAGCCCTTGGTGGTCTCCACACCCACGACTTTTCCGCCCTCGGACCGGATGCCTTTGACCTCGCACTGCTGGATGATGTCCATGCCCATATCGGAACAGGCGCGGGCATAACCCCAAGCCACGGCATCATGGCGGGCCGTGCCGCCGCGCTTTTGCCAGAGGCCGCCGAGGACCGGATAGCGCGGGCCGTCGATGTTGATGATCGGCACCAGTTCCTTGACCTTGGCCGCATTGATGAATTCGGTCGAAACCCCTTGCAGCGCGTTGGCGTGGGCGGTGCGCAGATAGCCCCGCACCTCATGGTGGGTTTGGGCCAGCATGATCAACCCGCGCGGGGAAAACATGACGTTATAGTTCAGATCCTGAGACATCGTCTCATACAGGCTGCGCGCTTTTTCATATATCGCGGCCGAAGGATCTTGGAGGTAGTTCGAGCGGATGATTGTGGTATTGCGGCCTGTGTTGCCACCGCCCAGCCAGCCCTTTTCAATGATCGCGACATTGGTAATGCCGTGATTCTTGCCAAGGTAATAGGCTGTGGCCAGCCCGTGCCCGCCTGCCCCGATGATAATCGCATCATAGGCCGCTTTGGGGGCGGGCGAGCGCCACGCACGTTCCCATCCGGTATGATAGCGCAGCGCCTCACGCGCGATGGCAAATACGGAATAACGTTTCATGCGCGGGACTCCTTTAGGCCGAAAGACTTACCTGCCTTTTGCAATGTGCAGGTGATATACCCGCGACCAAAGGCGGCACAATGGGGATATTTGCGACATTTAGTACAGTTGCCCCTGCGGCCAGACGTCCCAACCCGTGGTGTGATTAAGGCTTTTGACTTTGCGCCAGAGGCATTACATGGGGGACAGGGCATAAAAAAGGCGGGTTGCGTGTGACAAACATTATCTTTTGGGCAGCGGCGGGCACGATTGCGCTGGTAGTGGCGTTCATTCTGGTCCGGGCGTTGCGCCGTGCGGATAACAATGAGGCCGCTGATTTTGACCAGCAGGTCTATCGCGACCAATTGGCCGAGATTGAACGCGACCAAGCGCGCGGCGTGATTGTGGCGGATGAGGCCAAACGTCTGCGGTCCGAGGTTGCGCGGCGGTTGCTGGCAGCGGACCGTGCAGAAAGCCCAACGGATGCCGCCAAATCGGGACCAACCTCGGTGCTGGTTTGGGGAGTGATCGCGGTTGTTCTGGCGACAGGCTTTGCGGGCTATGGCTATTTGGGCCAGCTCGGCTATGGCGATTTGCCGCTAAAGGCACGGATTGCCGTCGCCGAAGAGCACCGCACAAGCCGCCCTGACCAAGCCGCACTTGAGGCGGCCTTGCCCCCACGCCCCATGCTTGAAGCGATAGACCCTGCGTTTTTGACGCTGGTCGAAAAGCTGCGTGCGGCTGTGGAAAACCGCCCCGATGATTTGCAAGGCCAGCAGCTTTTGGCCCGCAATGAGGCGAATGTCGGCAATCTGACCGCCGCCTATAAGGCGCAGGAAAAAGTGATCGCGATCAAAGGTAAGGATGCCAGTGATGCGGATATTTTGATGCAGGCGACCTTGATGGTTCAGGCCGCAGATGGCCAAGTCTCGCCGCAGGCCGAGGCACTGCTTAACAGTGTTTTGGACCGCGATGCCAACAATGACACGGCGCTATTTTTCACCGGTATCGTTAATATGCAGGTTGGCCGCTATGATCTGGCCTTTCGCTATTGGAAGCATCTGATGGATGTAGCGCCCAAAGACAGCCCCTGGATGCCAGAGGTCCGCAGCCGGATTGAGGCCTTGGCCGAGGTTGCAGGCGTGCGTTATGAGCTGCCCGATGCGCCAGCCATGCCCGGCCTGAAAGGCCCGAACGCGGCCGATGTTGCCGCCGCACAAGACATGAGCCCCGAAGATCGCCAAGCGATGATCCGCAACATGGTTGAAGGCTTGAACGACCGCTTGGCAAGCGACGGCGGCAGCGCCGAGGAATGGGCGCGTCTGATCGTGGCGCTGTCCAATCTGGGCGAAAAGGATCGCGCCATCGCAATCTATGCCGAGGCGCAAAAGAAGTTTGAGGGCCGCACGGTAGAGTTGAGCGGGCTGAAAGAAGCGGCTGTTCAGGCAGGTATCACCCCATGATCCAATATGAGGCGATGGAAGAGTTTGCCGGGGTGTTGCCTGTGATGGGCTCACTCGCGGGGCTTGATTTTGGCGATAAAACGATTGGCGTGGCGATTTCCGACCGGTTGCGCAGCGTGGCCACACCAAACATGACCATCCGGCGGGTGAAATTTACGGTGGATGCCGCAGCGCTGATCAAGCTGTTGGCCGAGCGTGAGGTAGTGGGAATTGTCCTTGGCCTGCCGCGCAATATGGACGGCTCCGAGGGGCCGCGCGTACAGGCGACGCGGGCCTTTGCGCGTAACCTGTCACGGCTCACGCCCCTGCCGCTTGCCTATTGGGATGAGCGTCTGTCGACTGTCGCCGCCGAGCGCGCGTTGATCGAGGCGGATATGTCACGCGAACGTCGCAAAGAGCTGATCGACCATGTGGCGGCAAGCTATATTCTGCAAGGTGCGCTGGACCGGTTGGCGCATATCAAGCGGAGCGCAAGCCTTGGATGAGATTTGGAAACGCGACGAGGTTGAGAGCCCTTGTGTCAAGCTTTGCGTCGTGCACCCCGAGGCGCGGATGTGCGTGGGCTGCTACCGGTCCATTGACGAAATCGGCGCGTGGTCGCGCATGTCGCCAGAGGCGCGGCGCGCGGTAATGGCCGATCTGCCCGAGCGTGCCAAGCTGCTGACCAAACGGCGCGGTGGGCGTAGCGGGCGAACCGCTAAACCTTAACCAAAGATCACCTTGCGCAGCATGTTCAGCGCGACCAGCGTGATAAAAATCGCAAAGATGCGTTTTAGCGGGGCTGGGTCCATCGTATGGGCCAGTTTAACGCCAATTGGCGCCGTCATCAGCGTCATAGCGATGACCAAACCAAAGGCCGGCAAGTTGACCGCGCCGATGGTATAGGGCGGCGGGCTTGCGATATCCAAGAACAAAAACCCGATCACCGAGGGCACCGCGATGATAATGCCAAAGCCCGCGGCCGTGGCGACAGCGCGGTGGATCGGCATGTTATAAAGGCTCATCGTTGGCACCCCGAATGAGCCGCCACCAATCCCCATCAGTACCGAGAAAAAGCCGACGCCCGCGCCAATCCCCATACGCTTTGGCCCCACAGGCATCGCCTGCCCCAACCGCCAATGCGACTTGCCAAAGGCCATGTACAGGCCCGCCGTCAGCGCCAGCACACCAAAGATGATCTGCAACGTGGTCGACCGCAATGAGGACGCAACCAGCATCCCCACAATTGCACCCGAGCCGATGAACGGCCACCAGCTGCGCAGCACATCCCAATCAACCGCGCCTTTTTTGTTATGCGCCATCACCGACCGCGCCGACGTCACGATGATCGTCGCCAAGGACGTGGCAAGGCACACCTGCATCAGCTCTGGCCCGCTATAGCCCAAATGGCTGAAGGCGTAAAAGAACGCAGGCACCAGCACGATGCCGCCACCAACCCCCAAAAGCCCTGCGATCACGCCTGCAAAGGCACCGATTGCCATTAGCAAGGCAATCATCGGAAGCAACGTCATAAAATCGGGCATGGGCAAACCTTTATAATGGTTGATAGGCGATGCTTAACGGGCCGTTAACGCCAAATCCAGCCCCGTTTTGCCTAGCGTTGCACAGCCTGCGCTTCAACCTCGGCCAAGGCGGCGTTGAACACATCGAGCCCGGCACCTTCCCGGCTTGCCCCTTCGGACAAAACCCGCCGCCACGCACGCGCGCCGGGGCGGCCATGAAACAGGCCCAGCATGTGGCGCGTGATCTGATGCAAGCGGCCGCCGTTTTCCAAATGGGCGGCGATATAGGGGCGCATTTCGGCGGCCACCTGAAACGCATCGGCATGATGGGCATCCCCCCACAGCGCATCTGCCCCAACCAAAACCGATGCCGGATCATGGTAGGCCGCACGCCCGATCATCACCCCGTCAAGCCCCTGCCCCAGCAACTCTTGCGCCAGTTCCAGCGAGGCAATGCCACCGTTGATGCAAATGGTCAGCTCGGGGAATTGCTGCTTCATCAGCAACACCAAGCCGTAATCCAGCGGCGGGATTTCGCGGTTCTCCTTGGGCGACAGACCCTTTAGCCACGCCTTGCGCGCATGAATAATGAAATGCGAAACGCCCGCCGCTGCCACAGTTTCAATAAACGCAGGCAACACCACCTCGGGGTCTTGGTCGTCAACGCCGATCCGGCATTTCACGGTTACGGAAACACTGGCCTCGGCCTGCATTGCCGTCACACAGTCGGCGACGAGGGTCGGCCGTTCCATTAGCACCGCCCCAAAGCAACCTGATTGCACACGGTCAGACGGGCAGCCGACATTCAGGTTGATCTCGTCATAGCCGTAAGGTGTGGCGATCCGCACAGCTGCCGCCAGTTCCGCAGGGTCCGAGCCCCCCAGCTGCAAGGCCACCGGATGCTCATCCTCGCCATAGGCCAACAGACGGTCCACAGGGCCATGCACGACCGCAGGGGCCGTGACCATCTCAGTATACAGCATCGCACGGCGGGTCATGAGCCGGTGAAAATACCTGCAATGCCGATCGGTCCAATCCATCATCGGCGCAACGCTCAGGCGGTGTGCGTCGCGAAACCCTTTTTTTATTGGTAAATCAGTCATATATAGAAGATCTCACTGGGACGTATTTGGTGTTATTATGGCACAATTGGACCTATATATCCCCATCAGTAGTCCTGAGGACTACCAAAAACATGTCGAGGACTACTGAAATGGGCTCAATCGTAGAACGCAAACGCAAAGATGGCACGGTCAGCTACCGCGCACAGATCCTTATAAAGTCGAAGGGCCGGATCGTCCACCAAGAGTCGTCAACCTTCGATCGCCTGACAACCGCGAAAGCTTGGCTAAAACGTCGCGAGAAAGAGCTGGCTACACCTGGTGGCCTGGATGCTGCTCGCCGCAAATCTGGATCTGTGGGCGACGTCATCGAAGACTATCTCAAAGCTACCGGCGGAGAGATAGGTCGAACAAAGAGCCAAGTGCTGCGTAAAATCCGAAATGACTTTGCGATCAGCGATATCCCCTGCGATGAATTGAAGCCGAGTGACGTTACCAGCTTTGCCAGGGCTTTGGCGAAAGGCGGGGCCGCTCCTTCCACGGTCCAAAATTACCTCAGCCACCTAAACGCAGTGCTGTCGATAGCAAGAACCGCTTGGAATTACGAGATGGATCGGAATGTCGCGCTGGACGGGATCACAGCCGCAAGACATTTAAAGCTTGCGGCAAAGTCCAAATCCCGCACGCGCCGCCCTACCCTCGATGAAATAGAACGGCTTATAATACACTTCAGTGAAACCTATGCGCGGGACAGTCGAAGTTTGCCTATGCACGTTGTCATGACCTTCGCGATGTTCTCGTCACGTCGCCAAGATGAAATCACCCGCATCACATGGGAGGATTTCCATGAGCCCGACATGACCCAACTGGTTCGAGACATGAAGCACCCAGGGCAGAAGAAGGGAAATGACGTAATGTGCGAAACGCCCCCCGAAGCCATACGTGCAATGAAACTTCAACGCCACCGGATGGGCAAGATTTTTCCATATAATTCGGATACTGTTAGCAGTCTTGAAGTTACGCACAAGTCGTGTGGCAAATTGATTCACCCACAAGATTTGGTCTTGCTCCAGAAAACCCTAATGTGATTCGTCATGTG
>NZ_JBGQOQ010000005.1:0-171604 GCF_052119765.1 Pseudorhodobacter sp. W20_MBD10_FR17 | reverse complement strand
ATGGAAGAAAAACTGCGCTTCGCCATCCGTGAAGGCGGCCGTACCGTCGGCGCTGGCGTGGTATCGAAAATTATCGCTTAATTATACTGGCAGAGGGGTCGGGCCCGGTGTTGCAAAACATCGGGCCTGATTTCCCGCCAAGCCTAAAGGGCACATAACTATGTCAAGTCAAACGATCCGTATCAGGCTGAAAGCCTTCGATTACCGGGTGCTGGATGCCTCCACACAGGAAATCGTAAACACTGCGAAACGCACTGGCGCCACCGTGCGCGGTCCGATTCCACTGCCAAACAAAATTGAGAAATTCACGGTTCTCCGTGGTCCACACATCGACAAAAAGTCGCGTGACCAGTGGGAAATCCGGACGCACAAGCGTCTTCTCGATATTGTCGACCCGACACCACAGACCGTGGACGCGCTGATGAAGCTCGACCTCGCTGCTGGCGTTGACGTCGAAATTAAAGTATAAGGGGGCATCAGATTATGCGCTCTGGCGTTATTGCAAAGAAGCTGGGCATGACCCGGCTGTTCCTCGAAGACGGCAAACAGATTCCTGTAACCGTTCTTCAACTCGACAACCTGCAGGTTGTGGCACAGCGCACAGCTGATCGCGACGGTTATACCGCCGTTCAGTTGGGTGCTGGTTTGGCCAAAGCCAAGCGGACCACTGCTGCGATGCGCGGCCATTTTGCCAAGGCTAACGTTGAGCCGAAGCGTAAAATTGCTGAATTCCGCGTCACACCGGACTGCATGCTGGACGTGGGCGAAGAGATCATTGCTGACCACTACTTTGAAGGTCAGTACGTCGATGTCTCGGGCACCTCGATCGGTAAGGGTTTCCAAGGTGCTATGAAGCGTCACAACTTTGGGGGTCTTCGGGCGTCTCACGGTGTGTCGGTTTCGCACCGTTCGCACGGCTCTACGGGCCAGTGTCAGGATCCTGGCAAGGTTTTCAAAGGTAAGAAAATGGCGGGCCACATGGGTTCGGCACGTATTACCACGCAAAACCTGCAAGTTATCAAGACTGACAGCGACCGTGGGATCATCATGGTACGGGGCGCTGTGCCCGGTTCCAAAGGTGGTTGGGTCACGATCAAGGACGCGGTAAAGAAAGCCGTTTCCGAGAACGCGATTTTCCCGGCGGCGTTGCGTTCGGCAGCAGCAGTAGCAAAGGCTGCGGCTGAAGCAGCAGCAAATGCAGCAGCTGAAGAAGAAGCAGTACGCGCAGCAGCTTTGGCAGCAGAAGCGGCAGCAGCCGAAGAAGCAGCGGAAGCAGCAGCAGCAACGGATGCTCCAGCTGAAGGAGGCGACAACAATGAAGGCTGATGTCATCAAGCTGGACGGCGGCACTGCCGGTTCCATCGATCTGAATGATGCGCTGTTTGGTCTTGAGCCACGCGCCGATATCTTGCACCGTGTTGTGCGTTGGCAGCGGGCCCGTGCCCAAGCTGGCACACACTCGACGCTGGGTCGTTCGGACGTAAGCTACTCGACCAAGAAGATTTACCGCCAAAAAGGCACCGGTGGCGCACGTCACGGTGACAAAGGCGCGCCAATCTTCCGTCACGGTGGTATCTACAAGGGCCCGACACCGCGCAGCCATGCGCATGATCTGCCCAAGAAGTTCCGTGCGCTTGGTTTGCGTCACGCGCTGTCGGCCAAGGCCAAAGCGGGTGAGCTGATCATTCTCGACACTGCCACGATGACAGATTCCAAAACATCTTCGCTTGCCAAAATGGCGAAGGAGTTGGGTTGGAAGCGTGTTTTGATCATCGACGGTGCCGAAATCGACGGTAACTTCGCTCTTGCAGCGCGCAACATTGACTCGATCGATGTTCTGCCAAGCATGGGTGCAAACGTCTATGATATCCTGAAACGTGATCAGCTGGTGATCACCAAAGCAGGTATCGAAGCACTGGAGGCTCGTTTGAAATGAGCGTGAAAGCAAACCACTACGACGTGATCCGCAAGCCGATCATCACTGAAAAAGCAACCTTGGCTTCTGAAGCCAATGCGGTTGTTTTCCAAGTGGCGATGGACGCAACCAAGCCGATGATCAAAGAAGCTGTTGAAGCTGTCTTTGGCGTTAAAGTGAAGGCCGTGAATACGACCATCACCAAAGGCAAGGTAAAGCGGTTCAAAGGACGCCCAGGCGTTCGTTCCGACAAGAAAAAAGCCTATGTGACGCTTGAAGAAGGCAACACGATCGACGTATCGACCGGCCTTTGATTGCCATAGACTGACACTAGAAAGGCCCTGCATTTGCGGGGCCTTTTGCTTTGGGGCGCGCGCGCTCGCCTCCTGACAGAACGCACCTAGATGTTCCACCTAGGCGCGAGTTGCCTCTAAGGGGTGAGGCTGACGGCGCGGTTTTATTGTCCTCAAAAACGCGCTGGCGAAATGTCGGCTTTCAAGCCTTGAAAAGCTGCGTGGCGCGCCACGGCATAACAATTCTGACTTGTCCACAGAAGAATTGCTAAAATTTCCTTTACAGGGTTTCGTTCTTCAAACACTATATCTAGTAAGAGGCCTGTTGGCAAAACGCTGTTCCTTGCCAAACACCCAGCTTCTTGTGGCAGGCCTTTGTATTGCGGGCATTGCGGCGAGGGGTATAAAAAACGAGGCAGAGCATGTCGCTTTCAGAAGACTATAACGCAGACGATGTCCACCCTATCGACATCGTAGAAACGCTTGCCGAGCACCACGCTTGGGAGTTTGACCGCGTTACCGATGATCAAATCGCTATGGCGGTTGAGGGACAGTGGCGCACCTATTCTCTGACGTTGGCATGGTCGGCACAGGATGAAACCCTGCGCCTGATCTGCACGTTTGAGATGGAACCACCTGCAAACCGGATGTCCGAGCTTTATGACGTTATGAACCGCTGCAATGATATGGTTTGGACCGGCGCGTTTACGTGGTGGGGCGACCAAAAACTGATGGTCTGGCGCTATGGGCTGTGCCTTGCGGGCGGGCAAATTGCCGGACCGGAACAGATCGATCGCCTGATTTCCAGCGCTGTCATGGCGGCAGAGCGGTTTTACCCCGCGTTCCAATTGGTCACATGGGCCGACCACACCCCCGAAGCCGCGATGAAAGTCGCGATTGCCGAAGCATACGGGCGGGCCTAACGGCTTAAGCGTGCTCTGCCTGACGGGTGCGTGTTGGTACGTTTCTTTGTAAGCAACAACAGGCTGCGCAGCGCCTTTTGTCGCCCAACAAAATCTTCAACAACATGTTCCGTTTTGAACGGGGTTTGTGGAACCGCCGCTCTATACAAATTTTAAACAGCGTGCAGTGCCCCGTTGCACGCCACGCCGTAGCAGCCCTACAACCGCACCACCCGCTTGCCAAAGCTGCGCCCGTCCAGCAGGCCGTAAAGCCCTTCGGCGGCGTTTTCCAGACCGTCGATCACCTCTTCGGTATAGTGGATGTCGCCTGCCTCTAACCACCCCGTCATATCGCGCACAAACTCGGCATAAAGGCTGCGGGGAAAGCTGTCGAAGATGATAAAGCCTTGCACTTTTACCTTCATCCGCAGGATGGTGCCCATAATTGCAGGGCCCATATCGGGGCCATCGGGCAGGCTGGGCAGGTTGTACCACGACACCACGCCACACACCGGCATACGGGCAAAGGCGTTCAGCAGCGGCAGCACGGCATAAAGCACCTTGCCGCCCACGTTTTCGAAATACACATCAATCCCCATAGGGCAGGCGGCGCGCAGTTGCTCGGCAAAATCGGGGGCTTTGTGGTCGATGCAGGCGTCAAAGCCCAGCACATCCACCACATGGGCGCATTTCTCAGGCCCGCCCGCAATGCCCACCACACGGCAGCCCTTGAGCCGCGCAATCTGCCCCACCGTGGCCCCAACTGGCCCCGAGGCCGCAGCAACGACCACCGTTTCGCCCGGCTTTGGGTCGCCTATCGTTAGCAGCCCCGCGTAAGCAGTATAGCCGGGCATCCCCATGATCCCCAGCGACCACGACGGCCGCGCGGGCGTTGGCCCAAGGTTCAGCACCTCTGCCCCGTCAGACAGGGCGTAATCTTGCCAACCACTGCCCGCCAAAACATGATCGCCCGGCGCAAAGGCGTCTAGGTTCGACAGCACCACCTCGGCCACCACTTGCCCCGTCATCACCCCACCTAAGGCCACCGGCGTGGCATAGGATTTCGCATCATTCATTCGCCCACGCATATAGGGATCAAGCGACAAAAACACCGACCGCAACAGCATTTGCCCCGGCCCAGGCGTTGGAATAGCGCCCTCCTCTAACCGCAATGTATTGGCATCGGGGGCACCCTTGGGGCGTTGGGCCAGCACGACACGGCGGTTGATCTGATCATTTTGCGGCATGGGGCGTCCTTTGGTGTGATGGATTTCCAGCAGCATAGGGCGGATTGAGCGCGGAAAACAGGGGGGGCACGTAATCGCCCCTGCGCATAAAAAAGGGATACAGCTTTCTGATTTTACAGGCTAACCTTAACCCAAATCGCAGGGGGTTATATGAATTTGGACGAAATCAACACGCGTGGGCTGGTCTTACTGGGCTGTGGCAAAATGGGTTCGGCGATGCTGCAAGGCTGGCTGGAAACCGGCATCGCGGCGCAAAGTGTTTGGGTGAATGACCCCAACCCAAGTGATTGGCTAAAGGCCACAGGCGTGCATTTAAACGCAGGCCTGCCCGTCGATCCGGCGATCGTTTTGGTGGCGGTAAAGCCGCAGATGATGGGTGCAGCCTTGCCCAGCCTTGTCGCTTTGGGCAATGGAACGACCCTGTTCCTCTCGGTCGCCGCGGGTGTGACGCTTGCGCATTATGCGCAGGTTTTGGGGGCGCAAACGCCGATTATCCGCGCGATGCCAAATACCCCTGCTGCCGTGTCACGCGGCATCACGGCGATGTGCCACAACCTCCATGCAACCGAGGCGCATCTGCAACTGGCCGAGGCCCTGCTGGGTGCGGTGGGGCAGGTGGTGCGGCTGGAAGGCGAGCATCAGATGGATGCAGTCACCGGCCTGTCCGGCTCTGGCCCCGCCTATGTGTTCCACATGATCGAGGCGATGGCGCAAGCGGGTGAGGCCGTCGGTCTTGCGCCCGACTTGGCGATGACATTGGCGCGCGCGACCGTTTGCGGCGCCGGCGAGTTGGCCCACCAAGCGCCCGAAACGGCGGCCCAGTTGCGCATCAACGTCACGTCTCCGGGAGGCACAACGGCGGCAGGGTTGGCCGTACTGATGGCGGAATTGCCCGACCTGATGACCCGTACCGTCACCGCAGCATGTGACCGCAGCAAAGAGCTGGGCGAATGATCACCTATGATGACTTTGCCGCCGTTGATATCCGTGTTGGCACCATAACCCGCGCCGAACCCTTCCCCGAGGCCCGCAAGCCTGCGTATAAGCTTTGGGTCGATTTCGGGGGCGACCTCGGCGAAAAACGCTCTTCCGCGCAGATCACTGCACATTACACGCCCGAAGCGTTGATCGGGCGGCAAGTGCTGGCCGTCGTCAACTTTCCACCGCGCCAAATCGGCAAAGTGATGTCCGAAGTGCTGGTGTTGGGCGTGCCCGATGCCGCTGGCGAAGTTGTGCTTATCGGCCCCAGCCACGACGTCCCACTAGGGGGGAAACTGTTTTGAAACCCGAAGTCTTCATCACCCGCCCGATGCCCGATAAAGTGATCACCGAGGCCATCCGCCATTTTTCGTTGACAATCCGAGAAGATACCACGCCCTTGTCACCGCAAGCCTGCATCGATTGCCTGCACCAATATGACGCGGTTCTGCCGACACTGGGCGACCCCTTCACGGCCGATGTCTTTGCCCAAAGCCACGCCGCCCGCTGCCGCCTTTTGGCGAATTTTGGCGTGGGATATAATCATATCGACGTCGCTGCCGCCAAGGCCGCCGGTATCCTTGTCACCAATACGCCGGGCGCGGTGACCGATGCCACCGCCGATATCGCCCTAACCTTGATGCTGATGACGGCCCGCCGCGCTGGCGAAGGCGAACGGATGCTGCGGGCAGGCGACTGGCAAGGCTGGCATCCGACGCAACTGCTCGGCACCCATATGAGCGGAAAAACCCTTGGCATCATCGGGATGGGCCGCATCGGCAAAGCCATCGCAAAGCGGGCGCATTATGGCTTTGATATGAACGTGCGCTTTTTCAACCGTTCGCCTGTGCCCAACCCGGGCGCGCCCGCCGAACAAGTCGATTTCGCGCAGGCTCTTGGTGCCGATTTCGTGGTTATCGCTGTACCCGCAAACCTCGACACCTATCACCTGATCGATGCCGCGGCGCTGTCACAGATGCAGCCCACCGCCTTTCTGATCAACATCGCCCGTGGTGATATCGTTGACGAAAACGCGCTGGTTACAGCCCTGAAAACCAAGGTGATTGCAGGTGCTGGCTTGGACGTTTACGAGCATGAACCCCAAATCGCACCCGAGTTGATCGCCATGCAAAACACAACCCTATTGCCCCATCTCGGCACGGCCGCCCTCGCGGTGCGTGAAGATATGGGTCTGATGGCCGTCTCCAACCTGCTTGCGTTTTTTGAGGGTAAACCCCTTCCAAATCTTGTCTAGGCCATGGCTTTCTGTTCGGTCCAAATATCCTCGCCGAAGGCCCTGACCTATGTGCCAACCCGCCCTTGCAGGCGAGCGCCCCCACGCTACGGCTGGGGGCTCAATGCCCCCAATCGTGGCGCGCGCCTAAGATGATTATGTCGCGCGGGCGCAACTACGTTTTTGTGCATATCCCCAAGACCGGCGGCACGGCGTTGACGCTTGCCCTCGAAGCAAGAGCGATGAAAGACGATATTTTGATAGGCGATACGCCGAAAGCGCAGGCGCGCAAAGGGCGGCTGCGCGGCCTTAATACGGCGGGGCGGCTTTGGAAGCATTCAACCCTCGCCGATATTGACGGGCTGGTCACGCCCAACGATCTCGCCGCCATGTTCACGCTGACACTGGTGCGCAACCCTTGGGATCGCGCGGTCAGCTATTACCATTGGCTGCGCCACCAAGCCTTTGCTCACCCTGCCGTGACGCTGTCTAAGGTTTTGAACTTTAGTGATTTCTTGAATCACCAGCAAACCCAATCCGCTTTCAAATCATGGCCCGCCAGCGCCTATATGCGCGATGCCGGGGGGCAAGAGCGGTGCTCATTATATCTACGGCTGGAACATATTGAGGATGATATCGCGCCGTTTGAGGCGCATCTTGGATTTGCCTTAACCCCATTGGCGCGGGCGAATGCGTCAACGCGCGATGCCGATTGGCGCAGATATTATTCTGATGCTGATGCAGGCCTGTTGGCGACGCTTTGCGCCGAGGATATTGCGCGCTTTGACTATGGGTTCGATGATAAGGTAAAGGGCAGCCCCCGCTAAAGGGCTGCCCTTGCTCTACCAAAACGCGTTTCAGGCCGCCTTCTTTTGCGGGGCAAAGCGGCTGTAGAAACCGTCACCTTTGGCCGCCATATCACGCAGCAGGGCAGGCGCCTTAAACCGCTCACCAAACTCGGCCGTCAGCGCATCGCAAATCTCAACCGCGCGGGGTGCGCCGATCATATCCAGCCAAGACAGCGGCCCCCCAGACCATGGCGCAAAGCCCCAGCCTAGAATGGCGCCCACATCGCCTTCGCGGATGTCCATCAGCACGCCATCTTCCAATGCGCGCACGGCCTCCAGCACTTGGGCCATCAGCAGGCGGTGTTGCACCAGCGTCAATTCGGGTTGCTCCTCGGTCACCGGATAGGCGGCTTCCAAGCCGTCCCAAAGCCCTGCGCGCTTGCCTTTGTCGTCATAGCTATAAAAGCCGGCGTTGGATTTTTTGCCCAAACGCCCTTGGTCGGCCATGGCAAACAGCACCTCATCCACCGCGCCGTCAGGATAGGCATCGCCCATCGCCAACCGCGTGGCCTTGGCGATTTTCACGCCCAAATCGATCGAGGTTTCATCGACCAATTGCAGCGGCCCCAGCGGCATACCCACCAGTTTCGCGGCGTTTTCGATCAGCACGGGTTCAACCCCTTCGGCAACCATGCGGATGCCTTCGTTGATATAGGGGATGATGCAGCGGTTCGCATAAAAGAAGCGTGCATCATTGACCACAATCGGCGTCTTGCGGATTTGCCGAATGAAATCAAGCGCCTTGGCAACGGCGCGGTCGCCCGTCGCCTTGCCGCGAATAACCTCGACCAGCAGCATCTTATCAACAGGTGAAAAGAAATGGATGCCGATAAACTGATCCGGGCGCGCGCTGGCATGGGCCAAGTCGGTAATCGGCAAAGTGGATGTGTTGGTCGCGAAAATGCAGTCAGGGCCAACAATCGCTTCAACCTTTTTTGTCACCTCGGCCTTTACGCCCATATCTTCAAACACCGCCTCGACGATCAGATCACAACCTGCAAGCGCTGCATAATCGGTGGTGGCGGTGATGCGGGCCAGCACTTCGGCCTTTTTCTCTTCGGTCACCTTTTTGCGGCTGATGCCTTTGTCCAAAATTCCCGCAGAATAGGCTTTGCCATGGTTCGCAGACTCTTGCTTGGCATCAATCAGCACGACCTCAATACCCGCATTGGCCGCGACATATGCAATGCCTGCGCCCATCATGCCCGCGCCAATAACACCAACCTTTTTAATGGTTTGGTCGGGTTGTGCGGGCCGAACCGCGCCCTTTTCCAGCGCCTCTTTGTTGATGAACAGGCTGCGGATCATCGCACTGGACGATGGGTTCATCAGCACCGAGGTAAACCACCGCGCCTCAATTTTCAGGGCGGTATCAAACGGCACCATTGCGCCTTCATACACCGCCGACAGCAGCGCCTTGGCGGCGGGGTAAACGCCCATGGTTTTGCTGTGCACCATCGCCGAGGCGCCGACAAAGGTCATAAATCCAGCCGGGCTGTAGGGCGCGCCGCCGGGCATTTTATAGCCCTTGGCATCCCACGGTTTTACCAAATCGGCATCCGATGCGCCCAAAACCCATTCTTTGGCGCGGGCCAGAAGCGCGTCGGGGGCGACGACCTCATCAATCAGCCCTGCATTTTTGGCGGCTTTGGGGTCTGACAGCTTACCTTCCAGCAAAAAGGGGGCCGCCATCATCGCGCCCATTTTGCGCACAAGCCGCGTTGTGCCACCCGCACCGGGGAAAATGCCAACCATGATTTCAGGCAGGCCGATCTTGGCCTTGGGGTTATCGGCCGCAATTATGCGGTGACACGACAGCGGAATTTCCAACCCAATCCCGAGCGCTGTGCCCGGCAAGGCCGCGACAATCGGCTTGCCCCCTTTCAGGGTTTTTGGGTCCATGCCCGCGCGTTCAATCTTGCGCAGAATGGCGTGCATGCCCATGACACCGTCGAACACCGATTGTGCAGGGTTATCGCCGCCGTCCTCTTTCATCTTGGCGATCACGTTCAAATCCATCCCGCCTGCGAAATCCTTTTTCGCCGAGGTGATGATGATGCCTTTAACCGCCGTATCGCCAAGTGCGCGATCGACAAATCCGTCCAGCTGCATGAACGCCTCTTGCGACATCACGTTCATCGATTTTCCAACGGTGTCCCAGCTTATCGTCGCCACGCCGTCTGCATCTTGGGCATAGGTAAAGTCGCTCATTCTATCGGTCCTTCGTTCGGGGATATTTCGGCTGTGGGGTCTGTCTCGGCGACTTGAATGCCAACAAAGGGCCAGCGTGAATTTGCCAGCGAATTGGTGATAGAGACGGCGCGCCAAACGCCGCCGTGTCGCCGCAGCGTCATTTGTGAGGTATAGGGTGGCAGGATCCGGTGTGCGCCTGCCATCAGATGCGAAACATAGCGGCCGGTAATCAGATCTTGGTCAAGCCGTTTGGCTGTTTCGACCAATCGGACGTAATGGGTCACCTTTTGCATCTGCAAGGTTTGACAAAACGCTTCAAACCCCGCGCGCAGCTCTTCGGGGGTTGCGACGTTGATGTTTGCGGTATGGGTGATCAGTTGCAGCGGCAGCATGATCTTGCCTTGATAGGCCTCCCAATCTTGGGCCATCACCGCATCCGAGATAACGTCGAGGTATTCCTGAAGGATTTCATCCGCGTCCATTTATGCCTCCTGTTCGTTTGGGCATTTGCGCAGGCTTTGTACCGGGGGCGGGCTTTGTCGGGTCATTTGGGGCCCGACCAATCTGTGCCGTCCTTATGGGTAAACCGGGCGGTGCCGGCATCTAGGCGGACAACCATATCAATATCACTATAGGTGGCCACCTCATGCCGGGCCTTGGTGCCGACAACTAAAAAACGGACCTCGGCGTCGGTGTGGTTGATGAAATGATGGCCATCGGTACTGCCCGCCGGAAAGGCCGCGCAATCGCCCACTGTCATTGGGGTTTCACCAGCATCTTGCACAAGCGTGCAGGCGCCCTTTGTGATCATCACAAACTCGTCTTCATGCAGGTGCCAGTGGCGCAGACTTGATTTCGCGCCGGGGGCCAAGATAACCAAATTGGCCCCGAATTGCGTCAGCCCACCTGCATCGGCCAACCGCAGGCTAGACCGCCCCGTCATCTGGCTTGCATAGGGTTCAGGATAGATCGAACCGGTTTTGACCGGCACTTTGGTCAGATCAAGTTTTGGCATTCTGCACCTCTGTTTCTGGTTTTAAACCCGCTCAATAATCGTTGCGGCCCCCATGCCCGACGCGATGCACAGCGTGGCAAGGCCGACTTCTTTATCTGCGCGCTCCAGCTCATCCAAAAGCGTGCCGATGATGATAGCGCCAGTGGCCCCCAAAGGGTGGCCCATCGCGATAGAGCCGCCGTTGACGTTGACGATCGCGGGATCGACGTTAAACGCCTGCTGAAACCGCAAGACGACGGCAGCAAAGGCTTCATTCACCTCAAACAAATCAATGTCGGAAATGGCCATCCCGTGATCGGCGAGGATCTTTTGCGTCACAGGCACGGGGCCGGTTAGCATGATCGTCGGGTCTGTGCCGATTTTCGCCGTGGCCCGAATGCGGGCGCGGGGTTTCAACCCGTAGCGTTCGCCAAATTCCTTATTGCCGATCAGCACGGCAGCCGCGCCGTCAACAATACCGCTGGAATTGCCGGCGTGGTGGATATGGTTGATCTGCGCCAGATGCGGGTATTTCATCATGGCAATTTTGTCGAAACCGGGCATCACCTCACCCATATCCTTGAACGCAGGCTTCAGGCCGCCAAGGCTTTGCATATCGGTGGCGGGGCGCATGTATTCGTCACGGTCCAGAATGGTCAGGCCGTTCTGATCCTTGATCTCAATTATTGATTTGGCAAAGCGGCCCTCGGCCCAAGCCTGCGCTGCGCGCCATTGGCTTTCAACCGCCAAAGCATCGGCCATTTCACGGGTAAAGCCGTATTCAGTAGCGATAATATCCGCGGAAACACCTTGTGGAACGAAATAGGTTTTCATGGCAAGGCTGGGGTCGACGGCAATCGCCGCCCCGTCACTGCCCATCGCCACTCGGCCCATCATTTCCACGCCGCCGGCGATATACCCCATACCAGCTCCGCCACGAATTTGGTTGGCGGCAAGGTTCACCGCCTCCATGCCGCTTGCACAAAAGCGGTTGATCGCAAGGCCGGGGATGCTTTGGTCCAGATCCGAGGCCAACACAGCCGAGCGCGCAAGGCAGCCACCCTGTTCGCCGACTTGGGTCACATTGCCCCAAATCACATCCTCAACCGCGTGGCCCTCTAAACCGTTGCGCGCCTTTACCGCATTCAGCACCTTGGCCGATAGCGCGACCGAGGTTACTTCGTGCAAACTTCCATCGGCACGGCCCTTGCCACGGGGCGAGCGAACGGCGTCATAAATATAGGCTTCGGTCATATGGGTTTCTCCCGGTCGTAGACTGTATAGGTCACCTGTTTGGTGGCCGCAGCATTGCGTTGAGGTTAGGATCAGGCGCGGTCAGACGGATTGCCGGGCATCATGTCATAGGGGTGTTTCCAGCCCGGCAGCGCCGCAATTTGATCAAGCCAGCGGTCGATATTGGGCCAGTCGGCGCGATCAAAGCCAAAAGGCTCTTTGTAAAACAGGTAGCCGCAGCACGAGAGGTCGGCGATCGTAACCTGATCCCCAACGATCCAATCGGACTTGGCCAGATGGTCGTTTAAAATGCCATAGGCTGCCTTTAGCCGCCCTTGGTTAAACGCGATCACTGCCTCGGGCCGCTTATCCGCGGGCAGGAAGTTCATCAAGAACCGCGTGGCACCGGCCACGCCCGAAAGCTTGTGATTGTCCCAAAACAACCAGCGCAAAACCTCGCGCCGCTCGGCCGCAGAACGCCCGCCCAGCTTGCCAGTTTTGGAACTTATGTAATCTAGGATGACGCCCGACTGCGACAGGGTGACATCGCCATCGATCAGTACAGGCACTTCGCCCATTTCATTGATCGCACGAAAGGCAGGGGTTCGGCTTTCGCCATTGAAAAAGTCGACATAGACGGGGTCCCATTCCATATCGGCCAAGGTGAGGGCGAGTGCCGCCTTGTAAGCGTTGCCGCTTTCGCCAAAGCAATAGAGTTTCGCAGACATAGGTTCAGTCTCCTTTTGATGGGGCGGACGGGGGTTTCACACCCCCGCACCCCCGTGAGGTATTTGCGCCAAGATGAATAACGAATTGTTAACCATGGCGCGATAGCGTTGTTTTTGCGGTACAGGCTGAGGAGCCGATGACCGCCCAAGGTGAAGTCGCCCCGGTCTTGATGTGAAGAACTCACCGACGCTGGACCGATCCCCTGAACCGGGGCGCATTCTTGGGTATTTCATCTTGGCTCAAATACCTAAAAACGGTTGCCCCATGCCAAGCGTTATTTTTTGCGGGCCTCCAGCTCTGAGTTGAACAAGCGCATGCGGTGGGTCAGCGTATTATGGTCGATCACCGAGTTGAAATTTTCAAATAGAAACGACAGCGCTTCGCCTTCATCCAGCCCCGCCTCATTTGCGAATTTCTTGAGCCGACGATAGCCATCTTCGGTCATGGCGACCGGAAAACGGCGGGTCAGACGAAAGCGTTTGGGCATAGAGAACTCCAATATCGGCAGGCCGTAGGGGGTGCTTTAGCGCACCGCACTACCTTACCTTAGAACGCCTCGGCGGCCAGCGCCATTACAGGTTCGGCACCAGATTCTATGCGGGCCAGATGCATAGCGGTCGCGGGCAATTGGCGTGCCATATAGTAGCGGCCCGTGGCGATTTTGGCCGCCAAGAAGCCTGCGTCGCCGGTGCCTGCATCTTGCGCGGCAAAAGCAGCTTTGGCCATCCGCGACCACATGAACCCAAGGCAGACATGCCCCATCAGGTGCATGAAGTCATAGGACCCCGACAGGGCATTGTTCGGGTTTTTTACGCCATTTTGCATGAAATACATCGCCGCGGCCTGCATGTCTTTGGACCCTGATTTCAGCGCATCGGTGAACGGCTGCATCCGCGCATCATCTTGGTTTTCCTTGATAAAGCCTTTGATCATCTCAAAGAAGGCCATCACATGCTTGCCGCCGTCCTGCGCCAGTTTGCGGCCCACAAGGTCAAGCGACTGAATGCCGTTCGCGCCTTCATAGATTTGCGCAATACGGGCATCGCGGACAAACTGGCTCATGCCGTTTTCCTCAACATACCCATGCCCGCCCCAAACCTGTTGCGCTTGCACGGCCATCTCAAACCCTTTGTCGGTTTGGAAGCCTTTGATCACCGGTGTCAGCAAGGAAATCAACCCTTCGGCCTTTTCGTCGCCCATGCGCACCGAGCGGTCGATCAGATGCGCGCCCCAGAAGGTAAAGGCCCGCGCGCCTTCAACAAAGCTTTTCTGATCCATCAGGTTGCGGCGAATGTCGGGGTGTACGATCAGCGGATCGGCAGGGCCGCTGGGGTTTTCAACGCCCGTTACCGCACGGCCTTGCAGGCGGTCATGTGCATAGGCCACGGCGTTTTGATAGGCGGCTTCGGCCACGGCATAGCCTTGCAGGCCCACGCCCAAACGCGCCTCGTTCATCATGGTGAACATGGCCTTCATGCCTTTGTGCAGGTCGCCCAACAGCCAGCCTTTGGCCCCGTCATAGTTCATCACGCAGGTCGCGTTGGCGTGGATGCCCATCTTATGTTCAATCGAGCCGACAGACACGCCGTTGCGCTCGCCCAAGCTGCCGTCGTCATTCACCAAAAACTTGGGCACGATGAACAGCGACACGCCTTTAATGCCATCCGGCCCACCAGCCGCGCGGGCCAACACCAAGTGGATGATGTTTTCCGCCAAGTCATGCTCACCCGCCGAGATGAATATCTTTTGCCCTGTGATCGCATAAGACCCATCGTCTTGCGGGTCGGCCTTGGTGCGCATCAGGCCCAGATCGGTGCCGCAATGCGGCTCGGTCAGGTTCATCGTGCCGGTCCATTCGCAGGATACCATTTTGGGCAGATATTTGGCTTTTTGATCATCCGTGCCATGCACGTGGATCGCCGAATAGGCGCCATGCGTCAGGCCTTGGTACATGTTGAACGCCATGTTGGCCGAGACGAAAATCTCGCCCACCGCAGTTCCCATCAGATAGGGCAGGCCTTGGCCACCATAGTTCGGGTCACAATCCAGCGCGGTCCAACCGCCGTCTTTCATCGCCTTGAACGCCGCGTCAAACCCCTTGGGCGTGGTCACAACACCGTTTTCCAGCGTGCAGCCCTCTTGGTCGCCCGACAGGTTCAGGGGCGCCAGCACATCGCGGGCTACTTTGCCTGCCTCTTCCAATACCGCGCTGGTGAAATCGGCTTCCAGCTCTTCATACCCCGGCACGCCAGAGTCTGTGACGTGCAAAACATCTTGCAACACAAACTGAATGTCTTGGACGGGGGCATTATAGATCGGCATCGGACTCTCCATAGGTATCTTTTGGATGCGGCCGCCTAGGCCGCAGATTTTGTCTGCGGTGCGGGCGGGGTGGAATAGCTGTGGAACATCTCGGCTCCGTTGGCCAATTCGGTTTTCAACTCGGCAATCGCCTCGGTCAGCTCATCGCGTTGCTGTTCCATCTGCGCCAATCGCTCTTGGGCCAGTGTATAGGTGCGCAAATATTGCGACCGTTCCGACCCTTCGAGGTCATACAGATCAAGCAACTTGCGGATATCTTCGAGGCTAAAGCCAAAACGCTTGCCGCGCAGGATCAGTTTCAGGCGCACACGGTCGCGTCGGCTAAACAGCCGTTTTGTTCCCTCACGTTTCGGGAAAATCAGTTCTTTTGCTTCATAGAACCGCAGCGTGCGCGGCGTTACGTCAAACGCATCACACATTTCGCGGATGGTCATTTCTTCAATCACGGTCATCGTCTCTCTCACATTTGCCTAGGGAAATGGATTCCCTTCCTCTAGGTCACATGGGATTATTCAGATGATGTTACCAGACTAATTGACGTTAACGTCACCATAACGTGACGTCAATTTTGTAGTGACGTGGTGTCAGCCCTGAAATTACAGTTCTTTGGCGGCGGTTTCACGCAAAGCGCGTAAATCGCTTAGCGTCAAATCGAGCTCGACGCGTTGGCGTTCAAGCTCGGCCAATTGGCGGTCGGCAAGGTCAACCCATGCCTGCAACTGCGGTTTATTACCCTTTTGGCGGTAAATCATCAGCCATTGGCGAATTTCTTCAAGGCTGAACCCAAACCGCCGGCCGCGCAAAATAAGCGTCATGCGCGCCACTTCACGCGAGCCGTACCAACGCGAGCGGCCATCTTTTTCCGGCTCTAGCAGCTCAATATATTCGTAATACCGCAATGTGCGCGGCGTTACATCAAACTTTCCGCACATTTCTTTAAAGCTGAGGCGTGTGTCGGTCATTTGCTCTCTCCCGTTAGGTATAGGATAGGCCGATGCGGGGGCCAGTGCAATTGCCCGAACGCGACGTTTCGGCGGGGGCTTGCAGCTTTTGGCCCAATCGGGAACAAAGGCATGAAATAAGGGCGGGCCGCATGACAGATAGTGAACAATTCGCGCAACAGTTTATTCAAGCCTTGCCGCATTCGCGCGCCTTGGGGATGGAGCTTGAGTCGCTGAAAGACGGCGTTGCTGTGATTTCCATGCCCTATGACACGCGGTTTATCGGTGACCCTGCGACGGGGGTTATCCACGGCGGCGCGGTATCGGCTCTGATGGATACGGCCTCGGGGGCGGCGGTGATGTGCCACCCGTCGCATCCCAGATCTACAGCGACGCTTGATCTGCGCGTCGATTACATGCGCCCCGCCACGCCAAACCAACGCATCACCGCGCGGGCCGAATGCTATCACGTCACGCGCTCTGTTGCCTTTGTGCGCGTCACCACCACGGATGAGGATACGACCCGCCCCGTGGCCACGGCAACCGGTGCCTTTACCATAGACCTCGGCAAAGGAGAGCCAGCATGACCCCCCGTATGCCTGACCGCGCCCGCCCCGAACCTGTCCAAGTGGTGAAACAGCGCCGAGATGCCGCCCTGCGCCGCCTTGTGACCGGTGTGCCTTATATCCAGTTTCTCGGCATCCAGTTTGATCGCCGCGGGGATGAGCTAACGGCCGTGCTGCCCTTTGATGAAAAGCTGATCGGCAACCCGATGCTGCCCGCCATCCACGGGGGCGCTACGGCGGCTTTCCTAGAGGTGGCGGCGATTATCGAGCTGAGCTGGTCAACCCTGTGGGAAGATATGGAGCAGGGCCGTTTCGATGTGGCCGAGACCGAGGTTCACAGCCCAATGCGCCTGCCGAAAACCATTGATTTCACGGTTGATTTCTTGCGCTCTGGCCTGCCGCGTGATGCCTATGCGCGGGCGCGGATCAACCGGTCGGGCAGGCGTTATGCCTCGGTGCATGTCGAAGCATGGCAAGACAATCGCAGCCGGTTGTTTGCCCAAGCCACGGGCCATTTCCTGATGCCCGACCTACAAGCCGAAGGCGCTGCGACTGCGCTAATGGCCACCTGACCCGATGGTTGAAATCAGCCACGCCCGCGTTTTGAAACTGGCTGTGCCGATTGTGCTGGCGAATGTGACCGTGCCGCTTTTGGGCGCGGTTGATACGGCCGTTGTCGGGCAAATCGGGCTGCCTGCGCCCATCGGCGCGGTGGGGCTGGGGGCGATTATCCTGTCCTCGGTCTATTGGATTTTCGGCTTTTTGCGCATGGGCACCACGGGCCTTACCTCACAGGCCTTTGGCGCGGGCAACACTGCCGAGGGCACAGCGATTTTGCTGCGGGCGCTGATTATCGGCGGGGCCGCAGGCGTATTTTTTATCATTGCGCAAATCCCGCTGTTTTGGGCCGCACTTTGGCTGTCGCCCGGCAGCGAGGCGGTTGAAAGCCTTGCCCAAGACTACCTGACCCTGCGCATCTGGGGCGCGCCTGCCACGATTGCGCTTTATGCCGTCACGGGTTGGCTGATCGCGACCGAACGGACGCATTCGGTGTTGGCCCTGCAATTGCTGATAAACGGCACCAATATCGCGTTGGACCTGTGGTTTGTGCTGGGCCTTGGCTGGGGTGTCGAAGGTGTTGCGATTGCGACACTCATCGCGGAATGGGCGGGCCTCGGCTTTGGCCTGTGGCTGTGCCGCGCAGCCTTTGGCGCGGCTTTGGCCCCAGCGTTGGCGCGGCTGCGCGATGCAAAGGCGCTGGCCGAAATGGCCGTTGTGAACGGCGATATCATGATCCGTTCGATCTTGTTGCAAGTTAGCTTTACCAGCTTTCTGTTTCTTGGCGCGGGGCAGGGTGATGTAACCTTGGCCGCCAACCAAGTGCTGATGCAGTTCCTAACGATTGCCGCCTTTTTCCTCGACGGTTTCGCCTTTGCAGCCGAGGCGCTGGTGGGCAAAGCCGTCGGTGCAGGCTCGGTTTCGGGCGCGCGCCGGGCATCTGTTGTCAGCACGCAATGGGGTGTGGCTGCGGTGGCCTGTCTGTCGCTGTGCTTTCTGGTCGGGGGGCCTGCGCTGATTGACCTGATGACCACAGCCCCCAACGTTCGCCTTGTTGCGCGTGACTATCTGCCGTGGCTGGTCGCCGCGCCTATCGTCGGTGTGTGGGCGTGGATGCTGGATGGCATCTTTATTGGCGCCACCTTAACCCGTGAAATGCGCCAAACCATGCTTGTGTCTGTGCTGGCCTATGCCGCCGCCCTGATGGTGCTGATCCCGCTGTGGGGCAACCACGGGCTTTGGGCGGGTTTGATGGTTCTGAATATCATGCGCGGCATCGCCATGTGGCGCAAATGGCCAATGGTCGAGGCCAAAGCCCGCGCCGCCAAAGACCGCCTAGCGCCGCAGTAACCCAAAGGCCGCCGAGGCCCCCCAACCCGCCACAACCGCCAAGAAAAGGGCCAGCAGCCCGTAAATCAACGAATGTTCATGCGCGAGGTTAAAGATCCAGCGCTCCAGCCCGTCTTTGTTGACGGTGATACTTTCTTCGTGCACATCAACGACCGCACCATCGCGGGTAATGAACAGCCGCACCTTATACTCGCCTTCGGTCAGGTTGGCGGGCAGGGCCACATCGGCCCGAAACAGCGTCGATTCCAAAAGCTTGACCGAGTTCTCGCTCAGAACATAGTCGTGGCTTTCTGTGCGCAGGCGGATCAAGGATTCCAAGAACACAGGCGCATCCGGAGCCTCGGCTGCAATGCCAACTGCGCGAATGGCGCTGGGAATTGTGACCTGATAGCGCAGGTTTTCCGTTTCAGACAACGCCTGCGCCAATGGCGCTGACGATGCAATCGCGTAAAAGCTGGGCGCGCGGGCAATGTTGACCGAGTCCACATTCATCCAAATGCCAAAACGCCGTTCCTTGCGGCGCACGGTCAGCGGGCCAGATGGCCCTTGGATCGTTGCAATCACCTCAAGCGGGGCACCGGCCGGAATGGCCTGTTCGCGCTTTACCGCGCCATAAATCAGAATTTCTGATCCGGTAAAATTGGTGGTAATCGACACAAGGTTCTGGCTAAGGCCAGCGACGATCGTTTCACCCGTCGGGGTTTTGGCCTCTTGCGCCTGCAAGGGCATGGCCAAGGCGATAAGGCACAAAAGCGCGCGGATCATGGGAACCTCCCCGGCGCGATGGAATACAGCTCATCCGGGGTCAATAGCAGGCCAAGCCCAATGCGCAGACATACGGCCAGCACCATCAGCGCCAACAAAATCCGCAACTGTTCTGCCCGCAGCATCAGCCCGATTTTAGACCCGATTTGCGCCCCGATAACGCCGCCGATAATCAGCAGCAGCGCCAAGACCATATCGACGGTCTGGCTGGAAACGGCGTGCATCACCGTTGTAAACGCGCTGACAAAAATGATCTGCAACAGCGAGGTGCCAACCACAACCTTGGTAGGCATACCAAGCAGGTAAATCATCACGGGCACCATGATGAAGCCGCCGCCAACGCCCATAATAGCTGATAAAAACCCGACGGCCGCCCCAGCCATCATCGGCGGGATCACGGAAATATACAGGCCAGAGGCACGGAATTTCATCTTGAACGGCAGTTTATGTACCGAATAATGCACATGCGAACGCCGGATCGGCCCGCCGGGCTTGCGCGACCGTAGCAAGGCACCAAGGCTTTCCTTGAACATCATCGCACCGACGACACCCAAAAACAGCACATAAGACAGCTGCACAAATAGATCAATCTGGCCCAAGGTTGTCAGCCAAGCAAACACCACGATGCCCGCACCAGACCCCATAAGGCCGCCAATCATCAAGATCATGCCCATGCGGAAATCGACGGCTTTGCGTTTTAGCTGTGCCAGAACCCCCGAAACGGACGAGGCCACAACCAGATTGGCCCCTGTGGCGACCGCAACCGCCGGCGGGATGCCCATAAAAAACAACAAAGGGGTGATGATGAACCCACCGCCAACCCCGAACATCCCAGATAATATGCCCACAATGCCGCCCAAGCCAAGCAATGCTAAGGCGTTTACGGAAAGTTCAGCAATTGGCAGGTAAAGCTGCATATCAGGGCAATCAATATGGAGTTTTAATCAATTCAGCAAAGGAGCAAGTCACAATGCAACGGGCGGGATGATAGGCAGGTCATATCTTAACGATTGCGCCGCTTGGTCGGGGATGTCAAACGCTCTGGGGTGATTATTGCGCAAAAGGTTTGAAATTTTTTCGGGTGTTGCTTTAAGCCATATATCGCAGCATCGCCCGTAAAATCTTCTCCAGCTTGGCCGCGCCCAGTGGTGCCATCGCCTTGGTATGCTCATGGCTGATGTTTTCATCCGACAGACCCGCCGCCATATTGGTGATGGTTGAGATCGCCGCAACCTTTAGCCCCAAGAACCGCGCCAAAATAACCTCGGGCACCGTGCTCATCCCAACGGCATCGCCGCCTAAAATCTTAATTGCGCGAATTTCGGCAGGGGTTTCAAAGCTGGGGCCGGAGTACCACGCATAAACGCCCTCGGGCAGGGGGATGCCTTGGGTCACGGCTGCCGCTGTAAGCGCCGCCCGCAACGCAGGGTCATGCGCGTCTTTCATCGGCACAAACCGCGCATCGGTTTTCTCACCGATCAGCGGATTCAGGCCGGAGAAGTTGATGTGATCGGACAGTAGCATCAAATCGCCGGGCTGAATATCCGACCGCAGCGACCCCGCCGCATTGGTCGCGATCAGGGCCTTGGCCCCCAGCGCGCGCAGCACCTCTAATGGCAGGCGCATCGCCGCCGGATCGCCGCTTTCATAGTAATGCGCCCGTCCGCCAAAAACGGCCACGCGCACGCCCTCTAGATCGCCAATTACCAAATTCGGGTTGTGCCCCGATACGCCCGCATGGGGAAATCCGGGCAGGTCGGTATAGGGAATGGCCACGCCATCCACCGCGCCCGCCAAATGCCCAAGGCCCGACCCAAGGATCAGCCCCATCTGCACCGGCGCATCGCCCGCCTTTTCGCGGATCAGCGCCGAAAGGTCATTAACGTTCTTTGACATAGGGTTCCCCGCCTGCGCGTGGTGGCCGCGCCTTGCCGATAAAGCCGGCGAGGATAACCACGGTGATGATATACGGCAGCGCCTGCACGAACTGCGATGGGATCGCGATCGGCCCCAACTCGATCGTGGGGAAACGGTTGCCGACGGCCTCAAGAAAGCCAAACAGCATCGTCGCGCCCAGTGCATACCACGGCCGCCATTTCGCAAAGATCAACGCCGCCAGCGCGATGAACCCGCGCCCTGCCGTCATTTCCTTGCCAAAACCGGCCGCCAGCCCTAGGGCCAGATAGGCCCCCGCAAGCCCGCACAGCACGCCGCAAATCGCCACTGCGCTATAGCGGATGCCGATAACTGAGATGCCCGCCGTATCAACCGCCGCCGGATTTTCACCCACGGCCCGCAGCCGCAATCCAAAGCGCGTACGGTACAACAGCCAAGCCGAGGCCGGGACACAGGCAAACCCCAGATAAACCAGCGCCGAATGGCCAGAAATTAGTTCAGCATAGATCGGGCCAATAAACGGAAGTGGCGCAATGGCATCGGCAAAGGGCAGGGTGATCGTTTCAAACCGTCCATCACCCGTTAGTGGCGGCGTGCGCCCCCCAAGTCCAAACCACTTTTGCCCCAGCAGCACAGTCAGCCCCGAGGCCAGAAAGTTAATCGCCACGCCCGAAATCAACTGGTTGCCACGGAACGTAATCGCCGCCAGCCCGTGAATGCCCGACAGCAGCAATGACGCAAATATCCCCGCTAAAACGCCCAGCCAAACCGAGCCGGTTACCGCCGCAACCGAGGCTGACAGGAAAGCTGCAGCCAACATCTTGCCTTCCAGCCCGATGTCAAACACGCCCGCGCGTTCGGAAAACAGGCCCGCAAGGCAGGCAAACAGCAACGGTGTGGCCAGCCGAACGGTACTGTCCAAAATCTGAATAAGGGTCGCGAAATCCATTACGCCTTCCCCTTTTGCAGCATTAAGAACAAGCTTTCCACCGGCTTGCGCACCATATTATCCATCGCACCCGTGAACAAAATCACCAGCGCCTGGATAACGATAATCAGCTCGCGCGGGATCGTCGTCCAGAGCGCCAGTTCCGCCCCGCCTTGGTACAAAAAGCCAAACAAAATGGCCGCCAGCAGCACACCAACCGGATGGCTGCGGCCCATAAGCGCCACGGCAATTCCGATAAACCCGGCCCCTTCGACCGAGTTAAGCAGCAGGCGCTGCGCCTCGCCCATCACGGTGTTAATCGCCATCATCCCCGACAACCCGCCCGAGATCAGCATTGCATACATCGTGATACGTACAGGGTTTATGCCTGCGTAAACGCTGGCTTTTTCCGATTTACCAAAGGCGCGCAACTGATAGCCCAAGCGCGTGCGCCACATCAAAAACCACACACCCACACAGGCGACAAGCGCAATCAGCAGGCTAATATTGGCGGGGTTGCGGTTGTTGAATGGAATGCCAACCAGCCCCAAAATGTCACCCAAACGCGGCAGCTTTAGCGACGGGTCAAACCGTGCCGAAGCGGTGTCCATCGCGCCCATTGGCCGCAGCACAGTGACCAAAACATAGATCATCAGGGCCGAAGCGATATAGTTGAACATGATCGTGGTAATTACCACATGGCTGCCGCGTTTGGCCTGCAAATAGGCCGGAATGGCCGCCCATGCCGCGCCAAACAGCGCCGCCATCACCGAGGCGCCAATCAGCGCCAGCGACCAATGCGGCCACGGCACGAACAGGCAGGCAAGGGCCACGCCAAGGCCGCCAAGGCTCGCTTGCCCCTCACCGCCGATATTGAACAATCCAGCCTGAAACGCGACCGAAACCGCCAGCCCGGTAAAGATAAAATTGGTCGAGTAATACAGCGTATAGCCCCAGCCATAGGTTGACCCCAAAGCCCCCGTGACCATCAGTTTCATAGCGGCGACAGGGTCTTCGCCAATCGCCAAAATCACGAGGCCCGAGATCACAAACGCGATCACCAAGCTGATAAGTGGCACCAAGACCGCATCGGCCCATTTCGGCATTGCGGTCATTTTACTACTCCTGCCATCAACAGGCCCAATTCGCGTTCATCCGTGGTTTCGGGGTCGCGCTCGCCCATAATCTGGCCATCAAACATAACGGCAATCCGGTCGGACAGGCTCATAATCTCATCCAATTCGACCGAGACCAGCAACACCGCTTTGCCCGCATCGCGCAGGGCGATGATCTGTTTGTGAATAAATTCGATCGCGCCAATATCCACGCCGCGCGTGGGCTGGCCCACCAGCAGCAGGTCTGGGTTGCGGTCCATCTCGCGGGCCACGACGATCTTTTGCTGGTTTCCTCCCGAGAAACTTTTAGCCGCCAAAGTCGGGATTGGCGGGCGCACGTCATACCGTTCCATCTTGGAAACTGTGTCGGCGCGGATGGCGTCATTATCCATCAGTAGGGCCGATTTTTGGTATTCCGGCGCGTGGTGATAGCCAAAGGCCACATTTTCCCACGCGGTAAAATCCATAATCAAACCAAGGTGCTGGCGGTCTTCTGGCACATGTGCAATGCCACGCGCACGGCGGCTTTGGCCATCGGCGGCTGCGGTCAACGCGATCTCTTGGCCGTTCATCCGCACGGTGCCGGTGCCGCGGGCAATGCCGCCCAATACTTCCAACAGTTCGGATTGGCCATTGCCGGCAACGCCCGCAATTCCCAAAATCTCACCCGCGCGGATGGTCAGCGACACGCCTTTCAGACGTTCGACCCCAAGTTCATCACGCACTCGCAGGTTTTCCACCTCAAGCACCATGTCGCCGGGCGTCGCTGGTTTTTTCTCAACATGCAGAAGCACCTTGCGGCCCACCATCAGCTCGGCCAATTCCTCAGGGCTGCTCTCAACGGTTTTCACCGTTGCCGTCATCTGCCCGCGCCGCATTACAGACACGGTATCGGTGATTTCCATAATCTCACGCAGTTTATGGGTGATCAGGATCACGGTTTTACCCTGATCGCGCAACCCGTTCAAAATACGGAACAATTGGTCGGCTTCGGCAGGGGTAAGCACGCCCGTCGGCTCATCCAAAATCAAAATATCGGCTTGGCGGTAGAGCGCTTTTAAAATCTCAACCCGCTGCTGGTGGCCGACCGACAGGTCCTCGACCACCGCATCAGGGTCAACATCCAGTTCATACTCGCGCGCCAGATCGGTCAGGGATTTGCGCGCGGATGCCATGGCCCCACGCAGCATCGCCCCACCTTCGGCGCCTAAAATCACGTTTTCCAAAACGGTAAAGTTCTGGACCAGCTTGAAATGCTGAAACACCATCCCGATGCCCGCGCGAATGGCGCTTTGGCTATCCGGGATCGGGGTCAGATTGCCCGAGATATAAATCTCGCCAGCATCAGCTTTGTAGAACCCGTAAAGGATCGACATCAACGTGGATTTACCGGCCCCGTTTTCGCCGATAATGCCGTGGATGGACCCTTTGGCAACTTGGATAGAGATGTCTTTATTGGCCTGCACCGGACCAAAAGATTTGGAAATTCCGCGCAGCTCGATAGCCAGCGGGGCTGCTGCTGGGGCGGCAGTTTCCTGCCGCCCCAAAGTATCATTGCCCGTCATTTAGAACGAAAGCGCAGGGCAGGTTTCATCTGACATATAGTCGTGCACTTTCAACGTGCCCGAAGCGATCAGCTTGCCTGCCTTTTCCAGCTGGTCCTGCATCGCAGGCGAGAGCAGGTCTTTGTTGTTGTCGTCCACAGCATAGCCAACGCCGCCAGCTGCAAAGTCCATCACGCTGATGCCGGGCGCCATTTCGGTGCCTGCTTTAAAGATGTCATAAACGGCGTTATCAACGCGTTTTGTCATCGAGGTCAGCACTTTACCTGGGTGCAGATAGTTCTGGTTGCTGTCAACGCCGATCGACAGAATGCCTTCATCCGCAGCGGCCTGAAGCACACCAAGACCGGTGCCACCAGCCGCGGCATAGATCACATCAGCGCCTTGGGATTTTTGCGCCTTGGCCAATTCGCCACCCTTAACCGGGTCATTCCATGCAGCAGGGGTGCTGCCGGTCATGTTGGCGATCACTTTTGCATCTGGGTTCACGGCCATAACACCTTGGGCATAGCCACAAGCGAATTTACGGATCAGCGGAATATCCATGCCGCCAACGAAACCAACGGTGCCGGTTTTCGATGCCATCGCAGCGGCCATACCGACGAGGTATGAGCCTTGCTCTTCGGTAAAGACCACCGATTTCACGTTTGGCTGGTCAACGACCATGTCGATGATCGCAAATTTGGTGTCTGGGAAGTCTGGCGCAACTTGGTTCAACACGTCACCAAAGGCAAAGCCGGTCATGACAACAGGGTTCGCGCCCGATTCAGCCAAACGGCGCAGGGCCTGCTCACGCTGGGCTTCGGATTGCATTTCAAGCTCTTTGTAGGAACCGCCGGTTTCTTTGGCCCAACGTTGCGCGCCTTCATAGGCGGCCTCGTTAAAGGATTTGTCGAACTTGCCGCCAAGGTCAAAGATTAGCGCAGGATCAGCGGCTGCCATACCGGCAGTCAGCGCGATCGTCGCAGTCGCAGCTGCGAAATGTTTCATGAGGCTCATACTATCGTCTCCCGATTGCTTTTTTTGCCACCGCAAGAATCCCCCCGTTGGGGGTGGTGGTGCGTATGCAAATTAGGGCGGTTTTGGCCATAAGGGTCAATAGGTATTTCGAAGTTCCCGCGCGGGTTTCGGCCATTTGGTCAAGTTTTAGCCGATATTGCCGTGCTGACCCAACGTTAACTGTTGGGCAAAAGCGATTTGGTCATAATCAGGGCATCCAGACGTTTGTGATCGGGCGCCTCGAAATACTCGCGCCTGCGCCCACCCACCGTGTAACCCAGTGAAAGATAAAGGCCTATTGCCGCCGCATTGTCCTCGGCCACTTCAAGAAACGCGGTTTCGGCGGCGTTCTGTTCGGCCTTGCGTGCGAAATCCAGCATAAGCTGGCGGGCGATCCCTTGCCTGCGCCATTCGGGGGCTACGGCAAGGGTTAAAACCTCGGCCTCACCTGCGATTGCGCGGCCTAAGATAAACCCTTTTGGGCTGCCGATAAGGAACACGCCGGCCATGTCCAAAAGGCCCGTGAACGCGTCGGCCGACCACGGGCGCGGCGTGGTAAAGGCCTGTTTGTGCAGCGTGGCAAGGTCCGTTGGCGTCACGAAAGCGGGTCCAGAATGACCGGCGGCGGGTCGCTGGGAGGGGCTGCATCGGCGGCGCGCAGGTAAAACGGCGCAGGTGGGGATGGGTTTTGCGCCGCGCGTGTGGCCCCGATGATCGCAATCGCACGTACCCGCGCTATTGGATCGGGGCGCAGCACGGTGCGGTCCGTTTCGGGCCAATCGCCGATCAGTTGGCGCTTGGGTTCGGGCCAGAAACCGGCAACATCAGGATGCGCCTCGCGCATCTCTGTGCTGGGGCTGCCACCGTCAAACTCTTGTAAATACAGGGCCCCGCGCGACGACGGGGTCGCCACGCAAATCGCCCCTTCGCCGTACTGCGCAAGGGCCTCTGGCCCCGTCACACCCACCGCAGGCACACCAAGCCCAAGGGCCAGACCGCGTGCGGCGGCCACCGAAATCCGGATGCCGGTAAAGTTTCCAGGCCCTACGCCTACCGCAATCGCACCCAAATCACGCCAAGTGAGCCTTGCTTTGACCAGCATTTCTTCGATCAACGGCATCAAGCGTTCGGCTTGGCCTTTGGCCATTTCCTCACGTGCCTCGGCGATGATTTTGCCATGCAATAGCAAAGCGGCCGCGCAATGCGCGGCCGATGTGTCAAAGGCCAAAAGGGGCGTGTCGTCCGAAAAAGCTTTAGGCGGCAACGGGCCGAACCTCCAGCACCTCGGGGATGTAATGGCGCAACAGGTTCTCAATCCCCATTTTTAACGTAAGCGTTGACGATGGGCAACCGGCACAGGCACCCTGCATATGCAGGTAAACAATACCGCGGTCAAAGCCGTGGAACGTGATGTCGCCGCCATCTTGGGCCACTGCAGGGCGCACGCGCGTATCCAACAATTCTTTGATTTGCGCAACAATATCGCCATCTTCGCCGGTGTGTTCGGCATGGCCCGAGGCGGCTTGTTCGCCCTCAATCACGGCGGCACCCGATTGGTAATGCTCCATAATCGCGCCCAAGATTGCAGGCTTGATATGGTCCCACTCGGCGCTCTCGGCCTTGGTGACGGTCACGAAATCATTGCCAAAGAACACGCCTGCCACGTCACCCACCGCAAAAATGCGTTTGGCGAGCGGCGATTTGCCTGCCGCATCCGCATTCGGAAAATCGGCAGTGCCCATATCCAGCACAGTCTGGCCGGGCAAAAATTTCAACGTAGCGGGGTTCGGCGTAGATTCTGTCTGGATGAACATTTTATATCTCCGACTGTTCTACTCGGATATGCGCCTGCAGGCCCGATAAGTCAAGGTTTGGAATGGTTCTAAACCTAGCTGCCGCGATAGGTTGAATAGGCGAAGGGCGAGATCAGCAGCGGCACATGGTAATGGGCGCTCGCATCCGGCACACCAAATCGAATCGGGATTTCATCCAAAAATAGCACATCCCCCTGTGCCTGCCCGCTGGCGCGCAGATAAGAGCCTGCAGAAAATACCAACTCATAGCTGCCAACGGTCAGCGCCGCGCCCAACAGCATCGGTGCATCCGTGCGGCCGTCAGCATTTGTCACCGTCTCGGCCAGCTTTTCATGCCCCGCTGCCGTAACCCGAAATAGCGTGATTTTCACCCCTGCTGCAGGCTTGCCCAAGGCTGTATCCAGAACATGGGTCGTCAATTTTCCGCCGCTCATTTTTCTCTCCATGTGCAAAACTTGGCACAAGTTTGCCTGATATGTGCGCAATGTGCGACCTTCATCTTACAGGGAAAGTCCTTTCGGTTTTATTTGTTAATCCTGTCCCGCTATTCGTAATATACAAGGCAACAGTCGATAAGGGGCTTTTTGTGAACAGATATCCGCGCAACATGACCGGCTATGGCCAAAACCCGCCAAATGCGGCTTGGCCCAACGGTGCCAAAATCGCCATTTCGCTGGTTTTGAACTATGAAGAGGGCGGCGAAAACAACGTGTTGCACAATGATGCCGCGTCCGAGGCGTTTTTGTCCGACATCGCGGGGGCAGCCCCTTGGCCGGGAAAACGTCATTGGAACATGGAATCGCTGTATGAATACGGCGCGCGCGCGGGGTTTTGGCGTCTGCACCGGCTGTTCACCACGCGCGATATTCCTGTTACGATTTACGGCGTTGCCACCGCTTTGGCCCGCAACCCTGAACAAGTCGCCGCGATGAAATCGGCAGGCTGGGAAATCGCCAGCCACGGTTTGAAATGGGTCGAACACCGCGACATGCCCGAGGCTGAGGAGCGCGCCGCCATCGCCGAGGCCGTGCGCCTGCACACCGAAGTTGTGGGCACCCGTCCGCGCGGCTGGTACACGGGCCGCTGTTCCGAAAACACCGTGCGCTTGGTGAGCGAGGAGGGCGGTTTCGACTGGATTTCAGACACCTACGACGACGACTTGCCCTATTGGATCGAGGTGGGCGAACGCGACCAACTCATCATCCCCTACACGCTCGAGGCAAACGATATGCGGTTCGCTACTGCCCCCGGCTACATTGAGGGCGAGCAGTTTTTCCAATACCTTAAAGACAGTTTCGATGTGCTTTATGCCGAAGGGCAGGCGGGTGCGGCCAAGATGTTCTCGATCGGCCTTCATTGCCGTCTGATTGGCCGTCCCGGAAAAATTGCTGGCCTGATGCGCTTTCTCGACTACGCCGCAAGCCATGAAGGTGTGTGGTTTCCGCGCCGTATGGATATCGCCGCCCATTGGGCCGCGACCCAGCCGCATCAGCGCGTTGATCGCCCCAGCCTGATGGATGAGGCGGGCTTCACCGCCAAATTCGGCTCTATCTTTGAACACTCGCCTTGGATCGCCCGCCGCGCCCACGCGCTTGAACTTGGTCCCGCGCATGACAGCGCCATCGGCCTACACAATGCGCTGGCCCGCATGTTCCGCTCGGCCAGCCATGCCGAGCGTCTCGGCGTGCTGACCGCCCACCCCGACCTTGCAGGCAAACTGGCCGCCGCCAAGCGCCTGACGGCCGAAAGCACGGCCGAACAGGCCAGCGCCGCGCTGGATGCTCTGACGGATGCCGAGCGTGCAGAGTTCGAGAGCCTCAACACCGCCTACGTGGCCAAACACAGCTTTCCCTTCATCATCGCCGTGCGTGACAATACCAAAGACAGCATCCTTGCCGCCTTTAAAACCCGCCTGAACAACGACACCACAACCGAATTCACTACCGCCTGCGCCCAAGTTGAACGTATTGCGGAATTGCGCCTAAAGGATATGCTGCCATGACCAGCTATTACGCCCCCAAAGGCGGCCTGCCTCCGCAAACCCAACTGATGACGGGCCGCGCGGTGTTCACTGATGCCTATGCGTTCATCCCCAAGGGCGTGTTTTCCGACATCGTCACCAGCTACCTGCCCGGTTGGGATAAAACCCGCCTTTGGCTGATCGCCCGCCCGATGACCGGCTTTTCCGAAACCTTTAGCCAATATGTGATGGAGGTCGCCCCCGGTGGCGGCTCGGACACCCCTGAAAACGACGCAGGCGCACAGTCGGTGCTGTTCCTGACAGAAGGTGAGGTCTGGCTGTCCATTGATGGCACCGAGCATGATCTCGGCCCCGGCGGCTATGCCTACATCCCCGCAGGCAGTAAATGGCGGCTGAAAAACGCGCATAAAACCCCAGCCCGCTTTCACTGGATCCGCAAACTCTATGAACCCGCAGCCGGTATCCCCGCGCCCCGCGCCTTTGTGACCAGCGACAAGGATGTGAAGCCGACGCCAATGCCCGACACAAACGGCGCTTGGGCCACTACCCGCTTTGTCGATACGACCGACCTGTCCCACGACATGCACGTCACCATCGTGACATTCCAACCCGGTGGCGTGATCCCGTTTGAAGAAACCCACGTCATGGAACATGGCCTTTACGTGCTGGAAGGCAAGGCCGTCTATAAACTCAACCAAGACTGGGTTGAGGTTGAGGCTGGCGATTTCATGTGGCTCCGCGCCTTTTGCCCCCAAGCTTGCTATGCCGCAGGCCCCGGCCCATTCCGCTACCTTCTTTACAAAGACGTCAATCGCCACGCCAACCTGCGCGGCCCCCTAAACCCGCGCTGAACTCATCATCTTGGCAAAAATACCTCTCGGGGGGCCGGGGGTGTGAAACCCCCGGCTATCAGCCACCAACAAACCGGTATACATGACGCGCAACATCGAAACTGAACCGCTAACGGCATCCGCCTTCGCCCCCTTCGGCGATGTGCTCGACGCGTCCGGTAGCCCAGATAAGATCATCAACCAAGGTCTCTGCGGCCGCTTTCATGATCGCGCCAAGCTCGATTTCGGCGATGCCAATTTCGATGAGGCTCGCGCCGGTATTTCCATCTTTCAGGCGCAACCCCGCAGCTTGCCCTACATCCTTGATCTGGTGGAACGACACCCCGAGGGCTCGCAGGCCTTCATTCCGATGTCGCAGCACCCGTTTCTTGTGATTGTCACCACCGACCCAGCAGCCACGCCCCGCGCTTTCCTGACGAACGGCGCGCAAGGCATCAACCTGCATCGCGGCATCTGGCATGGCGTGCTGACGCCGTTGCACGCCCCCGGCCTTTTTGCCGTGGTCGATCGCATTGGCCCCACGCCCAACCTCGAAGAACACAACTTTTCCCAGCCTTGGACCATCTACCCCCAAGGCCACTCCCCCGCAAAGGCAGAAAAGGGATAACCCGCCCTTTGCGATGACGGACGGGCCATGTGCGATAGGGGCGCATCTGGCTTGAAATGATAACCCCGGACAGAGAGGACGTAACGTGACCGATCAAGTGAAACCGGTAGACGAAATTCTACCCACCCCCCAGCTGTTTACGCTGGGGCTTCAGCATGTGCTGGTGATGTATGCGGGCGCGATTGCCGTGCCGCTGATCATCGGCCGCGTGCTGAAACTCGAACCCCAAGATGTTGCCTTCCTGATCTCTGCCGACCTGTTTGTCTGCGGCATCGTGACCATCATTCAATCGCTTGGCGTGACCCGCTATTTCGGCGTGCAAATGCCTGTGATGATGGGCGTGACCTTTGCATCCGTAGGCCCGATGATCGCGATCGGCCTGTCCAACCCTGGCTATGACGGCGCGCGTATGATCTTTGGTTCGATCATCGGTGCGGGCATTATTGCCATGCTCATCGCGCCATTGGTGTCAAAAATGCTGCGGTTTTTCCCGCCAGTTGTGACCGGCACCATCATTCTGGTCATCGGTGTCAGTTTGATGCGGATCGGCATCAACTGGATCTTTGGCCTGCCACTTGGCCCAACCGCGCCCAAAACAGTCAGCCCCGAGCATGTTGAATGGTTGAAGCAAATCACTGATCTGGCAGCCGCCACTGGTTCCAGCTTGCCAGCCATCCCCAAAGGTTTGGGCCTTGCGCCATCTATCAATAACCCGGCCTATGCGTCGCTGCCGAATATGGCGATCTCGGCTGTGGTTTTGGTCGCCATTCTGGCCTTTGCCAAATACGGCAAAGGCTTTGTCGCCAATATCGCGGTGCTTTTGGGCATTGTGGTTGGTGGCGTGTTGGCGGCGGTTTTGGGCATGATGCATTTCGACAAAGTCGGAAATGCAGAATGGTTCGCGCTGATCAAGCCGTTCCACTTTGGCATGCCGATCTTTGATCCGGTGATGATTATCACCATGGTTCTGGTGATGATTGTTGTGATGATCGAATCTACCGGCATGTTCCTTGCGCTGGGCGATATGACCGGCCGTAAAATAACCCAGCCGCGCCTTGCCGCTGGTCTGCGGACCGATGGATTGGGCACGCTGATCGGTGGTATTTTCAACACCTTCCCCTATACCAGTTTTTCGCAAAACGTAGGTCTTGTGGGCGTGACGGGTATCAAAAGCCGCTATATCGCGGTTGCCGGTGGCGCGATTTTGATCGTCCTCGGCCTTATCCCCAAAATGGCGGCCTTGGTTGAGGCGCTGCCAACAGCCGTGCTTGGCGGTGCTGGTCTGGTCATGTTCGGCATGGTTGCGGCCACGGGTATCCGCATTCTGGCCAGCGGCGTTGATTTCGCCAATAACCGGTTCAACCTGTTCATCGTCGCCGTCTCGCTTGGCTTTGGGATGATCCCGCTGATCGCGCCCGATTTCAAAATGTGGTTGCCCCATGCGATCCACCCGCTGATCGAAAGCGGCATTTTACTGACCACGATTTCGGCGGTGCTGCTGAACCTGTTCTTTAATGGCGCCAAAGGTACCGAAGAAGAGCTGCGCAAAGCTGCAGCGCAAGCCGACCACTGATCACTAATTCTAAACACTATAAACGGGGGGCCTCGGCCCCTCGTTTTGCATTTCGGCGGCGGGGTGGCGGGGCAAAGGTTGGACTGTGCCGTGTAAAATCGCCCAAGGGGGGCGTGGTTCGTCCTTGGATGCGGCTGCAAGACTGGCCATCTGTGGGGGGGGTGAATTCAGGTCAGGCCCAATGGCGCAAGGCGTAAATTGCAAGGATGCCTGCGGCCATGGTCAGCGGTAGGCTGCGGCTGACCACAGCCACGGCCAGCGCGATTGCTGCCGCGATCCATTCATTCACGCCGCCGTGCATCAATTGCAGTGTCACCAGTGCCGTGATCAACGTACCCGGCAGAGCCTTTAGTCCGCGCGTCCAAGGGCCGGTTTGGGGCAGTGCCGCACCAAGGTAATAGCCACCTAAGCGGATGATTAGGTTGGCAATGCCAAGGCCTATGATGACGGCGGTGAAGGGCAGGGCGTCAGACATGTTTGCCCCCGATTGCGGCGGTTATTGCGCCGGTGATACCGCCGATGACAAGGGCCCATGAGGGCTCAAGCGGGGTGAGGGTAAGGCCCGCGACGGTGCCCGCGGCGATGGCCCAAGGTAGCAAATCGCGTTTGCCACCCCACATGCCACGCAAGATGGCGATGAATGCGGCAGTAAAGGCAAAATCGATGCCCAAGGCGCGGGGGGCGGGCAGGGCGCTTGCAAAGCTGTAGCCTGCAAGGGTCGAGGCCAGCCAAAACACCCACATGCCTGCGCCCGCGCCGACCAGATACCAATAGCTGGTAGGGCGGCCTTTGGCGCGGGCGGCATGAAACAGCGCCCAGCTTTCATCCGTCGTCATATGCACGCCAAGGATTTTTTGCCACAGCGGGCGGTCGGCCAAAACATCGCGCAATGAGGCCGTCATCAGCAGGATGCGCAGGTTCAGGGCGATGCCCGCGATAAGCGCCGTCAACGCACCAGCCCCCGCCGCAAGACGCTCAACCACAATGAACTGCGCCGAGCCAGAGAAAACGAGGCCCCCCATCAGGCCGGTTTGCAAGCCCGACATGCCAGCTTGGGCCGCGAGCAAGCCAAAGGCGGTGCCATAAAGGGCGGCGCCAAGTGCAAGGGGCACAATATCACGAAGGCCGGATTTAAAGGGGTACATGGGTTTGGCCTGTTATATTGGTTGTATGGTTGATATATTGAACGATAACTTACGTCAAGCCGAACGATTGGTTTATATAATGAACAAAGCCGTATCACCGAATGATCTGATTGCCGAGGCTGTGCAGCGCGAACGACTGCGCGCGGGGCTAAGCCTGTCTGCGCTAGCCGAGGCTGCGGGTGTGGCAAAATCAACCCTTTCGCAACTAGAGGCGCGCAAGGGCAACCCGAGCATCGAGACGCTATGGGCGATTGCAGCCGCGCTGGGCGTGCCATTCGCGCAGTTCTTTGAGGTATCAGCGCCGGATGTAGTGGTCATCCGCGCGGGCGAAGGCGATGCTGTCGCGGCCGAAACCTCGGGCGACGTGGTGGTGTTGCTGGCGAATTGCCCGCTGGGGGTGCGGCGTGATTTGTACCGCATGGCCTTGATGCAAGGCGCAGGGCGGCGGGCGGCGGCGCATCCGGCTGGCACGGTGGAACACGCGTTTGTCTGTGCGGGCCGTGTACGGATTGGGCCAGAGGCACGTGTGATTGAGGCAGGGCCGGGCGATTATTACCGCTATCCCGCCGATGGGCCACATTGGTATGAGGCGCTGGGCGGCGATGCGTTGGTCTTGGTAGTAATGGAAAGCCCGCGATAAGTGCATCCTGCTGCTGGCTTTGGGCGCTGGCTTGGGGTAAATGGGCGTAAGTTTATTCGAAAAGGGCGCCCCAATGGCCAGACATCTGATCACCTCTGCAATTCCTTATATCAACGGAATCAAGCATTTGGGAAACCTTGTGGGCAGTCAGCTGCCTGCTGATCTGTATGCGCGGTACCTGCGGGCACGCGGCCATGAGGTGCTGTTTCTCTGCGCCACCGATGAACACGGCACCCCAGCCGAGCTGGCAGCGGCCAAAGCGGGCAAGCCGGTGGGCGACTATTGCACCGAGATGCACGCCGTTCAGGCCGAAATTGCGCGCGGCTTTGCCCTGTCGTTTGATCATTTCGGGCGCTCGTCCAGTGCGGAAAACAAGGTGCTGACGCAGCATTTCGCCAAGCAACTGGCCAGCGAAGGCTTGATCCGCGAAGTCACGGAAAAGCAGATGTATTCGGTCGCCGATGGCCGCTTTTTGCCAGATCGCTATATTGAGGGCACGTGCCCGAACTGCGGGTTTGAGTCGGCACGCGGCGACCAATGCGACAATTGCACCAAACAGCTGGACCCGGTGGATCTGATTAACCCGCGCTCTACCGTTTCGGGGTCGACTGATCTGGAGTTGCGAGAGACCAAGCACCTGTATCTAAAGCAATCCGACATGCGCCAAAAGCTGCAAGACTGGATTGACAGCAAGCATGACTGGCCGGTTTTGACCACATCGATTGCCAAGAAATGGCTGAACGATGGCGACGGTTTGCAAGACCGCGGCATCACCCGCGACCTGAAATGGGGCGTGCCTGCGCAGTTTGAGGGTGCCCCTTGGGCGGGCATGGACGGCAAAGTTTTCTACGTCTGGTTTGACGCGCCGATCGAATATATCGCCTGCGCGCAAGAATGGGCGGCGGCCACGGGCGGCGATTGGGAACGCTGGTGGCGCACCGATAAAGGCGCGGATGACGTGACCTATACCCAATTTATGGGCAAAGATAACGTTCCATTCCATACGCTTAGCTTTCCGGCTACGATACTTGGGTCAAATGAGCCGTGGAAGCTGGTCGATTATATCAAGTCGTTCAACTACCTGAATTATGATGGCGGCCAGTTCTCTACCTCGCGCGGTCGCGGTGTGTTTATGGACCAAGCGCTGTCGCTGTTGCCCGCCGATTACTGGCGCTGGTGGTTGCTGTCGCACGCGCCCGAAAGCTCGGATGCCGAGTTTACATGGGAGAATTTCCAGCAGTCCGCCAATAAGGATTTGGCAGATGTGTTGGGCAACCTTGTGTCGCGCGTCACCAAATTCTGTCGGTCAAAATTTGGCGAGGCCGTGCCCGAAGGCGGCACATGGGGGCCAACTGAGGACGCGCTAATTGCCGAGATTGAGGGCCGTCTGCGCGCCTATGAAGGCTTTATGGAATCGATGGATGTGCGCAAAGCCGCGATTGAGCTGCGCAGCATTTGGGTCGCAGGCAACGAATACCTGCAAGCCTCGGCCCCGTGGACCGTGGTGAAAACCGACCCTGAACAGGCCGCCGCACAGATCCGCCTCGCGCTTAACCTGATCCGCGTTTATGCGGTTATTTCGCAACCGTTTATCCCAACGGCGGCAGGTTCGATGATGGCGGGCATGAAGACGGATGATTGGTCATGGCCAACCGATCTGCGCGCGGCGCTGAACGCGCTGCCCGTGGGCCATGTGTTCGAAGTGCCTGAAGTCCTGTTCCGCAAAATCACCGATGATGAACGGGTGGACTGGCAAGAGCGGTTTGCAGGCGTGCGGGGCTAACGCCCCGAATGAAATCATTGGCTGCGCGTTTAAGGCTTCAGGGCGCGCGGCCATTCACATGTTCGGCCAGCTGATTTGCCAGCCTATCCAGCGCCGCATCGCCCAAATCATCGACAGCAAACGTCTCGACCCCATGCTCTAACCTTGCACGATGCCGAGCATAGCGGGGGTCGTAATGTTCAGCCATCAGGCTTGCGGCGAGGGGTTCAAATGCGCCTGATGCGGCCAGCACTTGCCACGTGTCGATTTGCTCGGCAGAGTGGCCGCTTCTCAGCAGGTCAATCACGCCCGCCAGCCGTGCAGTGTCGGCGACCAGATCCGCGTAGGCGGTGACCAGATAGCGCGCACGGGCCGTCACTGGGGCCACCACTTCGAGCCGCTTTGCTGCTGCCATCGCTTTCCACAGCATCGGCGGCAGCCGGCAATTGCCAACCTTCGAGCTTTCGGCCTCGACCACCACCACGCGTGTGGGGTCTAGCTGGCTGATCGCGCCTGCCAAGGCGGATTCGAATGCTTTTTGGCTGGGCTGCCCGCCCGGCATTGCACCAAACAGACTGCCACGATGATGCGCAAGCCCTTCCAGATCAAGCACTTGAACGCCCCGCGCCACCAGCCGGTGCAGCAATTCGGTTTTCGCCGATCCTGTGTTGCCATCCAGCAAAATCACAGGGCAGGGAAAAGGCTGGTCATAAAGCGCCTGCACCACCAAACCGCGATAGGCCTTGTAGCCGCCCGAAACCAGGTCCACCCGCCAGCCGATTTGGGCAAGGATCGAGGCAAAAGACCCCGAGCGCTGCCCCCCGCGCCAGCAATAGACCAGCGGCTGCCAGCCCCCCGGCTTGTCGGCCAGCGGCCCTTGCAAATGCTTTGCCGCATTGGCCGCAACCAGTGCGGCGCCGATTTTACGGGCGCGAAACGGGCTGTCTTGTTTGTAAATCGTGCCGACTTCGGCGCGCTGTGCATCATCCAAAACGGGCAGGTTGATCGCGCCGGGAATATGGTCTTCGGCAAATTCAGCAGGGCTGCGAACATCAATGATGTCGTCAAAGCCAAGCCGGGCCAGTTGCGCAAAAGATGTCAGGGTCAATGCCATAAGCATAGGCATAGCGCATGGCGGGGCGGGCGCAATGGAATTGTTTGCCAGAGTGGGGTTGGGCATGAAGCACGCGTTTGCACTTTGCGCGCCGCCCCATCCCTAAAACAGCGATCAAACGGGCGAAAACCTTAAGTGACCCTTAACATCATCTTGGCAAAAATACCTCCGCCGGAGGCATCCGCCGCCAGCACAAACCCCGTCAGAAGCCCGCTTCACACCGCGCCAGCAACGCGTCCATCATCGCCTCGCAGCGCTGCAATTGGGCAATTTCGATAAATTCATCCGGCATATGGCCCTGTGCCATCGCGCCTGGCCCACAGACCACCGTGGGCAGGCCCAAACGCTGCGCAAACATCCCGCCCTCGGTGCCATAGGCCACCTTAACATGCGCGTTGCCGCCGGTCAGTTTTTTGATAAATGTCACGACATCCGCATCTGCATCGGTCCCTAATCCGGGATAATCCCACAGCCGCTCAATCGTAATTGACGCTTCGGGGAAATCACCGCGCAAGGGGGCCACAACGGCCTCGGAAATGGCCTCTAATCGCGCAATCAACGCCAGCGGGTCATCCTCGGCCAGCGAGCGGATCTCCATATCAATCACGCAAGTATGTGCGACTACATTCACCTGTACACCGCCGCTGATCTTGCCCATGTGCAGCGTGGTATAGGGTACGTCATACTCGGCATCAAAGGGGCCCGCGTTCGCGATTTCGGCTTGTAACGTCCGCACACCAGCCCCAAAATCCATCGCCATATGGATCGCGTTCAGCGCCAAGGGCGCCAGTGACGAATGCCCCGAACGGCCGGTACAGGTGATCCGCAGGGCGACCTTGCCTTTGTGGCCAGTCGCGGCTTCCATGCTCGTCGGTTCGCCCACGATGCACAGGCGCGGCGGCACGGGCCAGTCGGCAATCGCGTCGATCATCGACCCCACGCCACGGCACCCGATTTCTTCGTCATAAGACAGCGCCAAAATCAGTGGCACCTGCAAATCGCGCTTGGCCGCAGCCAACATGCACGCAATCGCACAGGCATCAAAGCCTTTCATATCGGTCGTCCCGCGCCCGTACAGGCGGCTGCCTTCCTGCGTCACCTCAAAGGCGGGGCGCGTCCAAGCTTGCCCCTCGACCGGTACCACATCGACATGGCCCGAAAGGATTACCCCCGGCACATCGGCAGGCCCCACGCGTGCCCATAGATTGGCCTTCTCACCAGTCTCATCCATGATCAGCGTGCTGGGTATTCCCGCCTCGGCCAGTAGCCCCTCTACAAAGCGCATGAGCGGCAGGTTGGTCATATGGCTGACGGTCTCAAACGCGATCAGACGGTCAAGGATGGCACGCATGTCCATGGAAAAACTCCGGTTCTTTCCAGCCTATCATAGTGTAAGGGGGCACCCTGTGGCACCCCCCAAACGTTTATTCTTGGGCCCGCAACACTTGCGCAGGCCGCGCGGCCAAGGGTCGCCACACGAAGGCCAACCCCGCCAAAAGCGTGGCCAGAACCCCACCAATCACGATTGCCAGCGCCGAGACGGGTTCAAACACAAACGCAGTATCCATCACGAAATGCATGACAGCCCAAGCCGCCAAGCCGCCAGCGAAAATCGCCACCACACCCGCCGCAGCCCCCGTCAGGGCCGCGCGTAACGCGAAACTGCCCATGATCTGCGCCCGACTGGCGCCGAGCGTTTTCAATATCGCCGCCTCATAAATACGGACGCGTTCACCCGCTGCTGCCGCGCCGATCAGTACCACAAAGCCGGTTAGCAAAGTCGCACCAGCCGCCCAAGCCGTGGCTGTGGCGATGGCCGACAGGGCATCTGACACACGGTTGATCGCATCGCGCACCCGCACCGCCGTGATGTTGGGATAGGCCCCCGCCACATCGCGCAGCAGTTTCGCCTCAGACGCGTCATCCGAATAGACGGTCGCGATGAACGTATGCGGCGCACCCGCTACAGCGGCAGGGTTCAGCATCATCACAAACCCCATCCCGCCGGTCGAAAAGTCAACTTTGCGAAAGCTGGTAATCTCGGCCTCAATATCTCGGCCTAGGATGTTTACGGTGACTTTGTCACCCAGCATTAGGCCAATCTCATCCGCCTCTTCTTGGGCGAAGGACAGCTGCGGCGGGCCGGTGTAATCAGCAGGCCAAAACGTGCCGCCGGTCAACTCAGTGCCTTCGGGCAGGGTGGCGGCATAGGTCACACCACGGTCACCGCGCACGACCCAGTGTTCGCCCGCAACCTGCCGTGCATCGACGCCGTTAATCTTGGTCACCACGCCGCGCAACATCGCCGCATCATCCACGCGCGTCACGCCGGGGTCGGCCTTGGTGCGGGCCAAAAAGCCATCAATCTGGTCGTTCTGGATGTCGACAAAGAAATAGCTGGGGGCGATTGCTGGCAGATCACGGGTAATAGCCGCGCGCAGGTTCGCATCGATTTGCCCGACCGAGGCCAGAACGGTCAACCCAAGCCCCAGCGATAAAATCACCGAGGCCGCCTCATCCCTTGGCCCACCAATCGCCGCCAGTGCCGCCCGCAGACCAACGCGGCCCCGCGCCAAACCTGACCGCGCCAAGGCCCGCGCTGCACGGCGCAGCCCGTAGGCGGTGGCCCATAAAATACCCAGCGCCACCACAATCCCCGCCGCCGCCCACAGCGCTAAAAGCGCAAGGCCCGACAGCCACGCCGCCCCGCCGATCAGCAAAATCACCAAGCCAATCAGTGAAACCCAATGCACCCAGTTTGGCCAAGCCACACGGCCATCGCCGCCGCGATACAGCACCGCCGCCCGCACATTTTGAACGCGGGCCAGCGGCCACAGTGTGAACAGCAGCGCGGTCACCACGCCGTAAAACGCAGCCTCAAGCAGAGGGGCAGGGTAGAGGCCAAACGCCACCGGAAACGGCAATGATGCCTTTATCAACGGCGACAGCGCCAATGGCACGCCCGCGCCCAAAATCAGCCCCATGGTGACGCCCAAAACCGTCAACGCCCCGATTTGCAACAGATAGGTTTGAAAGATCAGCCGCCCGCTTGCGCCCAGCGTTTTCAGCGTGGCAATCGTGGCAATTTTTCCATCCAAATAGGCGCGCACAGCGGCCGAAACCCCGACGCCGCCCACAGCAAGACCGGCAAGCCCGACCAGCACAAGGAACGACCCGATCCGTTCGACGAACCGCGCGACACCCGGTGTGGCGCGGCGGCTATCCGACCAGCGCAAGCCTTTGTCACGAAGGGCGTCTTCGGCGCTTGTTTTCGCGGCCTCTAGGTCGGTTTCTGGCGGCAAAACCAGCCGATATTGTGATTCAAACAGACTGCCCGCAGTGATAAGGCCGGAGCCGTTTAGGGCACTGGTCAGCACAATCGTGCGCGGGCCAAGGCCAAAGCCGCCCGTAGCACTATCGGGTTCCTTAACCAGTACCGCCGAAAGACGAAAGCTTTGTGTGCCCATCTTGAATTGGTCGCCCAAGGCAAGACCCAAACGATCAACCAAAACGCGGTCCATCACCGCACCGGGCAGGCCGTTTTCCACCGCCAAGGCCTGTGCCAGCGGGATCGCGGGGGCCAATTCGACCGCGCCGACCAAGGGATAGGCGCTGTCGACAGATTTCACCTGCGTTAAAGCGCGGTCTTCGCCTACCACGGCCATAGAGCGGAAATCGATCACTTCGGACGTGGCCACGGCCATCGCAACCATAAAGGCGCGTTCGTCATCGGTCGCGGTGCGATAAGTAAACTCCATTTGCGCATCGCCGCCCAGCAGGGCCGAACCTTGCGCGGCCAAACCGCCCTCAATCGCGGCGCGGACCATGCCTACGGCGGCAATTGCCGCGACACCCAGCGCCAAACAGGCCAGAAAGACCCGAAAGCCCTTTAATCCACCACGAAGTTCGCGCCGTGCCAGCTTGGCGGCTAACCGCAGGCTCATGCTGCGCCCTCCAGCGCGTCGGTATCAATTACACCGTCTTTCAGGCGGATAATGCGCGAGCACCGCTGCGCCAGTTCCGGCGCGTGGGTGACCATGATCAGCGTCGCCTCATGCCGGTCGCGCAGGCCAAACAGCAGGTCCATGATCGCGGCGCCGTTTTTGCCATCAAGGTTGCCGGTCGGTTCATCCGCCAACAAAATCGCAGGGCGTGGGGCTGCGGCACGGGCAAGCGCCACACGCTGCTGCTCGCCCCCTGACATCTGGCTGGGGTAATGGTCCATGCGGGCACCCAAACCTACGGCGTTCAACTCGGCCTCGGCGCGGCCAAAGGCATCTTGCACCCCGCCCAGTTCCAGCGGCAGCGCCACGTTTTCCAACGCAGTCATTGTCGGAATAAGGTGGAAAGATTGAAACACCACCCCCATATGATCTCTACGAAAGCGCGCGAGGCTGTCTTCGTCCATCGCTGTCAGGTCATTGTCCAAGGCGCGGACAGACCCGGATGTCGCCCGTTCCAGCCCGCCCATGACCATAAGGAGAGACGATTTGCCCGACCCCGACGGCCCGATAAGCCCCAAACTTTCGCCACGCTGGACGTTCAGCGTAATGCCGCGCAAAATGGAAACTGGGCCTGCATTGCCCGCAAGCGTCAGCGCTACGTTGTCTAGCGCCAGAATAGGTGTCGTCATGAAATCTGCCTTTCGGTCTTGCCTTACCCCTCCATATGGGGCGGTGCGCGGTATCCGCAACATTGTTTATACGATGATTTTAGGGTTTTCCGTCACAGGTTCGGCACTGGCTGCCGATATGCCCAAAGTTTTGGCACTGGGCGATAGTTTGACCGCTGGCTATGGCTTGCTGCCCGAAGATGGGTTTGTGCCGCAAATGACAGCTTGGCTGGCGGCGCATGGGTCGCAGGCCGATGTGGTGAATGCGGGCGTTTCGGGCGATACCACGGCGGGCGGGGCGGCGCGGTTGGAATGGTCTTTGTCCGAAGGCGCAGATGCGATGATCGTGAACCTTGGCGGCAATGATATGCTGCGGGGGCTACCCCCCGCTGAGGCTCGCGCAAATTTGACCAAGATTATGGAGGCCGCACAGGCAAAAGGCTTGCCTGTCTTGCTTGTTGGCTTGCTTGCCCCCGGCAATTACGGTCCTGACTACAAGGTCGAGTTTGATGCGATTTATCCGGATTTGGCCGCGCAATTCGGGGCGCTGCTGCTGCCGCTTTATTTCGCGCCGATTGCCACGCCCGAAGGCGGGCTTGATCCTGCCTTTATGCAAGCCGACGGCATTCACCCCAACCGTGACGGCGTGGCGCGGATTGTCGCGGCGATGGGGCCCGCGGTGCAAGAGCTGTTGGCGCAGGTGAAACCTTAACTGCACTTGCCCTTGATTGTGCGTTGCGCAACAACGGGGCAACGCAAGATGCGCGTAGCGCAAATAGGGGGGCTGCATATGACATTGATCGCCGATCTTACGCAGGCTTTGGGTGCTGCCCACGTGCTTACCGGCGCTGACCGCGCAGGCCACATCGGCGATTGGACGGGCAGCTATACTGCCGATCCGGTGGCCGTTGTCCGCCCTGCCAATACCGCCGAGGTTTCCAGCTGCCTGCGCCTTGCGGCAAAGCACGGCGTGGCGGTGGTGCCGATTTCGGGCCGCACAGGGTTGGTCGGCGGCGCGATGACGCGCGGCGGTTTGATGATCTCGGTCGAGCGGCTGAACCGCATCCGCGACATCCGCCCACAAGCGCGGATTGCCGTGGTCGAGGCGGGCGTGATCCTTGACAGCTTGCATCAGGCCGCCGAGGCCGAGGGCCTGTACTTTCCGCTATGGTTTGGCGCGCGCGGCTCGGCGATGATTGGTGGCGTGCTCTCGACCAATGCAGGCGGGTCTAACGTGCTGCGCTATGGCTCGACCCGCGCTTTGTGCTTGGGGTTAGAGGTGGTGCTGGCCGATGGTCAGGTGCTGAACCTGATGTCTGAATTGCACAAGGATAACTCGGGCTATGACCTGCGCAATCTGTTCATCGGGGCCGAGGGCACGCTGGGCATTATCACGGCGGCAGTGATGAAACTGGTGCCACGTCCGCGCGCCTATGCCACAGCGACGCTTGCCGCAAAGTCACTTCCCGATGCGCTGACCCTGCTGAACCGCCTGCGCAACGAGACCGGCGGCGCGGTTGAGGCGTTTGAGTATATGCCCGAAAGCTATATGCGCCGACTGCATGAGGCCCGCCCCGATATTCGCCAGCCGTTCACTCCGCGCCAGCAGGTGAATATTCTGGTTGAACTGGGCGCCGTAGCCCCGCGAGATGCCACCCCCGATGATGCGGGCGAGGTGCCGGTGGTGGCGCTGTTGACCCAAATTTTGGCCGATATGATGGAAGAGGGCACCGTGCTTGATGCCGAAATCGCCCAGAACGAGGCGCAGCGCCGCGCCATGTGGGAACGCCGCGAGTTGGCCGCCGAGATTACCTTTGCCCGCAAACCTGCAATCGATACCGACATCGCGGTGCCGGTCGATCAGGTTGATACGTTCTTGCGCCGTATGGCCGCGCGCCTGCCGACATTGGACAAGGGTGCCGAGGATATTTGCGTCGCCCATCTGGGGGATGGGAACGTGCATTATACCGTGTTCCCGACGCGTGATGACCCGGCGCTCTATGATAAAGTGGTCGAGGCGGTCGAGGATGAAGTCCAAGCCCTGCATGGCAGTTTTTCGGCCGAGCATGGCGTGGGCTTGTCAAAACGCGCATCAATGGCGCGGCGCAAAGACCCTGTGGCGTTGGCGGTGATGCGGTCGGTCAAGGCCGTACTCGACCCCGACAACCGCATGAACCCTGGCAAGGTTATTCCCGATCTGGCCTAAAGATTTTGCCGGAACAGCGCCAGCGTAGGCCCAATCGCTTGCCATTCGCGGGTGTCCGGCTTTAGCCGCGATACCGGCCCCAGCCACCGCAGCCAGCCTGCCGTTACCCCCGCTTGCGCCCAAATCCCCGGTGCCAGCGCGCGGTAGGCGGTAAAGGCGGCGTTTTGCAATGGCTGGGCGGTACCGGCGGGGGCTTTTAGGCCGTCTGCAATCAGGCTATGGGCAAAGATCATCAGATCAATGGCCAACCCGCGCGGATCGGATTTCACGTCAGAAAACCGTTCCAGATCAATGAAATGCACCGCCCGCCCATCCCAACACAAATCGCGTATGGCGGGGCGGCCGTGGCGGTAGCTGGCCAAATGCAGTTTTGCAAGCGCGGTCCCTGCGGCGGCAAAAATGGCGGTATTGCCGACCGAAGGCTCCCACATCAAACGCCGCAAGGTTTGCCCTAAATCCGGGCTGACAAACCAATCTGGCCCCTCGGCTAGAATGGGGGCCACTGGCAGGCCCAAGCCGCCCAACAGGTGCAGTCCACCCCATTCGCGGGCAAAGCCTTTCATGCCGCTGCCCTTTTGCAACCGCATCCGGCCCGTCAGACGCTCGGCCCGTTTCAGCCAAACTTTGCGGCCATCGGGGAGCGTCAAAGGCATGACGCGGGCGTAAGGCCCAGCCAAAGCCGCCGCAACTGCCGCGTATAGCGGCGTATCAACGCCAGTCAAAGAAACCTGCGGGCGCGCGGGCTAGCAATCGTTGGGCCAATGCTTGGCCAAGGGCCACGCCATCGGCCGCCGCCCCACGAATATCATCGGCCAAAGATTCCGATCCGTCAGGGCGCAAAATCTCGCCGCGCAGCCAGATCTGGTCGTCTTCAAGCAGCGCCAGCGCCGCAATAGGGGTTTCACAAGACCCGTCCATCGCGCGCAAAAACGCGCGCTCGGCATTTACGCGCAACCCCGTGGGCGTGCAGTGGATCGCATCCAGCAGCGCCCGTACCCGCGCATCATCGCAGCTTTGCTCAATGCCAATTGCGCCTTGGGCCACTGCGGGCAGCATTTCCTCGGGTTCAATCGCGCAGCGCGCCATATCGGCCATGCCCAAACGGTTCAAACCCGCCATAGCAAGGAACGTTGCCGAGGCAGCGCCATCTTGCAGCTTTTGCATCCGCGTTTGCACGTTGCCGCGAAATTCGACCAGCTTTAGGTCGGGCCTACGCAGTGCCAGTTGTGCACGCCGCCGCAAACTGGACGACCCCACCACAGCGCCCTGCGGCAAATCCGCCAGCCCAGCTGCAACCGGCGATAAAAATCCGTCGCGTACGTCTTGGCGTGGCAAATAGCACTCCAGCACCAAACCCTCGGGCTGTTCGGTCGGCATGTCTTTCATCGAATGCACAGCGATGTCGATGCTGCCATCCAGCAAAGCATCCTCAATCTCGCGCGTGAACAGGCCTTTGTTGCCGATTTCCTTTAGCGGGCGATCTGCGGCAATCATGCTGCGATTGTCGCCACTTACCTTGATGACAACCACCTCAAAGGCAGCGTCAGGCAGGTTATGCGCTTGCATCAAACAGCGCCGCACCTCATGCGCCTGCCACAGGGCAAGCGGCGAGCCACGGGTACCAATGCGCAACGGCTGGGCGGGGGATGGGGGTGCGTTTTTCATGGCCCCTTCCTAGCGTTCCGCAGCAGAGCTTTCAACTGGCGATGATGTGTCATATTGACAAGCGCCCCACATCTTGGAACTCAGGGGGCCAAGTAGAAATGGAGAGCCCGATGACCGACAAAACCATCCTGCGTGCGCTGCGCGGCGAAACCCTGCCCACGCCCCCGATCTGGATGATGCGTCAGGCGGGCCGCTATTTGCCTGAATATCGCGCCACGCGGGCACAGGCGGGCGATTTTCTAAAGCTGTGCTATAACCCCGATCTGGCGGCCGAGGTGACGTTGCAACCGATCCGCCGTTACGGTTTTGACGCTGCCATTTTGTTTGCAGATATTTTGCTGTTGCCGCAAGCACTTGGCGCGGATTTGTGGTTTGTCACGGGTGAGGGGCCTCGCCTTTCGACTATCACCGATATGGCGGGTGTTATGGCGTTGCGCCCTACCGCCGATATCCACGAAACCCTGTCGCCGATCTATGAGACGGTGAAAATTCTGGCGCGCGAATTGCCGCCTGAAACCACGCTGATCGGCTTTGCCGGTGCGCCGTGGACGGTGGCCACCTATATGATTGCAGGCCGTGGCACCCCCGACCAAGCCCCCGCGCATAAGCTGAAAGACACCGACCGCGCGGCCTTTGTCGCGTTGATCGACCGGATTACAGACGGCACAATCGAATATCTAGATGCCCAAGTGCAAGCGGGTGCCGAGGTGGTCAAGCTGTTTGATTCTTGGGCCGGCAGCCTGAAAGGCGCGGATTTCCATGATTTCGCCCTGCTGCCTGCCAAGCGCATCATTGCCGAGCTGAAACGGCGCCATCCGACCCTGCCGATCATCGCCTTTCCGCGTGAGGGCGGCGATGGCTATATAGGGTTTGCAAAGGCGACGGGTGCGGATTGCGTGGCACTGGACAATTCTGTCACGCCCGAATGGGGTGCGGCAAATGTGCAAGTTGATGGCTGCGTGCAAGGCAACCTTGCGTCGCACCACATGGTCACCGGCGGCCAAGCCCTGATTGATGAAACCCGCCATATCGTCAAGGCTTTTTCAGGCGGGCCGCATATCTTTAACCTGGGCCATGGCATTACGCCCGATGCTGACCCTGACAACGTGTCACGCATGATCGAGGCCGTGCGCGGGGGCTAAGGGCGGATTAGGTATTTGGGCCAAGATGAAATGGCGGGTCGGACCTGCCGGTTTGCAACGCTAGGTAAAGGGGCCCCGATATGCTGATCCGAGTGGGCGACGCGCGTACTGCGAGCATAGACCTTGCCCTTGCGGGGCTGCTGTCGTCGGTGGCGGGGGCGCTGAATGCGGTGGGGTTTATGGTGGCGGGGTCGTTTACCGCCAATATGACTGGCAATATCTCGGCCTTTGCGGACCATTTGGCCAACGGCACCACGCTGCTCGCGCTTTCGTTTGCGGGGCTGGTTCTTGCCTTTGTTTGCGGGGCTGGTGTGACGGCACTGGCCATTCAAACGGGCGAGAGATACCGGCTGCGGTCGGTGTTTGCTTTGGCGATTGCGGCCGAGGGCGTGGTTGTTTTGGCTCTGGGGGCAGGGTTTATTCTGGCACCTGCCGCTATTCCCGAGACGGTTTTGCTGATTGTACTAAGCTTTGTCATGGGGCTTCAAAACGCCACCACCACGATGATTTCGCGCGCGCGGGTGCGGACGACGCATGTATCAGGCATGGCAACCGATGTTGGGATAGAACTGGCGGCCTTGGCGGGCGGTGCCGATTTGCGGCGTGAGGCGGTGCCAAAGCTGAAGTTGCACAGCCTGACCTTGGCATGTTTTGCGGCGGGCGGGGTGTGCGGGGTGCTGTTGCTGGGGCTTGTCGGGTACTGGTTGCTGGTTTTGGCAGCAGTCTTGCTTCTGCTGATCGCCTTGCCTGAGGTGTTCCGCGCCCACAGCGCGTGATTGCGGGCAAAATACCTGCTTGCACCCCGCGCGGCTTTGGGGTCGTCTGTCTTGGGAAACAAGGGGCGGTAAGCATGCAAGACTGGTGGCGCAATTCGGTAACATATCAAATCTATCCCCGCTCGTTTCAGGACAGTTCCGGCGATGGGATCGGTGATATTGCGGGCATCACCGCGCGCCTAGACTATGTGGCCAGCCTTGGGGTGGATGCGATTTGGCTCTCGCCGATCTTTACCTCGCCGATGGGGGATATGGGCTATGACGTATCTGATTATACTGGGATTGACCCGCTCTTCGGCACGATGGACGATTTTGACACGATGTTGGCAAAGGCACACGAACTTGGGCTGAAAGTGATCATAGATCAGGTGATCAGCCATTCGTCCGACCAACACCCGCATTTTGTGGAAAGCCGGTCCAGCCGCGATAACCCGCGCGCCGATTGGTATGTTTGGGTAGACCCGATGCCCGATGGCACCCCGCCCAATAACTGGGTTTCGGTCTTTGGCGGCTCAGCTTGGGAATGGGATTCGCGCCGCCGTCAGTATTATCTGCACAACTTCCTAACCTCGCAGCCTGATTTCAATTTTCATAATCCGGATGTGCAGGACTGGCTCCTATCCACTATGCGCTTTTGGTTGGAACGTGGGGTCGACGGCTTTCGGCTGGATACGGTCAACTTTTATTTCCACGACCAAAAGCTGCGCTCGAACCCGCCCGATCCGCGCAATACGGCGGCGCCCAAGGTCAATCCCTATGACATGCAAGACCACCTCTATTCCAAAAACCGCCCCGAAAATCTGGCGTTTCTGGAACGTTTACGCGCCCTGACGGATGAGTTTGGGGATCGCGCGATGGTGGGGGAAGTCGGTGAATCCCGCCGCGCGGGCGAGATTATGGCCCAATACACCGCAGGCACTACCCGCCTGCATATGGCATATTCTTTCGATATGCTCGGCCCCGAATTCACCGCCGAACACTTTCGCCAAAAGATTGAAGGCTTTTATGCCGCCGCCCCCAATGGCTGCCCCTGCTGGGCATTTTCCAACCATGACGTTGCCCGCCATGTGACGCGCTGGGCCGACTATGGCGCCCCAGATGCGCTGGCAAAACAGGCGATTGCAATGCTGGCCGGTTTTGAAGGCTCGCTCTGCCTCTATCAAGCCGAGGAGCTGGGCCAGACAGAAACCGACATCCTTTATTCCGAGCTAACCGACCCGCCAGGGTTCAAATTCTGGCCCGATTACAAAGGCCGCGATGGCTGCCGCACGCCGATGGCCTGGGATAACAGCGATCAGGCGGGCTTTACCACGGGTACGCCGTGGCTGCCGATCAAACCACCGCAAAAATCCCGCAATGTGGCCAGCCAAGGCGCAGGCTCGGTACTGGAAAGCTATCGCGAAACGCTCGCTTTCCGCAAAAACACCCCCGCGCTGAAACAGGGCAAAACCATTTTTCTGAATGTGCCCGACCCGCTGCTATGCTTTCTGCGCGACGATCTGATGTGCCTTTACAACCTGTCGCCAAACAGCGCCACTCTGATGGTGAACGGCGAACCCACTCTCCAAGGCCCCTCGCAAAACGCGGATCTGGCAGGCAATACCCTGACCCTTGGCGCGAATGGCTTTGCTTTCCTGACAGGGGCGACAACCGCAAAATCGCAATAACGGCTTTCTGTTTGGCTTAAATATCCCCGCCGGAGGCAAGGGTCTGATTTTTCGACGAAAAATCGTTACTCCGGCGGGGCAAGATCGGCCAGAATTGGGCAGTCGGGGCGGTCATCACCGTGGCAACAGGCTACAAGGTGCGTCAGCGTGTTTTGCATTGCCTGCAATCCTGCGATTTTGTCTGAAATCTGGGTAAGGTGCTTTTGCGCCAAGGCTTTTACATCCGCACTCGCGCGGCTTTGGTCTTCATAAAGCGATAACAACACGCGGCAATCTTCAATCGTAAAGCCAAGCGCCCGCGCGCGCCCCAAAAATCCCAGCTTATGCACATCACTTTCGCGAAACGCGCGGTAGCCATTGCTGTCACGCAAGGGCCGGATCAGCCCGACTTCCTCATAATATCGGATGGTTTTGGCGGGCAGTCCGGCCCGCCCGCCCGCCTCTTTGATGTTCATTTTCGTGCCGCCGTTCTTGTCCCGGCAACCCAGCGCAACCGCAGCGCGTTGGTCAGAACAAACACCGAAGACATCGCCATCGCCCCCGCCGCCAAGACGGGCGACAGTTGTACCCCCCAAACAGGGTACAAAATTCCCGCCGCGACAGGGATCAGCGCTGCGTTATAGCCAAAGGCCCAAAACAGGTTTTGTTTGATGTTGCGCATCGTCGCGCGGCTGACGGCCAGTGCCGAAACCACGCCGCGCAAATCGCCCGACATCAGCACCACATCTGCCGCTTCAATCGCCACATCCGTCCCTGTGCCAATCGCGATGCCCACATCGGCCAGTGCCAGCGCAGGCGCATCATTGATGCCATCGCCCACAAAGGCCACCCGCAAGCCTTGATCGCGAAAGCCTTGCACCGCCGCAACTTTACCATCCGGCAACACCTCGGCGATCACGTCCTTGATGCCCAAACCACCGGCAATCACCCGCGCAGTCTCGGCCGTATCGCCCGAGATCATGACCAGCCGCAGCCCCATTGCCTGCAACGCTGCAATGGCCTCAGGAGTGCCGGTTTTCACAGGGTCAGCCACGCCAATTACCGCGGCGATCTGACCGTGCAGGGCGGCATAAAGCGGTGTTTTGCCATCTGTAGCCAGCGTGCTGCCCGCTTTGGCCAAGTCGCCAATGTCTATACCCTGCTGTGCCATAAACCGGGCCGAGCCGACCAGCACCCGCTGCCCCGCCACATGCCCAGCAATGCCAAAACCGGTGTGCGAGACAAAATCAAAGGCCGGCGGCACCTCTAGCCCCCGTTCGGTTGCCGCACGCAAAATCGCTTGGGCTATGGGGTGTTCGGATTTGGCCTCGAGTGCGGCCACGCGGGCCAGCACCACTTGGCTGTTAAAGCCTTGCGCCAGCACCAAGTCTGTCATCTCGGGGCGCCCCGCCGTCAGCGTGCCGGTTTTATCCAAGGCCACAACATCAACCGATTGCAAGGCTTGCAGAGCCGCCCCTTTGCGAAACAGAACCCCCAGTTCCGCCGCGCGTCCCGTGCCGACCATAATAGACACAGGCACCGCCAGCCCCATCGCGCAAGGGCAGGCGATAATCAGCACAGCCACCCCCGCCACAAGCGCGTGCGTCAGCGCAGGCGTTGGCCCAAAAGCCAGCCAGATCAGCACCGTCAGCGCGGCCGCCGCCAACACAGCGGGCACAAACCAGCCGGTGATCTTGTTCACAACATCCTGCACCGGCAGCCGCGCGCCCTGTGCCTGTGCCACCATGCGGATAATCTGCGCCAGCATCGTATCTGCGCCCACCCGCAGCGCGCGGTATTGTAAAGCCCCCGTGCCGTTGACCGTGCCGCCTGTGACCATAGCACCAGGGGCCTTTTCTACCGGCGCAGGTTCGCCCGTAATCATGCTTTCATCGACATAGCTGCGCCCGTCGATCACCTCTCCATCTACAGCGATTTTTTCACCAGGGCGCAGGTGCAAAATGTCACCGACGACAACGGCGTCTAGTGCGATTTCTTGCACCGCGCCGCCACGTTCGACCCGTGCCGTTTGCGGCGCAAGGCCAACCAGCCGCGCAATTGCCGCACCTGTGCGCCCCTTGGCGCGTGCCTCTAGCCAGCGGCCCAGCAGGATCAGCGTTACAATCACCGCTGCCGCCTCATAATACACGGCCCGCGCCGTGCTGGGCAGCAGATCGGGCGCAAAGGTGGCGATGACAGAAAAGCCATAGGCCGCTGCCGTGCCAATCATCACCAGCGCGTTCATGTCGGGCGCAAGGTGGCGCATTGCGGCCCAACCGCGCGTGTAAAACACCCGCCCCGGCCCGATCAGCACCAGTGAGGTTAGCGCGAATTGCACCAGCCAACTGTTTTGCGTGCCAATGGTTTGTGCGATCCAATGATGAAACGCAGGCACCATATGCCCGCCCATTTCCAGAACGAAGACCGGCAAGGCCAGCGCAATTGCGATGAGCAACTGCCGTTGCAGCGCCAGAATTTCCTTGGCTTTGTGGTCATCCGAGGCCGCAGCCACTTGCACTTTTGCAACATAGCCAAGGTCTGCTATTGTGGAAATTAAGGTCTCTGCCCCCAGCGCACCCGCCAAAAATCGAACTTCGGCGGTCTCATTCGCAAGGTTCACCTGAGCCGAAACCACGCCCGGCACGGCCGCCAATCCACGTTCCACCCGCCCGACACAAGACGCGCAGGTCATGCCTGTAACCGCCAAAGTGATCTGCGATTGCCGCGCGCCAAAGCCTGCGTTTTTCAAAGCCAATGCAAGGGCAGGGGCAGCACCGCCTTTCACGCTGGCCGTGCCATTTGCAAGGTTGGCCTCGGCATGGTCAACACCGTCTATAGCGGTCAAAATCCGTTCAACGCGGCCCACGCAGGCACCACAGGTCATTCCTTCGACCTCAAACATAATCTCGGCCATAGTGCCCTCACTTTCATGGCACACATAGGGGTTCTAGTTACTGGAAGGTCAAGGCCCCATTCTGCAAATTATCTGTCTTGACCTTCCCCCAACTGGAACCTCACAAATTCCGGAAAACCCAAAGGAGCATCCATGACAACGTTTTCCATCCCTGATATGAGCTGCGGCCACTGCAAATCTTCGGTTGAGGCAGCAATCCAGAAACTGGACCCAGCAGCCACCGTGCTGGTTGATCTGGTCACCCGCCGCGCCGAAATCACCTCATCCCACCCCGAGGCGGCGCTTGTTGCGGCCCTTGCTGCCGTAGGGTTTCCGGCGCAATCCATCTAACGGACCTTGCCCCTGTTACACGACACCGTCACAAAGGGGGGCGGAGGGCCAACGCGCCTGACTATGGCGCAGACTACGGAGTGTGACATGATCCTTGAGAACCGTTTGTTCGAGACGCTGAAATTGGGTGATACCGCAAGCGCCACCCGGCTTTGTAGCGCCGATGACCTGTTCATTTTTGCGTCGGCCACGGGCAACTATAACCCGCTGTACTTGCCCGGCCTTGATGGTGACGGCGACGGGCAGGCCGAGGCGATGGTGCCTTCTGCCTTTGCGGCGTCGCTTGTGGCGGCGCTGCTTGGCTCGCATCTGCCGGGGCCGGGCATTATGACCCTGTCGCAAAACTATAGCTTTCACACGCGCGCCAAAGCCGATGACGAATTGGTCACCAAAGTCACCGTCACTGGCCTTGATGACGGCGTCGTCACCCTTGCGGCCGAAGTAACCCGTGAAATGGACGGCACGCTTATCCTGTCCGGCACGGTACGTGTGCAAGCGCCAGCCCGCCCTTACCGCGTTGACGGGTCTACGCTGCCGGGCCTGACAGTTCGCCGTCACCGCCATTTTGAGGCGATCTTGGCCCGCGCCGAACCCTTGCCTCTGCTGCGAACCGCCGTGATTTGCCCCGAAAACGCCGCATCATTGGGTGGTGCTATTCTGGCAATGAAACATACCATCATCACCCCGATCCTGATCGGCCACCTTGGCAAAATCCAAGCAGCAGCGGTAGAGCTTGGCGCCGATCTGACAGGCATTGAAATCATAGACGAGCCGCAGCACGCCAATGCTGCCGCCCGCGCTGTGGCCTTGGTGCATGAGGGACGCGCCGATGCGTTGATGAAGGGCAATCTGCACACTGATGACATGCTGCGCCCGATGGTTGACCGTGAAAAAGGCCTGCGCATTGGCCGCCGCCTGACGCATATTTTCGTGATGGATGTGCCCGGTTTGGACCACCCACTGCTGGTATCGGACGCCGCGATCAATATCGCCCCCGACCTCGCCACCAAAGTTGATATCGTGCAGAACGCTATTGATTTGGCGATTTCGATCGGCATCGCGCAACCCCGCGTTGGCGTACTGTCAGCCGTGGAAACCGTGAACCCCGATATCCCATCGTCGCTGGATGCAGCGCTTTTGTCGAAAATGGCGGAACGTGGCCAGATTATGGGTGGCTTTGTGGATGGCCCGTTGGCGATGGATAACGCGGTTTCTATGGCCGCGGCCCGCATCAAAGGCATCAAATCCGAGGTTGCAGGACGCGCCGAGGTGCTGATTGTACCGGGCATCGACGCGGGCAATATGCTGGCCAAACAGCTTGCTTATATCAGCCACGCCGAGGCGGCAGGCTTGGTCATGGGCGCACGGGTGCCGGTTATCCTGAACTCGCGGTCTGACAGCTCTATGGCGCGGCTGGCGTCTTGCGCGGTTGCCGCAATTCACCACGCGCGTATGCATCAGGCGACCGAATAAAACCTGTTTTAGGCGCAGCTTTATGCCTTGATAGGCTGGCCCTGCACCGCGTTTTCGCAAACTGATCTGACAGGCATTTTGAATGAGGTGCTGATTGGCGGCCATATTCAGCTTGATGACATGCAAGCGGTGCAGTTTCCGCGTGAGACTTGGTTTTTGAGCAGCGCTACGACCGTCATCCCGATCACCGATGCAAGTTGGCAGCCGTGCCATAGAGCTGTCAGACCGCGAGTTCAGGGTAACAGGCACCCGTGCGCCCATGACCAAGCCTGCCGCCTCGGCGTGGCTAATCTTGCTGCTGGGCAGCATGGCGATCAAAGGCTTGGTGCGGATGAAACTTCTGGCTCTTAAGGGGTGATTTCGTCATAGCCTGCGGTTTCGCAGGCTGGGCGCGCAAGCCCATTGTTTTGTGACTGGTACAAAATTCATGCCGCGCTGTGCTTGAACCCAAACCCGTGCCATGATCTGACTTGCCAAAATGAAAGGCGGCAAAATGCGGATCTTTATCAACGGGTTTGGCCGGATCGGGCGGTCGGTTTTGCGCGCCTTTTTGCAATCACCCGACCGTTGGCCGGGCTTGGAAGTGGTCGGTGTGAACGATATCGCCGCCGCCGATATGTGCGCCTATTTGTTCGAATATGACAGTATTTTTGGCCCGTGGCGCGGCACAACGGCCCAAGAAGGTTCGGATTTGATAATCGACGGTCGGCGCATTCCGCTGCACCGTGCGTCCGATATCTCAACGCTAGATCTGCGCGGGGTCGATTTGGTGATGGAATGTACTGGCCGCGCCGATGGCCGCGAAATGGCGGCGCGTGGATTGCGGGCAGGGGCCGCGCGGGTGCTGGTGTCGGGCCCCTCAAAGGCGGCGGATTACACGGTCGTTCTGGGCGCGAATGCGGCAGGGCTAAACCTGCACGATCATCGCATCCTGTCAAACGCCTCCTGTACCACCAACGCGCTTGCCCCGCTTGTGGCGCTGCTGGATGCCGAATGGGGGATTGAGACTGGCTCGATGACCACAATCCATTGCTATACCGGCAGCCAACCGACCGTTGATGCCCCCGCTGCCGATTTTGCCCGCAGTCGTGCCGCCGCGGTTTCAATGGTGCCGACGACCACCTCGGCGCAGCGCCTGCTGGATGAGGTGTTGCCCGCGCTTGCTGGTCGGATCGAAGGATCGGCCGTGCGGGTGCCGGTTGTCAGCGTTTCGGCGGTTGATCTGGCCGTGATGACCAAGCGGCCCGCAACAGTTGAGGCGGTGAATGCCGCCTTTCGGGCGGCTGGCGGGGTGATCGGCGCGACCGAACGCGCGCTGGTATCCACCGATATGCGGGCGCGGCGCGAAAGCATTGTCATGGCATGCCCCGAAACCCGCATCACGCGCGGTGGTATGTTGCGGGTTTTCGGGTGGTATGATAATGAGTGGGGATTCTCTAACCGGATGTTGGATGTGGCCCTATTGATGGAACAAGCCCAATGAAGGCAGCAATAGACGCCATTACTGCAGCGAGCCGCGCCACCACGGGCCGTGTTCTGGTGGCGATTGCTGGCGCACCGGGGGCGGGCAAATCCACCCTGGCCGAGGCTTTGGCCGAGCAGATTGCAGGCGCTGCCGTGGTGCCGATGGACGGGTTTCATCTGGACAATCGGGTGCTGGAGCAACGCGGTTTGCTGGCCCGCAAAGGTGCGCCGGAAAGCTTTGATGCGGCGGGCTTTGTGAACATGATCGCGCGGCTGCGGCGCGGCGAAGAGGTGGTGATCCCCGTGTTTGACCGCCCCCGTGATATTGCCATTGCAGGCGCGCGGGTTATCGGGCCAGATCAGCGCGTGCTGCTGATTGAAGGCAACTATCTGCTGCTGAACGCACAGCCTTGGGCCGCGCTGGCCGGTTTTTGGGACCTGACAATCGGTATTGAGGTGCCCTTGGAGGTGCTCGAGTCGCGGCTGGTGCAACGGTGGCGCGACCACGGGTTGGACGGTGCAGCAGCGGTTGCGCGTGCGATGGGTAATGACATTCCCAATGCGCGGCGTGTGGTTGAAGGCTCGGCCCTCGCGGATGTTGTGATCCGGCAAGGCTAGCAACGGTCGTGCAGCCGCTTGCGTCACGGCAAAAACAATGCAACTTTGCGGCAAAACAGGCGGCGACACGTCGCTGCGGCGCATTTTGAAAGGCATCACCATGAAGCAAATTCCTCTTGGATCCTCGGGCATTATGGTATCAGAATTCTGCCTTGGCACGATGACGTGGGGCCGCCAAAATTCCGAGCGTGAGGCCCATGACCAAATCGCAATGGCCATGGAACATGGCGTGAATTTTTGGGATACCGCCGAGATGTACCCGACCAACCCTGTGCGAAAAGAAACCATTGGCGGTACGGAAAAGATTATCGGCAATTGGTTTGGCCGCAATGGCGGGCGTGAAAAAGTGGTGCTTGCCACCAAAATCGTTGGCGAAGGCACCAGCTATGTGCGCGACGGCGCGCCGATCACGGGGGCCAGCCTGCGCACGGCGGTCGAGGCCTCGTTACGCCGCCTGCAAACCGATTATATTGATTTGTTTCAGCTGCATTGGCCAAATCGCGGCTCCTACCACTTCCGCAAAATCTGGAACTATGCGCCGCCGACCACGCCCCCGGCCGAGATTTTTGCCGATATGACGGACATCTTGCAATCGGCCTCAAAACTGGTTGCTGAAGGTAAAATCCGCGCGATCGGCCTGTCGAATGAAAGCGTGTGGGGGGCGGCAAATTTTGTGCGCTTGGCGCAGGCGATGGGGTTGCCGCGCATGGCAAGTGTGCAAAATGAATACTCGCTGCTGTGCCGCCAGTTTGATAGCGATTGGGCCGAGTTTTCGGCGATGGAAAACATGCCGCTGCTGGCATTTTCGCCATTGGCCGCGGGATTGCTAAGCGGGAAATACGCGGGCGGGGTGGTGCCGGATGGCACGCGGCGGGTGAATACCCCCGATTTGGGCGGCCGCGTAACTCCGCAAGTGTTTGAGGCAATTGCCGCCTATTTGGGCATTGCCGCGCGTCACGGGCTGAACCCGAACAAAATGGCGCTGTCTTTTGTGCGCAATCGGCCGTTTCCTGTGATCCCGATCATTGGGGCGTCAAACCTTGATCAGTTGCGGACAAATATCGGCGCGGCAGATTTGGTGCTGTCCGAGGACGTGCTGGCCGAGATTGATGCGGCGCACCGTGCCTTTCCGCAGCCGTTTTAGGATGCAACAGTTTTGGGCCATTGGCCGGATGGCTGTGCTGGCGCTTGCCGTTGCGGGGTGTCAGTTTGGCAGCTTGGGCGGCGGGGATGCGCCTGCATCGGATGTTGCAGCACCAACGGCATTGCAAGGGCCTGCGGTTGAGGTGACAGCGCTGGCGCCGATGGGCCAAGCGGCACCTTTGGCCGAGCCTGTACAGGCGCAAGAGCCCGCAGAAAAACCGGCAGAACCTGTTGCCCCGCCCGTTTCCCTCGTGGTCAAATCGGCTGGGCAGATTGCCTGTGAAAAAAAGGGAGGCCGTTTTGCGGCCTTGCCAAATACAGGGGCGATGACGTGCCAAATGACAACCCGTGATGCCGGTAAACAATGCCGCCGTGAAAGCGATTGTGACGGTGTTTGTCTCGCCAGATCAAATAGTTGTGCGCCTGTAAAGCCTTTGTTGGGCTGCCAGGATATCTTGCAAAATGATGGGCGGCGGGTTGAATTATGTATCGACTGATTGCACTGTTTTTTTTGGCCGCTTGCGTGGCCAAGACCCCCGCGACGGTGACAGGATACCGCAAGCCGGATACGCAGATTTATTCCAACGCGGTGTTGGAAAACGACAGGCTGGTTGGCCAATGGGTGCAAGTGGCCGAGTTTGCGCCGCATGACGCGCCTGCCTGCTCAAAGGGCGGTGCTGATATTTCGCGCAGTGCTGCGGGCTTGGCGATTGTGGCGCGGCTGTGCCTTGGGGGCGTGTCTACAGCGTTCTCGGGGCCGTTGGCAGTAGCAGGGCCGGGCCGTTTTACCCCGCCTGTGGGCGAGGCATGGTGGGTGGTTTGGGCCGATGTTGGCTATCGCACGCTGGTTATCGGCACGCCTTCGGGGCGGTTTGGTTTTATCCTGAACAGGGGCGGTGACCTGCCCGGAGACCGGATGCACGCCGCGCGTGAGGTGTTGGACTGGAACGGCTACGATCTGGCACGGTTGCGATAGGCATGGAACTTTGGGTCATCGCCACGATTGCCGCGGCCGCCGTGCAGACCGTCCGCTTTATGCTGCAAAAGCGGCTAAAGGGGATTGGCCTGTCGACCGGGGGCGCCACGTTTTCGCGGTTTTTGTTTGCGGTGCCGCTGGCTTGTCTTGGCGTGGCGGTCTTGATGGGCCTGAACGGCTATAGCATCCCGCCGCTGGATGCGCGGTTTTGGGCCTTTGCCGTGGCGGGCGGCGTTGGCCAAATTATCGCGACCTTTTGCACCGTTGCCCTGTTTTCCGAGCGCAGCTTTGCCGTGGGCATTGCCTTTACCAAAACCGAAACCGTGCAGGTTGCGTTGTTCTCGGCTGTGTTTCTGGCCGAGGCCGTATCAGGCCTTGGGGTGGTGGCGATTTTAATCGGGCTAGCGGGGGTTTTGCTGCTGTCGCGCCCGCCGCAAGGCTGGATTGCGGGCAAGATTTTGAACCGCGCCACAATGCTTGGCCTGCTGGCAGGGGCGTTTTTCGGAATGTCGGCGATTGGGTATCGTGGGGCTACTATGGAAATTGCGAACCCTGACCCGCTGTTTCGCGCTATGTTGGCCTTGGCCTGCGTGACGGCGTTTCAATCGGTTTCGATGGCGCTGTGGCTGCGCTGGCGCGAGGTGGGTGAGGTCACTCGCGTGCTGGGGGCGTGGCGTGCGACCTTACCTGTTGGGGTGACGGGCGTGCTGGGGTCTTTGGGCTGGTTCACCGCATTTGCATTGCAAAACGCGGCCTATGTACGGTCGGTCGGGCAGGTCGAGCTAATCTTTTCGCTGCTTGTGTCGATGCTTGTCTTTGGCGAGAGGCCCAACCGGCGCGAGGTGGCGGGCATGGGCTTGCTTGCCGTGTCGATCATTATGATCGTGGCGCTGGCGGCCTAAAGCAGCCTGCGAAACAGCGGGCGCGGGCCGGAATTGTCAAAAAACGGTACACCTGCAGGGGCGGGGCCGGATTTCAGCACCTCTGCAACCTCGGCCAGAACAACCTCGGTGATAAACGGCAAATCAAGGCTGCGGGTGGCGGTAAGGTTGATCCAGTGCAGATGCGACAGCTCATCCGAGGCGGCGCTGAAATCATCAACATCGCCTGCGATATGTGCTGCGGGCACCAGAAAGAACCGCGCGTCAAAGCGGCGAGGGCGGCCGAGAGGGGTGATGGCGCGAAAGATGAACTCCATCCCTTGGGCCGAGGGGATGAGGCCGCGCGCGGCAAAACCTGCCCAATCATGGCCGTCATCGGCGGGGGGGCTGGCCCAAGTGCCTTTGACCCCAAGGGCAAGGCCGGTTTCTTCCCACAGCTCGCGGATCGCGGCGGCGGCAAGCGTGTCGGGGTGGAGATTGGCGTCACAGGCCAGCCGTGCCGCGCAGGCTGCAGGCAGGCCAACGGCCAGCGCCACATCGGCATCGGCGGCATCAACCGCGCCACCGGGGAAGACGTATTTTGACGGCATGAAGGCGGCCTGCGCGCCGCGCTGCCCCATTAAAACCTGCGCCACCCCGTTTGGACCCGTGCGCCATAAAACCACCGTTGCCGCATGGCGAATGGCGGTTTTATCAATCGCCGGGTTAGGCATTATTGCCAAACCCGTGCATCCGTTTGGCCCATTGCATCGCAACCACCGCCCCCTTTAGGCGCGGCAACAAGAACAGCGACAGCGCAACCGTGCCGACCGAGAAGACCGAGGCCAGCACCCACGGATCAGGGCGATAGGTGGTGAAGACCCACAAAATCATTGGTGCCATCAGATGCCCAACAATCAGAATGGTCAGATAGGCCGGCCCATCATCGGCGCGGTGATGCGACAGGTCTTCGTTACACACAGGGCAACTGTCGCGCACAGTCAGATAGCCGCGCAGCATCGGTCCAGACCCGCAATTGGGGCAACGGCAGCGCCAGCCGCGGCGCAATGCTTGGCCTACAGGGCGTTCTTCTTCCATCGGCAAGGCTTGGTCGGTCATGGGGCTGTCCTGAAATCTGTTGCCCTATATCGGACATTTTGCGGCAAGGCCCAGTCTTAACCTGTCTTGGAATAAAAGTAGAGTGTAAGATGCGTGTTGCGACGGGATGTCGCAAAAAACTTATCGAAACTGCGACGGAAACCCCGCGGGCCTGCGTTTGACTGTACATGAAGGCAGGCGACAGAGCTTGTCAGAGCAGACCGGAGATAGAGCATGAAAACGAAAACAATCCTGAGCGCAGTGACTTTGGCCGCCTTGGTTGCGGCAAGCTTTTCCACCGTTGCGAATGCCCAAAGTGGTGGGCGCGAAGGTGGCAATGGCCCACAAATGTTTGTGTTTGAAGATATGGATGCAAACGGCGATGGTCAAGTGACCAAAGACGAGGTTACCGCATTTCATGCCGCGCAAGTTGCGGCAATGGATACCGACAAAGACGGCAACCTTTCGGCAGCCGAGCTGATCGCAGCGCAAAAAATCCGCCAAGCTGAACGTGAAGCGGACCGTGAAGCCAAAATGGCCGAGCGCATGATTGCAAAGCGTGACACCAACAAAGACGGCGTTTTGTCGTTGGACGAAATGGCGCCCAAGGGCGACCGTGGCGACAAGATGTTTGACCGCGTTGACACTGACGGCGACGGTGCGATTTCCAAAGCCGAAGCTGATGCGATGAAAGCCAAGATGGAAGCACGCGGCGACCGTGATGGTGAGCGTGGCGGGCCTGATGGCGAGCGCGGTGATCGTGGCGGCAAAGATGGCGACCATAAAGGCCAAAAAGGCAAGCATGGCGACCATGACGGCAAACACAAAGGCAAAAAAGGCAAGCATTTGCCGATGCCTGGCGATGATGACGAAGACAACGGCTGATAAACTTGCTCCTCCACTCTGTCTATGGGTGGGGGAGCGGGATTGAAATTGTGATGACCGGCACGTATTGCTGTTAGGATGACAATGCCCTTCGACCAAGCCTCTGATGCGCCCGATGAGGCCCTGTTGGTGCTCTATGCCAACGGGGATCCTGCGGCCGCGCGTGAATTGGCGGCACGGCATTTGCCAAGGGTCATGGGCTTTGCCGCACGCATGTTGGGCGGTGATCGGGCCGAAGCCGAAGATGTGGCGCAAGAGGCCATGTTGCGACTGTGGCGGATAGCCCCCGACTGGCGGCAAGGTGAGGCGAAGGTTTCTACATGGCTTTACCGTGTGGTGACAAACCTTTGCACAGACCGGCTGCGCGGACGAAAACGTCGCCGCGCCGTCGGGTTGGATGATGCACCCGATGTCGCCGATGACGCGCGTAGCGTTGAGGCGACCTTGGTTGAGAATGATCGTGTGGCCGCCCTGAACGCCGCGTTAGAGACTTTGCCCGACCGCCAGCGCCAAGCCGTGGTGCTGCGCCATATCGAAGGGTTAACAAATCCCGAGATTGCCGAGGTGATGGAAATCGGGGTTGAGGCGGTTGAAAGCCTGACAGCGCGCGGCAAGCGGTCCTTGACGGCAGCGATGGCCGGACGGCGGGCGGAATTGGGATATGAGGAAGGAAGCTGAGATGGATAACAGCGATCTGGACGATCTTTTTGCAGCGGTTCGGCAGCAGCCAGTTGCGGTGTCAGACGGGCTTATGGCTCGGGTGCTGGATGACGCTTTGGCGCATCAGCCTGCGACCGTTGCAATGGTAAAACCAAAGCGCAGCAAAGGGTTTTGGATGGGGCTATTCGCCGCGATTGGCGGGGCAGGCGGGCTTGCCGGCCTATCCACGGCCGCGATTGCCGGTGTTTGGTTTGGCTTTGCGCAGCCTGCGGCGCTGACGACTGTGACGGATAGCTATTGGGGAACCACCGAAACTGTGTCTGAGACGGTTGATATTCTGCCCGGTTTCTATGACTATCTTGGCGAAGGATAAATGATGAACGACCCAAAAACCACCAAGCTTAAATCGCCTGTTCCCAAACGGCCTGTTCGTTGGGGGCGTGTGGCGCTGATCGTGTCTTTGGCGCTGAACCTCGCCGTTGCGGGTGTGGTGGGCGGGGCAATTTTGGGCCGCGGCGGGCCAGCCCGCAATGATCTTATTGCGCGCGATGTCAGCTTTGGGTTCTTCAATGACGCCTTTTCCGAGAAGGATCGCAAAGAGCTGCGGCGGGCCTATGCAGATGCCAACCCGAATATCCGCGCCGACCGTCAACAGATGCGTGATGATTTGCAGACCATTCTAGCCGCTTTGCGTGCCGAGCCGTTTGATGCGGACGCGTTGCGCGCGGCATTGGAAACCGGGGCAACCCGCATTGAGATGCGCCAAACGCAAGGTCAGGCGCTTGTGCTAGAGCATTTGACGAAAATGTCGGGGGTGGACCGTGCCGAGGTTGCCAATCGGCTGGAAAACGCGTTGAAACGCGGACCGCGCGGTCCAAAACCACCACCGCAATAACCTACATAACCTGCCGCTACGCGGCCGTCTTGCTAATAGTCACTTGGTTGCGTCCACCGGATTTCGCAACCATCAAGGCTTGATCGGCGCGATTAATGACCCGCGATACCGGCTCATCAGGTCGGCACAGGCGCCCGTCACAGACCGCGAGTCCGATCGAGGCGGTTAGCGCCAGCGGTGCAAAGCCAGGAATGGCGAACGGCGTGTCATGGACGGCATTGCAAAGCCGCTCGGCTATGAGTTTGGCATCTTTCAAATCGGCACCAGGCAGTGCGATCAGGAATTCTTCGCCTCCGATGCGGGCCAACAGGTCTTGGTGGCGAATGTTTATGGCCAAACGGCGCGCCACTTCGGTTAAAACCGTATCGCCGGCCGCATGTCCGAAATGATCATTCACATTTTTAAACAGATCCAGATCGAGCACCATCACCGAAAATGGCTGAGCGGCCTCGCGGGCTTTGGCGGCGATAACACCCAGTTGGCTTACGGCATAGCGCCGGTTGAACAGCCCTGTGAGCGGGTCAATCACGGCCATGCGCAACCCGTCTCGGACGGATGTGCGTAGCTTGTCCGCCGCGCGTTTGCGCTGCAACAGGCGGGCCACACGCACACTGAATTCGCGCGGGTCCACGCTGGCGGGCACAACATCATTCGCCCCAAGATCAAAGGCTATCGCGCTTTCCCCTCCGATCCTGTCCTTTTTGACGATGCAAATGGCGGAATGGCGGGTTTGTGGCCGGCTGCGCAACTCGGACATCAGCCGCAGCCCGCCAATCGGGTCTGCCAGATCATACTCAATGACAAATACATCGGGCACAGGTGACAAAGCCGCACCCGAAAGGGCCGTCTCACGCGAGATCATCATCATCTTATCGGACATATTTGCCCCAAGTTCGCGTCGCCAGCGCAGCGCGGTTTCTGGCAGGTGGGTGACCAGCGCAATTGTGCCGGGCATCTCAAACCCGGCCTTTGGTTCGGCAAAGCCAAGCGCGCGGATCGGGGCGCCGCCATTTTCCAGCTCGGTGATTTCCTCACGCTCGCGCAGTAAATTGCGCAGACGTGCCAGCAACGTTTGGTCATCCGTGGATTTTGCCAAATAATCATCGGCCCCTGCAGAAAACGCCGCCAACCGTGAGCGGCAATCTTCCTCGGCCGAAAAGACGACAACAGGAATGGCAGCCGTTTCAGGATCGGCACGCAAACGGCGCAGAACCTCGGCCCCGCACATGTCGGGCAAGATCAGGTCCAATAAGATAAGGTCGGGCTTGGCCTGTCGCGCTATCGCAAGACAGCTTTCGCCATTGGCCGCCAGAATAGGGGTGTAGCAGGCCGCGCCAAGTTTGACTTTGAAGACGATGCGATTGGTCGCAACATCATCGACAATTAGAATTTTACCAGACATTTCGGTAACACCTACAGACGATCACTAAACGATGTGTTCATCTTTCCGTCCATTTGGTTAAGAAATCCTTTCCAGTTTTAAGACAATACGTACAAAGCTGTGATCAACCTGCAAAATGCGTTGAAATAGAGAGAATGGCCTAATGATTAAGCAAGAAAACGCTGAAACAATTGCATTGCAGGCCTTGGGGTGGCTGGTGGGCAACGAAGATTTGCTGCCGGTTTTTCTGGGGGCAACGGGGGCTTCGACAGATGAACTGGCTAAAAATGCCAAACAGCCGGCATTTTTGGGTTCGGTTCTGGATTTTTTGGTGATGGATGATGCTTGGGTGATCGCATTTTGTGACAGCGTTAACCTGCCATATCAGGCCCCGATGCAAGCGCGGGCCGCCTTGCCGGGCGGCGAACAGATGAATTGGACTTAAGATTGCAATTCCCTGATGATACGGCCATCGTGCAAAAAAATGGGGGCGCGCAATGATAGACGGTGTGGTGTTTGACAAGGACGGGACGCTGTTTGATTTCCGGGCAAGCTGGGGCGTGTGGACCGCGCAGCTTTTACAGCAATTGGCCAAAGATCAGGCCCATGTAGACGCGCTTGCTGCGGCCATCGGGTACTACCCTGATCTGCAAGATTTTCACCCCGACAGCCCGGTGATTGCCGCCACAGCCGAGGAAATTTCTGCAGCGCTTTTGCCGCATCTGCCGGGCCATAGCCAACCCGAGCTGGCCGCGCGGTTGAATGCATTGGCACAGCATGCGGTCATGGCGCCTGCTGTGCCGCTGCGCCCCGTGCTGGGCGCGTTACGCGATCGGGGGTTGAAAATCGGCCTTGCGACCAATGACACCGAGGCCCCGGCGCGCGCGCATTTAACCGCGCATGGGGTGCTGGATTTGTTCGATTTTGTCGCAGGGTACGATTCCGGTCATGGGCCAAAGCCGGGGCCGGGCATGTGTTTGGCCTTTGCGCGGGCGGTTGGAATTGACCCCACGCGCGCGGTGATGGTGGGCGACAGTACCCATGATTTGATTGCAGGGCGGGCGGCGGGGATGCGCTGTGTAGCGGTGCTGACCGGCATTGCCAAAGCCGAGGAATTGCGCCCCCATGCAGACGTGGTTTTGCCAGATATCGCGGGTTTGGGCGCGTGGATTGACGGGTTAACAGATGCCTCGTAACCGAGGGCGCGTAAAAACGACCGAATTTTGTCGTGGACGAGGTGCGCACCCTTTGCGCGCGTGGTCCATTCTGGTCTGACTGGGATGTATCACGGAGCGTTGCCATGACTGATGACGTAGGGCGCAGGGCTGGGGCTGACCATAAACCGCGTGTTGGACGGGCGGTTGATCAAATGCCGTGGCGGCAGCCTGTGAACCCCGATCGGCCTGTCGCGCCTTTGGATGCCGAGGGCGTGCAGGCGATCCACAAGACCGCCATGCGGATTTTGTCCGAGATCGGGATAGAGTTTTTGAACCCTGATGCGGTGGCAATCTTGGCGCGTGCTGGCTGTAAGGTGGTTGGCGAGACTGTCCGGATGGGCGAAGATTTCGTGATGGAAATGCTGGGCCATGCGCCCGCAAGCTTTGCCCTGACCCCGCGCAACCCTGACCACGCGGTGACAATCGGTGGCAAGCATATGGCGTTTGTCAACGTGTCCAGCCCGCAGAATTCTTGGGATATGGAGCGCGGCAAACGGCCCGGCGATTTTGCGACGTTCAAAGAGTTTATCAAGCTAACGCAGCACTTTAACTGCATCCATATCGCGGGCGGTTATCCGGTTGAGCCGGTTGATATTCCCCCCTCGGTGCGGCATCTGGATTGCCTGCATGCGATGCTGACGCTGACCGATAAGGTGGTACATGCCTATGCGCTGGGGGCAGAGCGCGTTGAAGACGGGATGGAGATGACCCGCCTTGCGGGGGGGCTGTCGCAGGCCGAGTTTGACGCCAAGCCGAGGATGTACACCAATATCAACTCGGTGTCGCCGTTAAAGCATGATGGCCTGATGCTGGACGGGGCGATGCGCTTGGCGCGGCGGGGGCAGCCGGTGGTGGTGACGCCGTTTACGCTGGCGGGGGCGACGGCACCGGTGACGCTTGCGGGGGCGGTCGCGTTAAGCATAGCTGAAGCCTTGGCCGCGATTGCCCTGCTTCAATATATCAACCCCGGCTGTCCCGCAGCGCTTGGCGCGTTCACCAGTACCGTTGATTTGAAATCGGGCACTCCGGCTTACGGGACGCCAGAGTATATGCGGGCCACGCAGATGATAGGGCAGATGGCGCGGTTTTACGGGCTGCCTTTGCGCTCTAGCGGGGTATGCACGGCGCATGTGCCGGACGGGCAAGCGATGTGGGAGACCTCAAACAGCCTGTGGGCGGCGGTGCAGAGCGGGACGAATATGGTCTATCATGCGGCAGGCTGGCTGGACGGGGGACTGATTGCAAGCCCCGAAAAGTTTATTATGGATTGCGAAGTCTTGCAGATGATCCAGCGCTATTTTGAAGAGGCGACTTTTGCTGCGCATGAGGTGGATTTGGCGTTTGAAACGATAAAAGAGGTCGGCGCGGGTGGGCACTTTTCTGGCTGCCAGCATAGGCAAGATCGTTCTAAATCGGCATTTTATGCGCCGATCGTTTCGGATTTACGGAGTTATGAAGCGTGGCAGCAGGATGGAGAGATGTGGACCCATGAGCGCGCGCATGGCGTCTTCAAGCAGATTATGGCCGATTTTGAAGCGCCGGACATGAATGGCGATCACCAAGAGGCATTGGCGCGGTTTGTTGCACTGCGAAAGCAAGAGGGTGGGGCCTCTTCGGATATTTGAGCAGCGGCTGATGTTTGAATCTGGGGGCAGGGTTTTATGTCTGTTCCAAGCCGCATGGGCAGGCTCCGCGTTTTGCGGGGTGCAATGGGGGGCTTGGGTTGATAGCCTGTGGGGGTATGATTTGGAGGCCTCTGCGCTGTGTCTAAAACCTCATTAACCAAAAAGAACCTTGTGCCTTTGGGGGCCGAGCGGTTGGCGGATTTGCTGTTGGAGGTGACCAAGGGCAGTGCGGCATTGCAGCGCCGTGTGCGGTTGGAGCTTAGTGCTAATCAAGGCGCGGAAGAGGTGGTGCTGGACCTGCGCAAGCGCTATGGGGCGCTGCGCCGTGCGACTGGGCGGGTCTCTTGGCGCAAGCGGCGGGTTCTGGCCAAAGAGTTGGGTGATCTGATTGGCTTGATTGAGGCGCATGTCGTGCCCGAGGCCCCCGATGATGCTTTTGAATTGCTTTGGGAATTTCTGCATTTGGCGCCCGGAATCCATGAGCGTACCGATGATAGCAGCGGCCATATTACCGAGGTGATGCGGCGGGCTATGGCGGCGGTTCAGGCGCTGGCGCCGCGTTTGGAAATCGGGGCGAACGTGCTTGCCGAACGGGTGTTTGAGGCGTTGCAGGACAATGGCTACGCGGCCTTTGACGGGGTGATTTTTGCCCTGGCCGAAGCCCTGGGGCCGGATGGGTTAGAGCATCTAAAAGGCTTGGCGCAAGCGGCCGAGGCGGCACCGCTGACGGCTGCTGAACTGGCGCGCTATGCGTTCGTGCGCGACACAGTGCGGCAAACGAAAATGGCGCAAGAGGCGCGGGGCCTGAGCTATGGCATCATGCTGAAAGATATTGCCGATCTGCAAAACGATGTGGATGCCTATATGGCGAGGTATTCGGCCGAGCAGCTGACCTATAGCACCATTGCCCCCGATATTGCGGCGCGCCTGCTGGCGGCAGGGCGGGCAGATGAGGCGCTGGCTGTGGTTGAAGGGGCACGCGCGCGGCGGGGCGGCAAAGAGGTGTTTTATGACGACGAGGCGCTGGATGCGGCCTATTTGGCGTGCCTTGGTGCTTTGGGGCGCCATGAGGCGGCGCAAGCGTATTTGTGGGATAGTTTTTGCCAAGGGCTGAACGCGGATCATCTACGCAAGCATTTGAAAGCCTTGCCAGATTTTGACGATATCGAGGCCGAAGATCGCGCGATGGAACTTGTGGCCGCCCATCCAGATTTAAACGCGGCGCTGGCGTTTTTTGTGAATTGGCCCGCGTTGGACCATGCGGCGCGGCTGGTGTTGGCACGGCCCGAGGCGCTGGATGGGGGGCGGTATGAGCTGCTGTCGCCTGCGGCGGAGGCCTTGGACGCGCGTGCGCCGCTTGCGGCAAGCCTGATACGGCGGGCGATGATTTCTTGGACCTTGGCGCAGGGGCGCAGCAAACGCTATGGTTATGCCGCCGAACATTTGGCCCAATGTTTTGAAGCCGATGCGCGGATAGAGGATTACGCCAGCCACCCAAGCCACACTGCGTATTTGCGCGGGCTTGAGGCCGCGTTTCCGCGCAAGGCAGGCTTTTGGAATTTGGTCCGAAACGGGGACTAGGCCAAGGGTACATGCCCCTGGCCCTTTGGCTTATTTCTCGCCGATATACTCCGCCATCAGCTTTTCGTTTTTGGCGTCCTCAAGCCGGGCAATCCGGTCTTCGGCGATTTTGGCGTCAAAGCGGTATTTGACGAAATTTACCAAGGACAGGGTCAGCAGCAGGATGCCGAGGCCCCAATAGCCTTTGGTGGAAAGGTCAATGGGGGCCAGCCAGATAGACAGAGCAAGCATGAAATAGGCAACGGCCACACCAACGCCGTTAAAGAACATGATGGTCGAGGTGTCGGATTTCTTGTCGGACATTTTGGAATTCCTTGAATGAGGGGGATGCCCAGTGATTAGGGCGGTTTAGGATTGGGTTACGAATTTGATTTCAGGCGGGCCAGAACGTCGGCGGCAGTGACGCGGGTGGCGGGGCCAAAGCCTGCATCAGCCATGCGGTCGGCCAGCCCGTCATGCGACAGCTCGCGGTTTATGCCGCGCAGGATGTCTGACCGTTCAAAGGGGTCGTCGGCGTTGGTAACGCGCGAGATCAGGGCCTCGGCCTCTTCGATCGCCGAAGCCTCGCCGTTGGGCAGCTTTTTGATCAGCGACTGTTCGCGGCGGATAGCGCGGGCGGTGGTGGCGCCTTGTTTCAGGTCTATAATCCGGCGGTGTCCGGCTTCAACCGATTGGCGCAGGCGGATGGTTTTGGTTTCTAACCGCAGCACGGTTTCGGCCCGCAGCACGCGCTCATTTTCCATCTGCGCCAATGCGTCGGCGGCCTGATTGGCCAGATCGTCACGGCCAGAGGCAAGGGCGTCGGTGGCGCGGCGGGTCATGTCATTGATGCGCTGGTCAAGGGTGGCGAGCAGGCGCTCCTCGGTGCGGTGGCGTTGGATCAGGCTGGCGAGTGTGCCTTTGGCGGCGCGCAGGCCTTCATCGGCTTCGCGGATTTTTTGATCAATCAGTTCAATGGCATATGTGTCGCGTAGGGTGTCTTCGGCACGGGCGTTGGCACCAAGGATCAGAGTTTTGAGAGTGGTAAACATCTTGCGTTCCTTTTTGGCAGTGGCTCATGTGAACCTTGTTCATGAATTGAACATACCAATATATGAACGCTGTTCAAGTAATATTTTGAACGATGTTCAGATTTTTACTTGTGACGTAACGTTCGACAGCAAAATCGCGATCATTTCCTCGATTTTATCTAGGGGAACACCGGAGATTCGCTTTTGCAGGCCCAAAAGAACGATGCCATGCACCGAAGAAAACAGCGCGCGGGTCATCAATTCCAATTCATGGTGGGTGTGAGCGGGAAAGAGTCGCGCCAGCGGGTCGGCGATGAGGGCAAAAAGTTTGCCCAGCTCGGCCAGATACCATTGGGGCACGTCCATCTCGGTGGACATGTCCAAATCAAACAGCGCGCGCCAGAGGTTGGTGTTTTCGGCGGCAAAGGCAAGGTAGGCATGAGACATCGTAATCAGCTCATCTTGCGGCTTATCGGGGGCGCAGTCTGCGACCGAGGCGGCGACAGCGGTGCCCAGCGTGTGAAACGTGCGGCCGTTGACCGCCATAATCAGGCCATTCAGGTCGGAAAATACGTTATAGATGGCCCCCACAGCGCAGTCTGCCTCGCGCGCCAGATCGCGGGCCTTGATCGCTTGCAGGCCATCGCTGCGGATGCGGGTCTCGGCAATGTCAATCAGACGGGCGCGCAGCTCTTGGCGGCGCAGATCGGCTTTGCTCAGTTTGGGGCTGAGCTTGGGGCTGGGTGTGGGCATAGTCTGAACCTCATTGAACGAGGTTCAGACTATAATGTGCCGGCTGAAATAGAAAGTGAGGTCGCCGTTTATGTCGCCGTTTATTCTGTGGGCGCGCCGCCTTGGAAGCGGTTGCCGTTGGTGTAGTCGCAAGGGGCCTCTTGCATTTCCAAATGCAGGCCTGTGCCGGTGTAGGGGTGGGCGCGGGCAACTTCTTCGTCGAAGTCGATGCCGAGGCCGGGGGCTTCGGGCGGAATGACATAGCCGTTTTCCCATTTGATCGAGTTTTTGATCAGTTTTTGGTGAAAGCTGCCGCCGGTTTCAATCGTTTCCACCAGCAAAAGATTGGGGATAGAGGCGGCGAGATGCAGGTTGGCGGCCCATTCCACGGGCCCTGCATAAAGGTGCGGGGCCATTTCGGCGTTATAGACCTCGGCCATAGCTGCGATCTTTTTGGCTTCCCAGATGCCACCAACGCGGCCCAAGGCGGGTTGCAAGATTTTGACACCGCCGTGACGCAGCAGCGCGCCGAACTCGGCCTTGGTGGTCATGCGCTCACCTGTGGCCAGCGGGATGCGGACGTGGTTTGCAACATTGGCAAACTCGGCAAGGTTGTCTGGCGGGATGGGCTCTTCGTACCACAGCGGCAGGTAGGGCTCGATCGCTTGGCCCAAGCGGATCGCGCCGGGGGTAGAGAACTGGCCGTGGGTGCCAAACAGCAGGTCGGCGCGGTCGCCCACCGCCTCACGAATTGCTTTGCAGAAGGCAACGGAGCGGGTGATGTCGGTCATCGCAGGCATGTGGCCACCGCGGATGGTATAGGGGCCTGCGGGGTCGAATTTGACGGCTGTGAAGCCCATATCGACAAACCGAATTGCAGCCTCGGCTGCGGCATCGGGCGAGACCCAGAACTCGGGGGATTCCTGTCCTGGGGCAGGGTAGAGATAGGTATAAGAGCGCAAGCGTTCGTTCATCTTACCGCCCAAAAGCGCCCAGACCGGACGGCCCCGCGCCTTGCCCAGAATATCCCAACAGGCTATTTCCAGCCCTGAAAACGCGCCCATGACAGTTAGGTCGGGGCGCTGGGTGAAGCCCGAAGAATAGGCGCGGCGGAACATCAGCTCGATGTTTTCGGGGTTTTCGCCTTCCATGTGGCGCGCGAAGACATCCTCGATCACCGCATGCATGGCTTTGGGGCCGACGGTAGAGGCGTAAACCTCGCCGTATCCGACAATGCCGCAGGCCGTGGTGAGTTTGGTGAAGATCCAGTAGCGACCACCCCAACCGGGCGAAGGCGGGGCTACGGTGAAGATTTCGAGCGATTGTAGGCGCATTTTTGGGCTTTCGGGTTGGGGTCGGTTTTTGGGGCCGGCGCTGGGGGGCTTCACGCCCCCCAGACCCCCCGTGGGATATTTTTCAACAGATGATGTTAGGGGCGGGTTTTGGATTGGTCTAGGGGGGATTTGAAATGGAGGGCAATGGCGGCGAGCATGAGGAGGGCTGCGAGCAAGAAGGGTGCGCCCGGGGCGAAGATTGTGGCAGACGGTGCGGTGAAATGGGCGAAGGTGGCGGTCATCGCCAAGGGGGCCGTGATCATCGCGATGGCGTTGAGTGAGGCGAGGACGCCTTGGAGCTCGCCTTGGGCGTTGTCAGGGGTGTCGCGTGACAGGATGGCTTGGAGTGCTGGCGTGACGACGCCGCCGAGGGCTGTGATAGGGGTCAGCATCAGCGCGGCGGTGCCAGAGGTGATAAGGCCGAGGGCGGTTAGCGAGGCCACATCGACCCACATGCCGTAAAATGCGGCGCGGTGTTCGCCGAAACGCTTGATGAGGGGGCCGACCAGCAAGGCCTGACCGATGCCGTAGCTGAGACCGTAGATGCCGAGCGAGAGACCGATCATTTTTGTATCCCAGTCAAAGCGGGCTTTGCCAAAGAACGCCCAGATCGACGGGTAGACGTTCATCGCTATGGCGATGAGAAGAAAGGTCAGCAGCGGGCGTTTGAGGCCGGGGAGTTGGGCTAGGTTGCGCAGGGCGCCGATCGGATTGCCGCGTGCCCATGCAAAGGCGCGGCGGGTGCGGTCTGTCACGGTTTCGGGCAGCACAATCAGGCCGAGGGTAAGGTTGGCCAGCGCCATAATTGCGGCGGCGTAAAACGGCGCGCGGGTATCAAGCCCTGCGATAAGCCCACCGAGGAGAGGGCCGAGCACGAAGCCGATCCCAAAACAGGCCCCGATGAGGCCGAAGCGGCGGCCTCGGTCAGCCGCTGGGGTGATATCGGCGATAAAAGCAGTGGCGGTGGATTGCGTGGCCGAGGTGATGCCTGCAAGCAGGCGGGCGGCCAGCAAGAGCCAGATCGTCGGGGCCAGCGCCATGCCGAGGTAGGCCAGTGACATGGCCGCAAGGGACACAAGCAGCACAGGGCGGCGGCCGAAGTGATCGGAGAGCGAGCCGATGACGGGGCCAAAGACAAACTGCATGACCGCGAAAGACGTGGCAAGGATGCCAGCCCAGAGCGCCTCGGTCGCGATGGTGCCAGAGGTGACCGAAGCGATAAGGTCGGGCATGACCGGGAAGATCAGGCCAATGCCGATGGCATCCAGCGTGACCGTGATGAGGATGAAGCTGAGCGCGAGGCGGGGTGTGGAGGTCATTCGCAGTGGCCGATAGCGGCGAGAAAGGCCGTGAGCGCGCTGGCAAAGGCGATGGGCTGTTCGATCATCGGGAAGTGGCCTGATTTGGGGATAAGCTGGAAGGTAGCGCCCGGTATGAGGCTTGCCATTTCGCGTGCCATATCGGCGGGGGTGATTGCGTCATTGGCGCTGGCGATCACAAGGGTGGCAAGGCGTAGGCTGGCGGTGGTGGTGTAGAAATCCGTACCGGCGATGGCGGCAGCGCAACTAAGGAGACCTTGGGGGGGGTGCGCGTGAAGGCGTGTTTTCCATAGGTTGGCGTCCGCGGTTTTGCGGAAGGCAGGCGAAAAGCTTTGGCTGAAGTCGGTGGCGAGGTACTGTTCGAGGCCTCGGGCCTCAACCTGCGTGATCAGGCGTGCCCATGTGTCTTTGGTGCCGCGTTTGGTGGCGGTGTTGGCCAGCACCAGGGCACGGATTTGATCGAGCCGTTTGACCGCAAGACCTTGGGCCACCATGCCGCCAAGCGAGGAGCCGGTGAACACGCAATCACGGATGTTTAGCTGATCAAGCAGGGTTTCGGCATCGCGGATCAGCGCGCCCATGGCATAGGGGCCGGGGGGTGTTGAAGAGTTGCCATGGCCGCGCAAATCGTAGCGGATGATGCGCAGGCTTGGCGGCAAAAGCGGCAGGATAGGGTCCCACTGGCGGCTGTCCATCCCCATGGCATGGGCCAGAACGAGGGCGGGGCCATCGGTCGGGCCTTGGGTATAATAGGCGATGCGGGTGTCGCCGCATTGGGCATAGTGGGGCATTGGGCGTCCATCGGTTGATGGCGCTTTTGTCGGTCAATGCTGGGCGGGCTGCAAGGGATATCGGGCTTTGGTTGTCAGTTGCTTGCCAGCACCCGCCCTGCTACAGCCCCGCTGGCACCACCAAGGGCAATAAGAATGGGGGTGCGTATGTGAATGGGTCCGATTGTACGCTGAAATTGCGAGATGTCAGCAATAAGAAGGGTTTCGTTAACGAACACCTGTTAACACCTAAATTATAGCTGCACCCCAGAAAAGATCGGAGCGTCTGAACGGATTACAAACCCAATCACATCACAAGATACTGTCGCCAAAGCTTAGTCTTCGGCCAAAGTGGCGAGGGCGCGGGCAAAGATGTCAGGGTCGACATTCCCACCTGAAACCACACATATCACATCGGTCGAGGAAATCTGTTCTCCATGGAACAGCGCGGCCGCCAGCGACACCGCCCCACCGGGTTCCAGCACTATTTTCAGCCGCAACCATGCAAGAGCGATTGCGTGCAGGGCCTCATCATCTGTGACCACAATGCCGGGGCCGCACAGCCGCTTCATGATCGGCAGGGTTATCTGGCCGGGTGTGGGGGTGACAATTGCATCACAGATCGAGCCGGAAAGGGCCGCATTTCTTTCATGTTGTCCGCTGACAAGGCTGCGGGTGACATCATCAAAGCCTGCAGGCTCAACCGGGCGGGCGCGCAGGTTTTGGCCGCGGGCGTCTAGGGCCAGTGCGATGCCGGAGGTCAGGCCGCCGCCGCCGCAGCAGACCAGAACATCGGCATCTTTGATGCCCTGTTCAGCAGCTTGTTCAACGATTTCAAGGCCAGTTGTGGCTTGGCCCGCAATCACCATGTCATTATCATACGGTTTAATCAGGGTCAGGCCGCGTTCGGATGCAAGGCGGGCACCGATGGCATCACGATCCTCTGTCGCGCGGTCATAGAGCACGACTTCGGCACCAAGTGCGCGGGTATTGGCGATTTTCAGACGCGGCGCATCGGCGGGCATGATGATCACGGCTGGGGCGCCATGCTGTTTTGCTGCCAATGCGACGCCTTGGGCGTGATTGCCCGACGAAAACGCGATTACGCCTTTGGCGCGGATAGCAGGGTCTAACGCGGAAAGCGCCGACCACGCGCCGCGAAACTTGAATGATCCCGTATGTTGCAGGCACTCGGCTTTCACAAAAACCCGCCGGCCTGCGATTTCATTTAAAAAGGGCGAGGACAACAGAGGCGTGCGGCAGGCGTGGCCTTGCAAGCGGTGTGCGGCGGCGTCGATATCGGCGATTGTGGGCATAGGGCATTCCTTGGCTGCGTTGGCTATTGCTGGCCTCTGCAGGCGAAACAGTCAATCTTTAGCGATTTTATTTACGCTCTGTTAATCCATTTTGCGGCATCTTGGCCCGATGGAGGGCCCGATGGATGGCATTGTGATGCGTTGGTTTTTGGCGGTTTTGCTCTGTTGGGTTTCGGTGCTCAGTGCGGAAAAGGCGCAGGCTGGCGCATGGCCACGCGATAAGGGGCAGTTTTTCGTAGCGCTTTCTGCCGATCAACTGCGGAGCCAGATTTATGCTGAATATGGTTTTGGCAAGGATTGGACCTTGGGCAACGAGGTGTCGATGCCACAGGGGCGACGCTTGCCGGATGTTAGCCAGTTTATCCAGCACCCGGTTTGGCGCGGCAAGGGAGGGGCGATTCTATCGGCTGGGGTGGCGGCCGAGTTGCGCGAAACCACGGCAGCAACAGCCTTTCCGGCCCTGAAAGGTGTGTCTGAAATCGCCGTGCGTGCTGGGCTGTTTTGGGGCAAAGGGTTTGAGTCACGGTTTGGGAACGGCTGGGCCACGGTTGATGCGCAGGTTGAGCATATCGTGACAACCGATTGGTTGGGCCAAGGTCTGGCTTATAAATTGGATATGGGCATGGGCGTACAGCCGACGGAGCGGCTGAAGCTGATGGCGCAGGCGCAGTATTGGCGGCGCGGGACTGCCCAAACTATGCGGTTGGAAGCCAGTGCCGCACTGGCTTTGGGCCCAACGCAGGTGGTCGTTTCGCCGTCAATCGGGGTTATTGGTGCCAAAAGCCCGCGGGTTAAGCTGGGGCTGTGGGTGGAATTTTAACAGATTCCAGATAGCTGTGGAGGATGGCCACGGCCTCCGGTTCATCAAGAAAGGGAATATGAGCGCGGTCGGGGACATTGGCAAAACCCATATCCGGGCGGCGGCGACGCATTTCATCGGCGCAAGCCTGGGTCAGCAGGTCGGAATTGCCGCCGCGGATAAGCGCGAGGGGAAGGCCCGCGCAGGCATCAAACAGCGGCCAAAGGTCAACTTCGGGGCCTTTGAACGCGTTGAGAAAGCTTTCGCGCAGGGCGGGGTCATAGGTGATGCGCAGGCCTTGGGGCGTTTCGGTGTAATGCAGGCGGGCCTCGCTTAACCAGCGGCTGTGGGGCACGTTGGCAAAGCCGGGCATGTTGTCGGGCAGGGCCTCGGCCAATGCGCCATGTGTTTTGACACGGGGGTTGCGGCCGACATAATCCATAATGCGTTCCAGCCCCGGTTTGTGGATTTCGGGGCCGATATCGTTGAAGCAGATGCCAAGCAGGCGGTCGCGCGCGGTGGCTGCAAGGACCATCGCGATAAGCCCGCCACGCGAAGTGCCGAGAAGGGCCGCTTGTTTGATGCCAAGATGGTCTAGCAATTCCAGCGCGTCTTTGGCCTCTTGCGGAACGGTATAGCTTGCCGCCCCCGTCCATTGGCTGGCGCCGCGCCCGCGATAATCCATGCGGATCACGCGGCAGGGCGGCAGGTGCGGGACCATATAGTCGAAATCCCCTATCGTGCGGGTCAGGCCTGCAAGGCACAAAAGCGGTGTACCGCTGCCTTGGTCGGTGTAGGCAATGTGGGTGCCGTCGGATGTGGTAAAAAAACGTGTCATTTGGCGCCTGCGATCTCGGGGATTTTGGTAAGGTCGGATAGGACATGGTCGGGCTGCGCAGGTAGCCTGTCCATCGGTAGGCCTGCACGGTTGACCCAAGCCGTGGCAAAGCCGAAACCGGCGGCCGAGCAAACATCCCAGCCGTTGGAAGACACGAAGAGGACTTGATCTGGCGCGGTGCCGAAATGGCTGCCGACGAGTTCGTAAACGCGGTGCGAGGGTTTGAAAATGCCCACGGATTCGACGGAAAGCACCGCATCCAGTTCGGCAGAAATACCTGCTGTTGTGGTGGCCGAGGCCAGCATGTCGTGGCTGCCGTTAGACAGGATAGCTGTGGCAAAGCCTTGGGACTTCAGAGTTTTTAGCATGGATGGCACTTCGGCATAAGCGGGAAGCGCATCGTATAGGGCCATCAAACGCGCGCGCAGATCGGTGTTATCAAGGCCTTGTGCCTCGAGCGCCCAATCAAGCCCGTCGGCGGTGACTTGGCGAAAATCGCAATGGTTACCTGTGATGGCACGCAGCCACGTGTATTCCAACTGCTTGCGCCGCCAATCCTCGGCCAGCTGGGGCCATAGGGTGGCAAGCATCTCTTGGCCCGGTTCGTTTGCGGCTTGGCGGGCAGCGCCTGCCACGTCAAACAGCGTGCCGTAGGCATCAAAAACGCAGGTGGTTATGGTCATTTGGTGGTCCCCCATTTTGGGCAAAGGTGGCACAGGCGAACGCCTTAGGAAAGGGGGCGCGGCAATTCGGATGCTTGCGAGCCGCGGGCGCAAGGCCTAAAGGGAAGTGGTGTAATTATAGGCGGAATAAGCATGGCGCGAAATACGACAGTGCTGGAAGAGCGCGAGAAATCGAAAAAGATGGGTGCGTTGCGCGGGCTGGTCCCGTTCTTGATGCCCTATCGCAAGCTGGTGATCGGGGCGATTTTGGCCTTGATTACGACGGCTTGTGTTTCGCTTGCGCTGCCGCTTGCGGTGCGGCGGGTGATTGACGGGTTCTCCTCTGAAAACACCAGCCTTTTGGACCAGTATTTCGGTGCGGCGCTGGCGATTGCGGTGTTGTTGGCGCTGGGCACGGGCGCGCGCTATTACCTTGTTACGCGTTTGGGCGAACGGGTGGTCGCCGATATTCGCAAAGCGCTGTTCGACAAGGTGATGGGGATGAGCCCCGCGTTTTTCGAACGCTTGATGACGGGTGAGGTGCTGAGCCGTCTGACCACCGACACCACACTTATTTTGTCGGTTATCGGGTCTTCGGTCTCGATTGCGCTGCGCAATATGCTGCTGTTTTTGGGTGGCATGGTCGCGCTACTGCTGACCTCGGCCAAGCTGACAGGTTTGGTTTTGTTGATCGTGCCGGGGGTGGTTATTCCGATCATCGTGCTGGGGCGGCGTTTGCGCACCCTTAGCCGTGAGAACCAAGACCTGATCGCCGCCAGCTCGGGCAACGCGTCCGAGGCGCTGTTGTCGGTGCAAACCGTGCAGGCCTTTACACATGAGGCACCGACGCGGGCGACCTTTGCCGATTTGACCGAGAAATCCTATGCCTCGGCCCAAACGCGGATTGGCACGCGGGCGGTGATGACCGTGATCGTGATTTTCTTGATTTTCACGGGCGTTGTTGGTGTTTTGTGGATCGGTGCGCGCGATGTGCGGGAAGGCGTGATGAGCGCGGGTGAGCTGATTCAATTCCTGATTTACTCGGTCATGGTGGCGGGTGCCGTTGGTGCGCTGTCCGAGATTTGGGGCGAATTGCAGCGGGCTGCGGGTGCCACGGAACGGCTGGTAGAGCTGTTGGTCGCCAAAGACAGTGTGACTGACCCCGCCAAACCGCTGGCGCTGCCTGCGCCTGTGCGCGGTGCGATCACTTTGGAAGGCGTACATTTCCAATACCCTGCGCGGCCTGAAATTTCTGCGCTGGATGGTGTGGATTTGTCTGTGGCTGCGGGCGAGACGGTTGCGCTTGTTGGCCCGTCAGGCGCGGGTAAGACAACGATTTTGCAACTGATTTTGCGGTTCTATGATCCGCAGCAAGGCCGCGTGTTACTGGACGGCGTGAACCTGCAAGATATGACGCGGGCCGAGTATCGCCATGCGATTGCCCTTGTGCCGCAAGACCCTGTTATCTTTGGCACAACCGCGCGGGAAAACATCCGGTTTGGCCGCCCCGAGGCAAGCGATGCCGAGATTGAAGCCGCCGCCACAGCCGCCGCTGCGCATGACTTTTTGACAGCCTTGCCGCAGGGCTATGACACTTTTGTCGGCGAGCGTGGGGTGATGCTGTCGGGCGGGCAAAAGCAGCGGATTGCGATTGCGCGGGCGATTTTGCGCGATGCACCAGTGCTGCTGCTGGATGAGGCAACAAGTGCGCTGGACGCTGAATCGGAACGCGCTGTGCAGGCGGCCGTGGATGAGCTGGCCAAAACCCGCACGACGATTGTTGTGGCGCACCGGCTGGCCACCGTGAAAAAGGCCGACCGGATTGTGGTGTTTGACGAAGGCCGCATTGTGGCGATGGGCACCCACGACGAGCTGGTGGCGCAAGACGGGCTTTATGCGCGGTTGGCGCGGTTGCAGTTTACCGACGGGCAGGCCTAAACACGGGCCGATTTAACCCAAAGCCGGGGGAATTTTTCGGAACTTTCCCCCGGCTTTGGTGAATTGCGCCATTGCGCCGAGGCCACCCTGCGCCATAATGCGCGGGCAAGGGGCAAAGGCCCTCTATAAAAAGGGAAGTGTACAATGGGTGTTTGGAGTTTTGTGAAAGACGCGGGCAAGTCGCTGTTTGGTGGCAAGGCTGACGCTGCTGAGGCGCCGAAAGAAGACGCTTTGAAGCAAGAGGTCAAGGATCTTGGGCTGGACACGACCGGTCTGGATATCAAGGTTGCCGATGATGGCAAGGTTATCGTTTCGGGCAATGCTGTTAGCCAAGAAATGAAGGAAAAGGTGATTTTGGCCGTTGGCAACGTCGCAGGCGTTGGCGAAGTGCAAGATGACGTGCCAGATGCGGGCGCGGCCCCAGTGTTTCACGAAGTTGCCAAAGGCGACATGCTGTCTGCGATTGCCAAGAAAACCTTGGGCAATGCCAACCGCTACAATGAGATTTTTGAAGCGAACCGCCCAATGCTCAGCCATCCGGATAAGATTTACCCAGGCCAAAAGCTGCGCATTCCTGCGAAATAAGCTGACTAACAGGCTTGATGAAAGGGGCGCTTTTGGCGCCTCTTTTGCGTTGCAGGCCATGACGTTGCGTTTTCTTTGCCGGTCTTTGCTTGCGACACTGCCTAAAAAACAGCATTCTTTAACGAAAATGCCCCACAGTCGAAATGCGGGCGCTAGGGGAGGACTTTGGATGAAAGCGTTTGTGTCGGTTGCGGACCGCGATGCGATTGAGATGGAAAAACCGTGGGAAGAGCGTGATGTTGCGCGGTCTATCTATCAATTTCTGAGCCGGACGCGCGAGGCGCATGGTGCTAAAAATGCCATTAGCTTTCAGCTGCAATCCGGCCCAACCGATAGCGCCGAGACGCTGACATGGGCGCAGTATCATGGCCAAGTGACGCAGGCCGCGAACATGTTTCGTAGCCTTGGTATTGGGCCAAGCGATGTGGTGGCCTTTGTGCTGCCCAATTGCGTTGAGACAGCGGTGACGGTGCTTGGCGGGTCTGTCGCGGGCATTGTGAACCCGATCAACCCGCTGCTGGATGCTGACCAAATCAGCTCGATCTTGCGCGAGACCAAGGCCAAGGTTGTGGTGACGCTGAAGGCATTCCCCAAGACGGAAGTAGCGCAAAGGGTGGCCGAAGCGGTGCGCCATGCACCCGAGGTGAAAACGGTGCTTGAGATTGATCTAAAGCGCTATCTGAGCCCGCCCAAAAGCTGGATTGTGCCACTGGTGAGGCCCAAGAATCCTGTGACCCACAATGCCAGAGTGTTGAATTTTAATGCTGAACTGGCACGCCATCCGGCGGACCGACTGGTTTTCGAAGATGTGTTGGATGACCGCGTTGCCGCCTATTTCCACACGGGCGGGACGACTGGTATGCCCAAGGTTGCGCAGCATAAAGTCTCGGGGATGGTGTATAACGGCTGGCTGGGATCACAGTTGATTTTTGATAAATCGGATGTGGTGATTTGCCCGTTGCCGATGTTTCACGTCTTTGCGATCTACCCTATCTTGATGTCGATGATCGGTAGCGGGGCGCATGTAGTGTTTCCGACCCCTGCTGGCTATCGCGGTGACGGGGTATTTGATAATTTCTGGAAATTGGTCGAGCGCTGGCAGATCACCTATATGATCACCGTGCCAACCGCGCTTTCGGCGCTGATGCAACGGCCGATTGATGCGAATGTCAGCAGCTTGCGCGGGGCGTTTTCGGGCTCGGCGCCATTGCCGTTGGAGCTGTTTAAACGGTTTGAGAAAGCGACCGGCGTGCAGATTATCGAAGGCTATGGTCTGACGGAATGCACCTGTCTGGTATCGTGTAACCCACCGCAGGGGAAAAAGAAAATCGGCTCGGTCGGTATTCCTTTGCCCTATACGCATGTGCGGATTTTGCATCACTCGGCCGATGGTGTGATTGACTGCGGCGTGGATCAGGTGGGTGAGATTTGTGTCTCAAACCCCGGTGTGTTCCCCGGCTCGACCTATACCGAGATAGACAAAAACCATGATTTATTTGCCGAAGGGCTGTATTTGCGCACCGGCGATTTGGGGAGGATGGATGCGGACGGGTATTTGTTTATCACGGGGCGGGCCAAGGACCTGATCATTCGGGGTGGCCACAACATTGACCCGGCTGAGATTGAAGAGGCGCTGGCTGGACATGAGGCCGTGGCGATGGTTGGTGCGATTGGCCAGCCGGATGCACATGCGGGCGAAATTCCATGTGCGTATGTTGAGCTGGTCCAAGGGGCCGAGGTGTCGCAAGACGAACTGATGGCCTTTGCCCGCAAGCATATTCACGAGCGTGCCGCTGTGCCAAAGCTGATTGAGATATTGTCTGAGTTGCCAAAAACCGCCGTTGGTAAGGTGTTTAAACCTGGTCTGCGCAGGCTCGCGATTACGCGTGTGTATAATGAAGCATTGGCTGCTGCGGGCGTGCCGGTTCAGGTGACCTCGGTCGTGGAAGATACGAAACGGGGTTTGGTGGCGCATGTATCACGTGCCGAGGGCGTTGATGAGATGGCTGTGACGGCCGTTTTGGGGCAGTTCGTGCGGCCTTGGGAATGGGTTGACGAGGAATGAAGGGCAGGGGGCATTCTGCCCCCTCTTTTCCTAAAGGAAAATTCACCCCCTGAGGATATTTTTGCCGAAAAGAAAGCGGTTTTAGTTGGCTGTATCGAGCCAAATTGTTACCGGGCCTGCGTTGGTGAGGCTGACATCCATGTCGGCCCCGAACTGGCCGTTGGCGATGGTGATGCCTAGGTTTTGCATTTGTTTTGAGAAATAGTCATAGAGATGGCGGCCGGTTTCTGGCGGGGCCGCTGTTGAAAAGCCGGGCCGGTTGCCGCGCGAGGTATCGGCGGCAAGGGTGAATTGGCTGACGATTAAGGCGGCACCACTGGTATCTTTTAACGAAAGATTCATCTTGCCGGCGGTATCTTTGAAGATGCGCAGTTTGGTGATCTTGGCGGTCAGGAGGTCGGCCTCGGCCTCAGTGTCGCCCTGCATTGCGCAAAGCAGGATAAGAAGACCGGGGCCGATTTCACCTATGGTTTTGCCGTCAACCGAAACAGAGGCGGTATTAACGCGTTGCAGTAGTGCCCTCACAGCTCATGCGCCCAAGGTGGGTTGGCGCCGGGACGGGAGACGGTGATGGCGGCTGCGCGGTTTCCAAGCGAGAGGGCCGCGTCCAGCGTGGCATCGGGCAGCGATTGCAGGGCGGTTTTGTTCAGGGCGTTCGCCGTGTTAAGGGCGGCGAGGGCGCCGGCATTAAATGTGTCTCCCGCACCGACGGTGTCGGCAACGGTGACCTTTTGGCCAGCGACAAAGCGGTTTTGCGTGGCGGTGATGGCGCGTGCGCCCGATGCGCCTTCGGTCAGAAAGACCAGCTTGGGACCGCGTGCCAAAAGGCCGTGCGCAAGGGTCGTCAGATCGCCCGCCCCTTCGAGCCAATGCAGATCTTCATCGCTGATTTTAATGATGTCGGCATAGGCGACCATAGCATTCATGCGGCTGCGATAGGCGGCTTGGTCAGTGATGAAGCTGGGGCGAATATTGGGGTCGATCATGGTCACACGGGTTGGTGCTTCGCGTGCCTGGAGGGCCGCGTAGGCGGAAGCCGCAGGGTCATTGACCAACGAGATGCCGCCAAAAAACAGGGTCGAAATCTCAGCCGGAAGCGTTGGCAGGTCGTCGATAGACAGCAAGCGGCCTGCGGTATTTTCGTCATAGAACGCATATGTTGCTTGGCCATTGACCAGCTTTACAAACGCCAAGGTTGTGGGTCGTGCCGAGCGTGCAGCATAGGTTGCATCGACCTTTGAGGCGGCAAGCGTATTTGCCAAAATCTCGCCAAAGAGATCAGTCGAGAGACCAGAGAAAAAGCTGGTTTTGACCCCGAGGCGGCCCGCTGCAATGGCGGTGTTAAATACTGCGCCGCCAGCGTAGGGGGCAAAAGCAGCCTCATCCGCCGTGGTTTGGCGGGGTAACATGTCGATCAGGGCTTCGCCGCAACAAAGGAGCATCACATCATTCCTGTTTGAAAAGTTGTGTTAGTTTAGCAAATTGCCGATGTTAGCGCAAACATCTTTGTTGTTTAGATGAAGTAAGGTGCCAGATTTTTGCGCACGCGGTCCAGCGGAGTGGCACCCGTGGTATCGGGCACAAAAGGCTGACCCGTAATTGCCTGAAACGCGTTGATATAGACCTGCGCAGTGGCAGCGATCATTTCAGGCGGAATTTCGGGGATCGGATCGGTATAGGGATCGCAGCGCGCCGCGACCCAAGACCGGATGACATCTTTGTCAAACGAGGGCGGGCGCGTTCCGTTTTCAAGCGCGTCAGGATAGCCATCCGCCAGCCAATAGCGCGAGCTGTCGGGGGTGTGGATTTCATCTGCGAGGATGATTTGACCGTCAGTGTCGGTGCCGAATTCGTATTTTGTATCGACTAGAATCAGGCCGCGTTTCGCCGCCATTTCCTGACCACGGGCAAAAAGCGCGAGGGCGACAGCCGAGATGCGATCCCATTGCGCCTGCGTCAGCAGCCCTTGGGACAGGATTTCGGCAGCCGTCAGAGGTTCATCATGGCCGCCGTCAAATGCCTTGGACGTGGGGGTAATAATGGGGGCCGGTAGGGCCTGATTATCACGCAACCCGTCTGGCAGGCTGTGGCCATACATCTCGCGTTGACCCTTTTTGTATAAGGTCAGGATAGAGGTGCCTGTGGTCCCCGCAAGGTACCCGCGTACGACGATTTCGACAGGAAGGATGGTCAGCTTTTTGCCAATCACAACGTTTGGGTCGGGGTAGGCCAATACATGATTGGGGCAGATATCGGCGGTGTGATCGAACCAAAAGCGGGCGGTTTGGGTCAGAACCTGACCCTTGAACGGGATCGCGGCAAGGATGCGGTCAAAGGCGGATATCCGGTCTGACGAGATCAGGATGCGGCGGTCATCGGGCAAGTCATAGCAATCGCGGACTTTGCCGAAATAAGGGTTCGGAAGTTCTGGAATATGGGCTTGATCGAGGATGCGGGTCAAATCGGTCATCAGGGCCTCCTATCGGTTGCAGCCCTTTTATGCGGGGTTGGGCGAGAGTCAATCTTTGCTGTGTTTTGGAGGCGCTCATTTTTTGTGGCCTAGGCTTTTGGCATAGGCTTTTGGCATAGGGTGGTGCGGCTGTTTTGACCGGAAATAAAGCCGAGCTGGGCGCAGGGGGGCTGAATATCGCCCAAGCTCGGTGCTGTTTTGGGTTATTGCTGTTGGCTGATATAGGCAATTGCACCGATGACGATTGCGGCTGCAACAACAGCAAAGGCGATTTTCCATGCGGAATAGGGGCGCTCACCTTGGACTTTGCCAGTTTGGCCGTTCACAACAAAGCGGTAGGTTTTGCTGTTGTATTTATAGGCCGCCATCCAGACAGGCAGCAAGATATGCTTGAACGTTTCCCGACTGTGATCGGTCTCAACCCGGTTGATCCGCTGCTCATCGCCACCGATATCGCGGCGCACGTCTTGGGCGATCACTTGGGCCATTTTATCATGCCCAATCGCATTGCCGTCGCCCAAGCCCACTGTGTACCCCTCGGCCACAAACCCTGCGAGGTAGTCGGGCCGGTAAGGTTGCAGGGCCGCCAGATCCCACGGCTCTAACCCTTCGGTATAATCGCGGGGCAGGCTTTGAGAGGCCAGCACCAGCACATCATCAAATTGCCGCGCAACTTGCCCCGAAGCAGGGTACCAACGGGTTTTGCGGACTTGCTCTTGGCGCTGTTCCATTTTGCCATTGACCTGCACGTTCACGGTGCGGGTTTCATAGTAATACACACCGCGCTGGCCGGAATAGGCCGAGCGGGTCGCGGCGTCAAAGGTCCAATACGGGACATAAATACCTGAAAGCGCACGGCCTTTGCGGGCGTATTCGACCAGCCCGTTAGGGGCGAACCACAGCCCCCCCAGCCATTTGCCCATAGCATCGCGTGCAGTCCGTTCATCCAGTTGAAACGGTACGAGCGCTTGCGGTTTTATCTGGCGGTTTGTGCCGGTACCGATAACCACAGGCGTTGCACAAAACGGACATTTGGCGGCGTGATGCGCCCCCGTAAATTCAACCAATGCACCACAATTCGGACATGGGGTCGTTTGCGGCGCTTCCATAGCCGAGTTTGGCAGGTCGTCACGCAGCCCGCGCGCAAGATCATGTTCGCCAAGCGCGGTGGTTAACCCGCTTTGGGCCGCTTGTGGAATTTGTTGCACATTGCCGCAATGGTCGCAGACCAATTCTGTTTGGCCCGGCGCAAACCGCAGGTCGGCCCCGCAACTGTCGCAGGGCCAATGGTGTTCTTGCTCGGCGGTCACGTTTTACACCCCAGGAGGGGGTGGCGGTGCCACGGTGAAAAGCTGCGCCAATTCGGCGATCTCGCCCGCAGGTTTCCAACCGTCTTGGCCCGCGGTCCAGACCAATGTGCCACGGGCAAAGCTGCCTTCGGTAATCATGCGGCCAAGGTGGCTGCGTGAGAAGGGGCCTGCAGTGGCGCCATTTTCGGCCGTGTGCCACAGCGTTTCGGGTGCTGGCGGTGGTGGCGGTGGTGGGGTTTGCACGGGCGCGGTGGCGGTTGGCATAGCGCCCCATGGTCCCGTATTTTGTGCCATGGCCATCCCCATTCCTGCACCCATGCCAGCCCCCATCGCGGCGCCCATAGCCGAGCCGGGTTGCGCCATCGCTTCGGCGGCGCTGAATTGGGTGTAGCGGTTCAAATCGCCAACAATCCCGATTGAGGTGCGCTTATCCAGCGCCTTTTCAACCTCTTCGGGCAGCGAGATGTTTTCGATATAGAGTTCAGGCAGCGACAGCCCGTATTCTGCGATTTGCGGGTTGATCGCGGTGGCGACCAGCTTGCCCAGATCGGCGGTATTCGCGGCCATATCCAAAACAGGGATTTTAGAGGCCGCCAAAGCGCGGCTCATTTCTTGCAAGATCACGTTTCGGATTTGGAAGCTGATCTCATCGGCGGTGAATTCACCATCGGTGCCGACGATTTCATGCATGAATTTCGCAGGGTCGGTGACACGCATCGAATAGGTGCCAAAGGCGCGGATGCGCACAGGGCCAAATTCGGGATCGCGCGTCATGATCGGGTTTTTGGTGCCCCATTTCATATCGTTGAAACGCGTGGTGTTGATGAAATAAATCTCGGATTTAAACGGGCTTTGAAAGCCGTGGTCCCAATGTTGCAGCGCCGTCATGATCGGCATGTTGTTGGTTTCCAACATGTACATGCCTGGTCCAAATACATCGGCCATCTGGCCTTCGTGAATGAAAACAGCGGCTTGGCCTTCGCGGACGGTCAGCTTGGCCCCGTATTTGATTTCATTGCCGTGGCGTTCAAACCGCCAAACCATGGTATCGCGGGTGTCATCCGTCCAAGCGATGACGTCGATGAACTGGCCTTTGAGAAAGTCGAAAACCATTTTTGGCTCCTAGCTGTCGCCGCCGACAAGTTGTTGGGCGAGTTGGTCAATGATGGGGCGTGCCTGTGTGATAGACATGCCGGGCGTCAGGCGTTTGTCATAGAGCATACGTAACATCATCTCATCCATCGGGGTGAGAAGGGCAAATTCCTGATCATCGTTAAAGATCGAGGGGCGTGCCTGTGGGCTGTCATTTGGCAGGCCGAGGCCTTGGGTGATTTCTTCGTGCAGGCAGGATAGATGCAGCAAGTCGGGGTGTTCCGCGCGGATAATGGCAAAGGCGCGCTCGATCAGATTGGTGGCATCATCAATCGAATAGGTTACCTGACAATAGGTCGATTCGGGCATGTTGATGATCGAGTCCAGCTCTGGTGCGCCCACGTTGGGGTCAGCGCGGCGAACGGTAGGGCCGATGGTCTGAATTTCATCGGTGTTAAGGATTTGCAGGTGAAAGTTTATGTCGCTATCGGCCAGTTTGATGGAATGGCCGGTCAGCCGCTCCAACCGCGCCAGAAAAGACGCGACGCGCGCCCGTTCAGTCGCACGGGTGCTTTGTGGCACCGAGTTGCCAAAGGCGAGGCCCACGCGCACGGGTTTATCCCAGCGGCGCAGACGTTTTTCAGTGGCGCGCGCAACCAGCCTGCCAGAAGAGCTGTCGAATTCATCAAAAAACGCGATGCGTATAAAGTTGGTCGCCAACATCCGGGCATTAAAAGGTGCGTCACTTGCGCCGGTATCAGTGCGCATCAGCCCTTGTGACAACAGCTCGGCCTGCACGCCGGCGTAGTATTTGCGCAGGTTTTCGCTGGCGGCCGACTGCGGGGGCGGTGTTTGGGTTTCGGTCCCGCGCGGTTGCGGCGGCAGCGTGGCCCGCCCGGTCATCGGTGGGGTGGTCAGCGCACAGCACGCCAAAAGCGCCGCAGAGGCGGCAAAATATGCCGCCCCTTTCAAGGCCTTAACGGTGCGGAGCAGAGTGTTTGGCATGCGCGCCACCACGGTTTGCATAGCTGTGCTTTCTGTTGTCGACTTACGCTTTGACACCAACGGTATCGCCCAAACCATCTTTGCGCGCCTTGGCCGAGGCAAGGGTGTCGCGCAGATCATGCTCCATCTTCACCAGTTCAACCTCGGCTGCGGCACGTTTGGCTTTGCCTTCGTCCGCGATTGCAAGGCTTTCGTTGATCGTGGCGATCAGAGTCGCATTGGCCTTTTTCACCGCTTCAATATCAAACACGCCGCGTTCCATTTCAGTGCGCACGATGCGGTTGGTCTGTTGCAGGTTTTCGGCGTTCGAGGTCAGCAAGTCATTCGTCAGATCATTGGCCGCGCGGATGCTTTCGGCGGCTTCGCGCGACCGCTGAATGGTCACGGCTTGGGCCAGCTGGGTTTCCCACAAAGGCACGGTGTTCACCAAGGTGGAGTTGATCTTGGTAACCAAAGATTTGTCGTTTTCCTGTACCAACCGGATCGAAGGCAGCGATTGCATGGTGACCTGACGGGTCAGTTTCAGGTCATGTAAGCGGCGTTCCAGATCATCACGGGCGGCGCGCAGATCGCGCAGTTCCTGCGCCTTCATCACTTGCTTCTCTTCGGCAACGGCGGCGACTTCGGCTTCTTTTGCCGGAATATCTTTGGCATCCAGATCTTTGATCTTGGCTTCGCCTGCTGCGATGTACAGTGCCAACTCATCATAGAACGTCAGGGTTTTGTCATACAAAACGTCCAGCGATTTGATGTCTTTCAGCAAAGTATGTTCATGGCCCAGCAGGGTTTCGGTGATGCTGTCAATCTGGCCTTGGACGTTTTCAAATTTGGCCACGAAATTGGCAAAAGGTGCCGCGCGGCCCAACAGTTTTTCCCACCAAGTGCGTTGGCGGCGCACGTCAAGTTCCGAGACCGAAAAGCCGCGGATGGTGCTGACCATATTGCGCAGGCTGTCACCGGCGGGGCCGACATCTTTGTTTTTCACATCTGCCAGCATCGCTTGCGAAATCACTTGCAATTCGACCTGCGCCGACGATCCGAAGGAAATGATCGACTGGGTGTTGCCCATATCAATTTCCGCCATCCGTTTTTGGATTTCGGCGGCATGGGCGGGTGTGGCGGCGTCAAGTGTTACCAAGTCGCGGCCCGGTTCGGGCAGCACAACGGCGGTGACGGCTTCTACTTCGGCTAGGGCGGCGGCGGCTTGTTGTTGGATGGATTCGGCCATGGGACTATTCTCACTCTTTTGCGCTAGAGGCGCAGATTAACGGTTTTCAAAGGCCAGGCGTTCCCGCAGCACTTCGATTTCGACATTCAGGTCGGTATGATTGTCAGCCAGAAGCGCGGTGGTGCGACTGGCGAAGTTGGTGTCAAGGTCGGTCAGCAGCGCGTCATAATCCGCGCGCATTTTCGCATCACGGCTTTGGGCGTAAAGATCGACGAACTTGACCGTCGCCTCACGCGCGCCTTGCAGGTAGATGCCAAGGTATTTGCGGGCGGCAGTCAGGTCGCGGGGGTCATTTTCAACCGTGCGAAACAGGGCGCGGGCGGTATCTGCAAAATGATCGACGCGGCCTTCAAGCTGGCGGTCGCGGGCACGCAAAATCGCGTCTTTCATCGCTTTCAGATGCGCCTCGCCGGTATCTACGGCCTTGGCCACGCGGTCGGTTTGGAAATCATCAAGGCCGTCGACGCCCTTATTTGCCAGCGGGTCAAATCCGAAAGCGCCGAGGTGCAAGAACGTGGCAAGCGTTGCAAGGGCCGCTGCGATGACGCTGCCTTGCCCCGACATCAGAACACCACAGCCGAGGCCTGCACCAATCAGCATCGCGCCGATAACTTTGCGCGGCAGGGCAGGGCGCCGGGCGATGCTGCGCGCCTCATACGCCTCTTGGGCGAACAGGCCTTCGCGGGTCATCCATGCGCCCAAAAGCATAAGTGCGGCCGCAAATAGGCCGAGGATAAGCGTGACAGGGTCGCCAAAAAATGCCTTCCACAGAAAAGGGATCGGCAGAAAAAACAACAGGTTTGACCGAAACCCCGCCTTGGTGGGGCGTTTGGAGTGAAAGCTGTTTTTATCAGGCGCGGGCGCCGAAGGGGCACCGGTCGGGCTGAATTTGCCGCCAAAGCGTTGTGCCATCAGACGGCCCCCAAGCTTGCGATGTAAAAGGTCAGCGCCACCAGAAGGAAGAAGGATAGCGTTTTCAACCCGTTTGAAGACATGTACAGCCCCTTTATTCAGACAAGCGCGGCCCAGTGCCTTTCGGCAAGCCGCCGCGCAAACGGCCCGTTTCACGCCCTAACTATAGGTATTGCGGGCTGGTCATACTAGCGGGATAAGCGGGGAAAAGCCGAGTTTATTCCCCGCTTTCGCGTTTCATGGGCGACGATTTGCCGGTTTGCCCTTATTTGCAGCGGGCTGTGCGGCGTTGCGCGACGGCGCTGTGCGTTTGACCGGTGGCTTTGCGCGTTTCGGTTTTTCGACGACCTGCGCGTCTGCGGCTGGGATGCGGACCTTGTTAAAACGCGGCTTTGGCGCGGGGCCGGGCTTGGCGGCATCAACAGGTTTTGGGCCGCGTTTAAAAGTTGGTTCTGCCAACGGTTTTGTGCCGATCTTTGCACTGGGCCTTGCATCGGGCCTTGCACCAAGCTTTGCGCCGGGTTTCGAAATGCGCGGGCCTTTGGCGCGGGGGCTGGGGGCCACGGCGTCTTCGGGCAGCTCACGTTGGCCCAGCTGGTCGCGCAGCACGCGGCCTTTGACTTCGGTCACCTCGTTCGGGGTCATTTCACCCAGCCGGAACGGGCCATAGCTGACACGGATCAAGCGGTTTACGGTTAGGTTGATGGCCATCATCGCGCGACGGATTTCGCGGTTTTTGCCTTCGCGCAGGCCGACAGTCAGCCAAGCATTCGCGCCTTGGATACGGTCAAGGACGACGATCATCGGCTGGAATTTTTCACCTTCAACCGTGATGCCACGGCGCAGGGGTTCCAGATCGACATCGGTAGGGTTGCCGTTAATGCGGACGCGGTATTTGCGCAGCCAGCCGGTGGAGGGCAGCTCCAACTTACGTTTCAACCCGCCGTCATTGGTCAGCAGCAAAAGCCCTTCGGAGTTAAGATCGAGGCGTCCGATGGTCATGACGCGCGGAAGGTCCTCGGGCAGGTGATCAAAAATCGTGTCGCGGCCTTTTTCATCGTTGTTCGAGGTAACGAGGCCGTCGGGTTTGTAATAGAGCCAGAGACGCGCGGGTTCGGGTTGGCCAATGGGCTGGCCATCAACCGTGATGCGGTCGCTTGGGGTGACGTTAAGGGCGGGGCTGTCGATGATTTTGCCGTTTACGGCAACTTGGCCAAGTTCGATCATCCGCTCTGCTTCGCGGCGTGATGCCACGCCTGCACGCGAGAGAACTTTGGCGATACGGTCGCCTTCTGGGGTTTTTTCAGGAGGGTTGGTCATTAGGGTCGGCCTTTTCTGGCGACGTCATCGCGACGTGGCAAAGCGCCGGGGGTTTTCCATCCCCGGAAACCAGAGGGTATTTTCAAATAGAGGGAGGGGCAAGGGAGGGATTGAATTTTATTAGGGGGTGAGGCAAGGCTGCGCCATGGTTGGATTTACCTCATATATGGAGATCGCGCTGGAAGAGGCGCGGGCGGCAGGTGCGCGTGGAGAGGTGCCTGTGGGTGCTGTTGTGGTTGGGCCGGATGGCGTGGTTGCGCGGGCCGGCAATCGGGTGCGCGAATTGTGCGATCCGACGGCACATGCCGAGGTTTTGGTGATCCGCGCGGCGTGTCGGGCGCTGGGGACCGAGCGGTTGGGCGGGCATGACCTATATGTCACGCTGGAGCCGTGCCCGATGTGTGCGGCGGCAATTTCGGGGGCGCGGATTGCGCGGTTGTACTACGGCGCATCTGACCCGAAATCGGGTGGGGTAGAGGTTGGCGCGCGTGTATTTTCGCACCCCCAGTGCCATCATGTGCCCGAGGTTTATGAGGGAATTGCGGCTGAGGAATCGAGCGCAATGTTGCGGAGATTTTTTGCAAGCAAACGATTGTAAAGCGTTGCCCCGCCGTCTGTGTGGAGCGGCGGGGTGTTGGTAATACAGGCCGGGCAGGAATTGGGTATAGCTACGGGTGCCGAAATAGCAGCGAAAACAGGTAGAATCGCATGAAGCCATGCTGAATGTTGCTCGGGGTGCCCTGATGTATGGAGTAGGATGCAGCAACCTGTGAAACGTGGCCGCGAGACCGGCAAGCTAAACAGACGGATCGTTGTAAACTGTGGCTAGATGGTGATGGGTTGCATCACTTGCGGTTCAATCACATCCACGCCGGGCAGGCCGTCAATCAACGCCTGCGCCGACTGTTCCAAAATCGGGAAGGTGCGGTAGTGGCAGGGGATCACGGTTTTGAAATTGAAATAGCGTTTGGCGGCATAGGCGGCGCGCTTCATGTCCATCGTGTAATGCCCGCCTGCGCAAAGGATGCCAATATCGGGTTTGTGATAATCGCCCATCCAGTCCATATCGGCCATGATGTCGGTATCGCCTGAAACATAAATCGTGTGGCCTTCGCCTGCGATCATAAAGCCTGCCTCAGAGCCTGCGGCGCTTGGTGCACCGCCTTTGAAATCGATAGTTGAGGAGTGCGAGGCGTTGACCATAGTCACCTTGGCACCGCCCATATCTATGGTGCCGCCTTTTCCAAAGCCGATGGTTTGCGCCCCCTCAGCACCAAGGATTTTCGAGAGTTCATGGATGCAGGCGATTGGAATATTTGACGTTTTGGCAATATCGAGGGCGTTGGCGGCGTGGTCGCCATGGCCGTGGGTCAGCAGGATATGCGTTGCGCCTGCGATTGCCGCCTCGGTTTGGGCTTCGGGGAACATCGGGTTGCCCGTTAGCCACGGGTCGATCAGCAGGGTGGCGTTTTCAATTTCCAAGCGAAAGCTGGAGTGGCCGAGCCAAGTGAGTTGCATGATGGTCTCCTGCTTTGGTGCTGACTGGTTTTTTGGTGCCGACTGGTTTTGATAGGGGGAGTTTGCGGCGGGTCGCGTTCAAGTGCAAGAGACGTGGCGGTGGCCTTCGAATTTTCGACGAAAATTCGAAGGCGTTTGCGGGGATTAGTGGGCTGGTTTGATGAAGGTATTGTTGCGCAGATCGCTGAGGGCTTGTCTGATTTCGGCCTGCGTATTCATCACGATGGGGCCGTGCCACGCCACAGGTTCTCGCAAAGGTGCGCCCGAGATCAGTAGAAAGCGGACGCCTTGTTCGCCCGCCTGCACGGTCACTTCATCCCCTGAACCGAACTGAACCAATGTGCGGTTGCCGGACATGTCGCGGATGTTCACCTCTTGGCCGCGCACCTCTTTTTCCAGCAGAACACCGCGTGGGTGGCTGGCGTCTCGGAAGTTTCCTTTCCCTTCAAACACATAAGCGAAGGCGGATTTCCGTGTGTCGATTTTAAAGGTTTTCTTAAGGCCTGCTGGCACCGAAATATCAAGGTATTGCGGATCGGCGGCGATACCATCAACCGGCCCTGACTTACCCCAGAAATTGCCCACGATCACACGCACGGCGGTGCCGTCATCGTCGATGATTTCGGGGATGTCGCTACTGGTAACATCTTGATAACGCGGTTGAGTCATCTTGAGATGGGCTGGCAGGTTCGCCCAAAGCTGGAAGCCGTGCATTTGGCCCGCAGTGTTCCCATGCGGCATTTCTTGGTGCAGGATGCCTGATCCGGCAGTCATCCATTGCACATCGCCTGCGCCCAAGCTGCCGGTATTGCCCAAGCTGTCGGCGTGATCGACGGTGCCAGCCAGCACATAGGTGATGGTTTCAATGCCGCGGTGCGGGTGCCACGGAAAGCCCTTGTTATAGTCGTTTGGGTTGTCATTGCGGAAGTCGTCGAACATCAAGAACGGGTCCATCTGCTCGGGGTTGTGAAATCCGAACGCGCGGTGCAGGTGGACGCCTGCGCCTTCGGTTGTTGCCTCTGCAAGGGTTTCGGATGTGACGGGGCGAATGGACATTTTGGCCTCCTTGGGTTGCTTTGTTGCGTGAAAGCTAGGGGGTGTTTCGGGGTGAGACAACTGCGCAGGCATGCAGGGCGCCTGTGCGCGGTGGCACATTAGGGGGTTGGGTGGCTGGATATGCCTGCGCAACCTGCTATAGCGATTGGGCAGCACGCAGGAGGGCATGGAATGACAGATCAAGTGGTTGAGGCCGAGCAGGTATTGGCGCGGTTGGACCCGTCGCAGCCCCGTCGGGTGATGGGGGTTGTGGTGCAGATTGCGCTGGGCTGTGTGTTGATCAGCCTTGCACTGGGGTTTCCGCGCGAACAAATGGTGTTGCGCCTGATGTTGATGGCGCTTGGCGGCGCGGTATTTTTTGGCACCTATTTGACATGGCGGGCGACGGCCACGGGATTGGTTTTAACGACGAGCGGGTTGCGCGATGATGCGGGGCGGCTGCTGGCCGAGATGTCGAATGTGCGTGAGGTTTCGCGTGGGGCCTTTGCGCTAAAGCCGTCGCACGGGTTTTCGTTGGTGTTGTATCAGCGCATGGGGTTTGCGTGGGTGCCGGGGCTTTGGTGGCGGACTGGCAAGCGTGTGGGCATCGGCGGCGTGACACCATCGCAGCCCGCGCGTTTTATGGCCGAGGTGGTTTCGGCCTTGATCGCAGAGCGCGGCCAGTAAACCTAACCCGTTAACCGCGCAAACGCCCGCCGATTAGGCGGGCGTTTCGGGTTTGCGTGCCGTCGAGCAGATCAGCAGGCAAAACTGACGTGACAAAGCTTTGAGACAAAGCGTGGTCGTGTCACAATAAATTGTTTTATTGTTGTTGGTTCCAGTCCGTAGGCCACTGGGGGCGTATACGCAACCTCTACCTCAAGTAAAACAGCGCTGTCGCCATCGGACATGATGGGCAAGCGGTCGGTCATCGTTGCCAGATTAGTGTTGGTAAGCGCAGTCATTGCACTATCGGGCGACCGCGAAAAGATCACCTCATAGCGCGTGTTCGACTCGCTCCATTTATACGATGTTACGCGGATTTTGCTTGTTTGATCGGTGTCGATCATTGTGTTCAGGGTCGTGCGCATGCCGGAAAGATAGGCATCATTAATGCCGAGCACTTCTTGGCTGCGCGATAGCAGGTCCGAGATTGTATAGCTGGCCTTTTGCACTGTGTTGATCGTGCGATAGCTATCCCAATAGGCGAACAAGCCGACATATCCCCAGACGAGAACCGGCAAAAGCAAGACCGCGTCAACCAAAATGGTGCCGCTTTCATCATGAAAGAACCGCCGGGATATACGTTTAAGAAATGACATTGTTAAAGTCCTCATGGCTCGTTCACAAAGGCAGAGGTGGTAATGAGCCCATAGCCTCCTTTTGCGTCTTTTGGCAGGTTTAGGCCGATGCCGGTGCTTGGAAACACGGCGTCTTGGATGACGCAGACGCGCACCATCATGATTTCATGTGCCGCACCAGGGTTATAGGTGAGGGCCGGGCTGATATTATTTGACCGATCAACACAGCCGGCTTCGCGTGATGGAAAAGCCCATGTTGTTTGGTCGATAGGTTCAAGCGCGATGGTGATATTCGCCTCGCAATCCTCCAAGATCGTCGAGCGGTCACAAATCTCGGCTTTCAAAAAGTCCGAGGTTGGGTTGGGGTATTCGCCCAGCCGCAGGTTGCGCATAACGATATCAACCGATCGTTCCAGCAAGAGGAATCTGGTCATCAGCACACCCGATTCAATCGACGCGATGAAAATCGTCATGATCACAGGAATGCAAAGCACGAAATCAATCGTGGCGGTGCCTTCTTCGCTTGCGAATACCCGACGCATAGGCGCGGTAAGCCGCGCCATCCAAGACCGGTTTTTTGTGATGTTAAGCTGGGTCATTGGGTCAACCTCAACTGGGTAATGTTATTGGCAATGGCACGAAAAGCGGTGGAGATTTCCAGGCCGCTTGCATCAAAGTAATGGGCTGTCGATGACGCGCAGTTGCGCACTTGGGTTCGGCCATCGTCAGGGGCCTCAAATCCGATGCCATAAATCACGATGTTCTGGCTTTTGGCGGCGGTACATATATCCTGCAATTGCGTGTCTTTGTCGTAATAGTTCCAGCTTCTGAACTGACCTTCCCAATAGCTGGAGCTGCCACTGACTGCGTTAGAGTAGAAATACTTTGCCACATATTCGACGGGGTATTTGGCCCAAACCTCTGGCCATGTAAGCTGGTTGTAGTCGCTCATCGTTTGGGTGCTGCCATCCAAGGTGCTTTTGAACTTGTCAGAGCTGACCCAGTACCAATCTTTGTTGCCGCTTTGGTTGAAATAGACAGTCACCGCGCCCGATTTTTTGTTGACATAGATATTTGACAAACCAGAGTTATAGGGATCGTTGATGACGTAGTCAGAGGTGTTTTGGCCATCGGTCATAACAATAAGAACCTTCAGCACGTCCTCGGTCAGCGGGTCCATCGGGCGGTCTGAAAAACCATCAATAACTTTTTTAGCTGTGACCAAGTTTTTAATAACGGCATTGGCGTTGTGGTTCAGCAGATAGGCGCCCCATTTCACCCCGATGTTAATCGAGGTGTTGCCGCCCACGACCATGTTGTTGATGGCATTGTGCAGCGTGGTTTCATTGTTGTTGACCGCCGTTACGGTATTTCCACTTTCGGGCGAGCAGTTGAACGAAGTGGCGGATGAGTAGTAGTAGTAGCTGGAATAGGGGTCAAAATGCGCGTTATGGACCATCTTGGTGGTGGTTGAGATGTCGTTGCTCAAATAGGCGGAAGTCGGCAGCTGGATGCAATACGACGAGGTGTGGTTATCATCCACATTGAACGAGTCCATGATCGATTTGCCAACGTTAACCTGCGCGTTATAGGGCACGATCGAAATCGACACATGCCCCGGTTCCGCCGCCGCGAGGACGGTCGTAATGAATTCGCGCGCCGCAGGGCGCAATTTGTCGATTCTCGAACCATACATGGAGCCGGAAATATCAAGGACCATCGACACTTCGATGTTAGACACGCGCTGCTCGGCCACGGCGTCGCCATCGGCTTCGATCTCTTTGATGCCGATCATATGCATGAAATAGGTATCAAGTTTGGAAGACGCCGTGGCGGTGACGATGCGGTAGTTATCGCCTTTGTCCATATCGACGTAATCCAGTGTGTCGGACAAACCAGCCTTGGCAAAATAATCGGTTACGACGGCTTGGCCCGTCAGCTTTTGTGACATGGCAGCACCCGCAAGAACCGAGCGGTCGAGCGTTTGCTGCAACAGTGTGCGGCGTTGTTCATAGCGCATGAGGTCGATCGCAAGACCGCCCATCATTGACATGATTACAAACAGCATCAGGCCCAAGATAAGCAGTGACCCGTCTTCGCGTTTTGCAAAGCCAAGACCTGACGGTCTGCGCCCTGGCGCTTGGCGGCTCTGGCAATGCAACCGGCCTTTCCGCGCCGTCGGCAGCTTAAACTCGGGTTTCATTTCTCATCCTTTACCAAATGTGCCCGGTCGATCTCGGCAACGTCTGCCAAAAGGAGTCGGTCCGGACACAACACACCTTTTCCCACCGGCCAATTGACCAGTGATATCGGGCGGAAATGTGGCTTTTTCTGTGGGAAATAAGGTATAATCAGGGTGATTGGAAACGCTGGGGCCTATCAGCAAGGATTGTTCACAGAACGTTTGTAAACAGGTGCCAAGGGCGGCGATGTGGGGCTGAATTTGATCATTATGCTAACAGACTAGGGCTAAAACAAGGCGCTCGAATCGGGGAATCTGGCGGAAAATCCTGCGCAGCTGCGGTTTTGTTGCGTTAAGCTTAGGCGCAAGGCATGGCTTACGACGATTTGCCTTTTCTGCGGGAAAAGTTTTTTTTGTGGTGAGTTTTCAGGCATCGCGGGCTAGCGTGGAAAGGTAAACCGCCCAGTGTTTGGGGGGTATCAGGGAGAGATACATGCACATTACGGGTGAGCCGAGCTTTCGCGACTCTGTTGATCTTATGTTCAACAGGGCGACGTCTCTGATGGATCTGAGCCCCGGCTTGGAGCAGAAAATCAAGGTTTGCAATTCGACCTATACGGTGCGGTTTGGCGTGCGGCTGCGTGGCAAAATTGAGACGTTCACCGGCTACCGCTCTGTCCATTCCGAGCATATGGAGCCGGTCAAAGGCGGGATACGTTACGCGCTGTCGGTCAACCAGAATGAGGTTGAGGCGCTGGCAGCGTTGATGACCTATAAATGCGCCTTGGTGGAAACGCCGTTTGGTGGCTCAAAGGGTGGCCTGTGCATCGATCCCCGCGCGTGGGAGCCGCATGAGCTGGAATCCATCACGCGCCGTTTCGCCTATGAGCTGATTAAGCGCGACCTGATCAACCCCGCCCAAAACGTACCCGCCCCCGATATGGGCACGGGTGAACGTGAGATGGCGTGGATCGCTGACCAATACGCGCGGATGAACACGGCCGATATTAACGCCAAAGCCTGTGTGACCGGCAAGCCACCGCATGCGGGCGGTATTCAAGGCCGCGTCGAGGCGACGGGTCGCGGTGTGCAATACGCGTTGCACGAATTTTTCCGCTATGACGAAGACAAAAAGATGGCCGGCCTTACGGGCGATCTTGACGGCAAAAAGGTGATCGTGCAGGGCCTCGGCAATGTGGGCTATCACGCAGCCAAGTTTTTGACCGAGGAAGACGGGTCGATTGTAACCGCCGTGATCGAGTGGGACGGCGCGATTGTGAACGATGATGGCATCAACATTGAGGATCTGCGCCAGTGGATCGTCAAGCAGGGGTCTATCAAAGGCTATCCGCAGGGCGCCTATGTGGCCGATGGCGCGGCGGTGTTGGAAAAGGAATGCGACATCCTGATACCGGCTGCGCTGGAAGGGGTGATCAACCTGAACAATGCCGACCGCATCAAGGCAAACCTGATTATCGAGGCGGCGAATGGCCCGATCACCTTTGGCGCGGATGAGGTTTTGCGCAAAAAGGGCGTTGTGATTATTCCCGATATGTATGCCAATGCGGGCGGTGTGACGGTGTCATATTTCGAATGGGTCAAGAATCTGTCGCATATCCGCTTTGGCCGGATGCAGCGCCGGGCCGAAGAGGCGCGGCATATTTTGCTGGTGAATGAGCTGGAAAAGCTGTCGGCAGATAAGGGCCTTGGTTGGACCATGTCACCGAATTTCAAGAGCAAGTACCTGAAAGGCGCGGGCGAGTTGGAGCTGGTGCGCTCGGGCCTCGATGACACGATGCGCACGGCCTATCAGGCGATGCGCGAAGTGTGGCACGGGCGCGGCGATGTCGAGGATCTGCGCGTGGCGGCCTATATTGTGTCGATCAGCCGGGTTGCGGCGACCTATCAGTCCAAGGGGCTTTGAAGGTTTGAAAATGACAAAAGGGGCCGGATATTCCGGCCCCTTTTACTTCAGCTTGGTTCGATTTCGTCAAGCGGCGGTAAAGTTCATCGCCAAACCGTTGATGCAGTGGCGCTTGCCTGTGGGCTTTGGTCCGTCGTTGAACACATGCCCCAAATGCCCACCGCAGCGGCGGCAATGCAGTTCTGTACGTTTTGAAAACAGGGTGTTGTCTTCTTTGGTGGCAACATTGCCTTTGACGGCATCATAAAAGCTGGGCCAGCCGGTGCCGCTGTCGAATTTGGTTTCCGAGCTGTAAACAGGCAAATCGCAGCCCGCGCAGGTATAAGTGCCTTTGCGCGCCTCTTTCAGCAGAGGCGAGCTTTCGCCTTTCAGACTGTTGGAAAACGGCTTTTCCGTCGCCTCTTGTCGCAAGACGGCGAAGCGCGCAGGCGACAGACGCTTTTGCCATTCGGCATCTGTAAAGGTGATTTCAAACTCGGCGGCCCAAGCGGGAAGGGCGGCTGCCCCTGCGGCGGCAAGTGTTGTGGCCATGAAAGTACGACGGTTCAGCATGGGGTTCTCCTTTTTACCTGCTGAACATACGGGCAAACGTGCCGATAGTTTCATCACAATGCTGACAGGGGCCCGTGAGGGTGGGGCAGGTGCGACACTATACTGTCGCAGACATGCTTGTCTTTGCGGCAAAAGACGGGTTCTTTGGTGGTGATGCGAAAGGGTGAGCATATGCGGTATTCTGGGCTTAAGGTCATAACCCAAGGGCTTTTGGGCAATAAGGGCTGGGGCCCTGTGTGGCGCGATCCTGCACCCAAGGCCGAATATGATGCGATTATTATTGGCGGCGGCGGGCACGGGCTGTCGACGGCATATTATTTGGCGAAGAACCACGGGCTGACCAATATTGCCGTTTTGGAAAAAGGCTATATCGGGTCGGGGAATGTGGGGCGCAACACGACGATCGTGCGGGCGAACTACTTTTTGCCGGGCAATTCAGAGTTTTACAGCCATTCCTTAAAGCTGTGGGAAGGGCTGGAGGCCGAGCTGAACTATAATGTGATGCACAGCCAGCGCGGCTTGATCAACCTGTTTCACAGTGATGGCCAGCGCGATGCCTTTGTGCGGCGCGGCAATGCGATGATGAACCAAGGCGATGATGCGGTTTTGTTGGATCGAGAGGGCGTGCGTGCGCATCTGCCGTATTTGGATTTCGAACAAACCCGCTTTCCGATTTATGGCGGGTTGTTGCATCCGCGCGGTGGCACGGCACGGCATGATGCGGTGGCTTGGGGCTATGCGCGCGGTGCCGATCAGCGCGGTGTGGATTTGATCCAGAACTGCGAAGTCACGGGGATTGATATTGAAGGCGGCCGTGTGGTGGGTGTTCAAACCACTCGCGGCGCGATTAAGGCGCGCAAGGTTGGCATGGTGGTGGCGGGCCGTTCGGGGCAGGTGGCTGCAATGGCGGGGATGCGCCTGCCAATTGAAAGCCATGTGTTGCAGGCCTTTGTGACCGAGGGGCTAAAGCCGGTGATCGACCATGTTGTCAGTTTCGGGATGGGGCATTTTTATATCAGCCAGTCGGATAAGGGCGGTTTGGTCTTTGGCGGTGACATCGATTTTTACGCGTCTTATGCCAGCCGCGGCAACCTGCCGATGGTCGAGCATGTGATGGAGGCGGGCATGACCCTGATGCCGATGATCGGGCGGGCAAAGGTTTTGCGGTCTTGGGGCGGAATCATGGACATGACGCCAGATGGTTCGCCCATCATCGATAAGACGCCGGTGGAGGGGCTGTTTGTCGATGCGGGCTGGAACTATGGCGGCTTTAAAGCGGTGCCTGCATCCGGCTGGTGCATGGCGCATTTGATGGCGACGGGTGAGGCGCACGCCGTTGCCCAAAGGTTCCGTTTGGACCGCTTTAAGACCGGCCATTTGTTGGATGAAGAAGGCACTGGGTCACAGCACAACTTGCACTGAATTTAGACTGAGAGAACATTATGCGTATCACCTGCCCCCTCTGTGGCCCCCGCGATCGGCGTGAGTTTTATTATTACGGATCAGAGGATTATCTGATGCGGCCCGCGGGTGAGGATTTCGACGCAATCGATGCGCATTTGCACTTACGCGACAATGTGGCGGGGGTGGCGCGCGATCTTTGGTATCATGAGATGGGCTGTGCGGCGTGGCTGTCTGTCACGCGCAACACGGTGACGCATGAGGTGTTGGGCGTGGCACTGGTCGCTGATGGTGGGGTAGGTATTTTGGCCAAGATGAAGCCTGAAGAGGGTGCGCTATGAGGATTGAGGGCAAAGGGCGGGTTGATCGTTTGGCCCCGATCCGGTTTCGCTTTGACGGGGTCGAATATCGCGGGTTTGCGGGGGACACGCTGGCCTCGGCCTTGTTGGCCAATGGGGTGCGGTTGTTTGGGCGCAGCTTTAAATATCACAGGCCGCGCGGGGTTTTGACGGCAGGGTCGGAAGAGCCGAACGCGCTGGTCGAGGTGATTGAAAACCGCCAGCAGACGCCGAATGTGCGCGCGACCGTGCAAGAAATTTATGAAGGGTTGGAGGCGAAAAGTCAGAACCGTTGGCCGAGCTTGAAATATGACGTGATGGCGGTGAACGACCGAGTCTCGCGCTTTCTAAGCGCAGGTTTTTATTACAAAACATTCATGTGGCCGCGCAAGTTTTGGGAGCGGCTCTATGAGCCGCTGATCCGGCGGGCGGCGGGGCTTGGCAGCTTGTCGGGGCGCCATGATGAGGCGGCGTATGAAAAGGCCTTTGCCTTTTGCGACCTGCTGGTGATTGGCGCGGGGCCTGCGGGTTTGGCGGCGGCCTTGCAGGCGGCGCGGGCGGGGGCGGATGTGATTTTGGCCGATGAGGCAGCCCAGATGGGTGGGCGATTGCTGTCGGACACGGCCGAGATTGACGGCAAGCCTGCGATGGACTGGGTGGCGGCAGTTTTGGCCGAGTTGGAGGCCGCCCCTAATGTGCGCCTTATGGGCCGCACTACGGTGACGGGCGCCTATGACGGCGGGACCTATGGAGCGCTGGAACGCGTGGGCCTGCATGTGGCGGCACGGCCCGACCTGCCGCGCGAGTGTTTCTGGCGGATTGTCGCGGGGCAGGCGGTTTTGGCGGCAGGCGCGCAGGAACGCATGATCGCCTTTGCTGACAATGACCGACCGGGGATTATGACGGCGTCGAGTTTGCGGACCTATTTGAACCAATACGGCGTCGCGGCGGGCAAGCGGGTGACGCTCTTTGCCAATAATGATGACGCCCGCCAGACCGCGCGGGATTTGATAGCGGCAGGGGTGAACGTGGCCGCAATTATTGATGCGCGGCCCGATGCAAGTGTGGCCGAGGATTGCCCTGTTTATACGGGGGCCGAGGTCATCGCCACCAAGGGTCGGCACGGTTTAACGGGTGTTACCCTGCGCTATCATGGTGGAGAGATTCAGATTGAGACGGATTGTTTAGGGGTTTCGGGCGGTTGGAACCCTTTGGTGCATTTGACCTGCCATATGAACGGGCGGCCTGTGTGGGATGGTGCAATTGCGGCGTTTGTGCCGCAGGCGGGGGCCGTGCCGGGGCTGCATGTGGCAGGGGCTGCAGCCGGGGTCTTTTCCTTGGGGCATTGCCTTGCGCATGGGGCCGAGGTGGCCGTGCAGGCGCTGGGCGTATTGGGCCAAAAAACGGCGCCAATGGCTGTGCCGCTGGCCGATGAGGCGGGCTATGACATCATGCCATTGTGGGAGGTGAAGGGCGCAGGCCGCGCATGGCTCGATTTTGCTAATGACGTGACGACCAAGGACGTGCGCCAGGCGGCGCAGGAAGGTTTTGCCAGCGTCGAGCATATGAAACGCTATACCACCCAAGGCATGGCGCCGGATCAGGGAAAAAACTCGAATATCGGGGCCTTGGCGGTGTTGGCCGATTCAACAGGGCGCGGCATTGCGCAGACTGGGGTGACAACATATCGCCCGCCGTTCAGTCCGGTCTCTATCGCCGCGATGGGGGCGGGTGGACGCGGGATAGGCTTTGCACCGCAGCGGTTTATGACCTCACATTCCGCGAGCGTTGAACGCGGGGCGCCGATGATTGAGGCGGGGCTGTGGTATCGGCCCAGCTATTTCCCTCGTCCGGCTGAGGTAACATGGCGGCAGGCCTGCGACCGCGAGGTGGCGATGGTGCGCAATACGGTGGGCGTGGCCGATGTGTCCAGCTTGGGCAAGATCGATATTCAGGGCCGTGATGCCGCGCAGTTTTTGGATTTGATCTATACGAATGTGTTTTCCACGCTGCCTGTGGGGCGGGTGCGGTACGGGTTGATGCTGCGCGCCGATGGGCATGTGCTGGATGATGGCACCACAGCGCGGTTGTCCGACACCCATTTTGTGATGACCACGACCACGGCGGCGGCGGGCCTTGTGCTGCGGCATTTGGAGTTTGTGGCGCAGGCCTATTGCACGGGTTGGGATGTGCGGTTTATTTCCGTGACCGAGCAATGGGCGCAGTTTGCCGTGGCGGGGCCACTGGCAAAAACGCTGGTGGATACGCTGGCGCAAGTTGATTTGCCGTTTATGGGCTGTGCGGCGGTAAAGATCGGTGATGTGGGTGCGAGGCTGTTTCGGATCTCATTTTCTGGCGAGCAGGGGTATGAGGTCGCGGTGCCCGCGCGGTTTGGTGAGGCCCTGTTTCGTGATTTACTGGCTCGGGCGGAAACGCTGGGCGGTGGCCCCTATGGCATGGAAGCGCTGAATGTTTTGCGCATTGAGAAAGGGTTTATCACCCATTCCGAAATTCACGGGCGGGTCACGGCGTTTGATATTGGCATGGCCAAGATGATTTCAGCCAAGAAGGATTGCATCGGCAAAGGGGCCGCTTTGCGGCCCGGCTTGCTGGAGGGGCGCGATCAGCTGGTCGGCCTGCGGCCAGTCAATGACGCGCCGATCACCGCAGGGGCGCATTTGTTTGCACCGGGTCAGGAGGTGCGGCGCGAGACTGATCAGGGCTATGTGACCAGCGTGTGTTACTCACCCACGTTGGGCGGCTATCTGGGGTTGGCGTTTTTGCAAGACGGGCGGGCGCGGCATGGCGAAATGGTGCGCTTGGTCGATCATATGCGTGGCATCGACCTGCTGTGTGAGGTAAGCGCGCCTGTGTTTTATGACAAAGAGGGGGTGATGCTGCGTGGTTAACCTTATCGCAAAAACGCCTCTTTGGGGGCACACGCCTATTGCTTTGGCGGGTGTAACGCTGGCCGAGTTGGATTTGGGGCAAGTGACCTCGGTTGCGCCATTTGGGGCCGTGCAGGGGTTTCCTGCGCCGAATTGCGTGCTGGCCTGCGGGGACGCACGGCTGGTCTGGGCAGGGCGCGGGCAGGCGTTTTTGATTGGCGGGTCGCCCGCAGCATGGGCCGACAAGGCAGCGCTGACCGATCAAGGCGATGCTTGGGCCTGCCTGTCTGTCACTGGCGCGGGTGCAGTCGATGTGCTGGCGCGGCTGGTACCGATTGATCTGCGCACAATGGGGAGTGGCGGCTGCGCGCGGTCGTGCTTGGGGCATATGGCCGCCATTTTCATCGCTGTGTCCGGCGGGTTTGAGGTGATGGTGCCTCGCTCCATGGCGAAAACCGCGTGGCATGAAGTAGAGGCCGCAATGCGGATGCGGTCGGCGCGGTTGCTATGCTGAGCAACGCCGATATCATAGAGCTGACGGCATTTCGCCGCGATTTGCACCGCCACCCTGAACTGTCGGGCCAAGAGGGCGAAACGGCGGCGCGGGTTGTGCAGGCACTGGGCAGCGCACCCGATGCAATGGTCACCGGCCTTGGCGGCCACGGCGTCGCGGCGGTGTTTGACAGCGGTGTAGCGGGACCTTGCGTGTTGTTTCGCTGTGAATTGGACGCCTTGCCGATCCATGAGGTTTCAGACGCACCACATCGCTCAACGGTCGATGGCAAGGGCCATCTGTGCGGCCATGACGGGCATATGGCCATCATGCTGGGGCTCGCACGGCTGTTGTCACGCAAACGGCCTGCATCGGGCCGCGTAATCTTGATTTTTCAACCGGCCGAGGAAGATGGGTCGGGGGCGGCGGCGGTGATCGCAGAGCCGCGTTACGCGGATTTGCGCCCCGATTGGGCATTTTCGCTGCACAATTGGCCGGGGTGCAAGCTGGGCGAGTGTTGGCTTGCAGAAGGCGCCGTCAATTGCGCGTCAGTGGGCATGAAAATCACGCTTGAAGGCAAGACCAGCCACGCAGCACAGCCGGAATTTGGGGTGTCGCCGGGGCTGGCCTTGGCGCAGCTGATTCCGGGTTTGGCGGCCTTGGGGTCGGGCGGGGCGCTGGGCCCTGATTACCGTTTGGCCACGGTAACACACGCCGTGATGGGCGAGCCAAGTTTTGGCGTGTCACCCGCGCGGGCGCAAATTTGGGTGACTCTGCGAACCATGCTCGACGCGCCAATGGCGGCACTGCGCGATCAGGCCGAGGCCTTGGTGGCAGATCAAGCAGTCGCACATGGGTTGGCTTTAACCATCAGCTACCACGATGATTTTTCGGCAAGTGTGAATGACCCCGAGGCAACACTCCGGATGGCGGCGGCCTTGGACGCGCTGGGCATTGCCCATACGCGCGGACCTTTGCCTGAAAGTGCGTCGGAGGATTTTGGTCGTTTTGGCGCAGAGCCTGGCACCAAAGGCGCGATGGTGTTTCTGGGCGCAGGCCGTGCCCACGCCGCATTGCACAACCCCGATTACGACTTTCCAGATGACCTCATCCCTATAGGAACCAAACTGTTTGATGCAATTGCGCGCGATATTTTGGGTAGTCCGTAAACCGCTTCGCTTTCTGTTCGGTAAAAATATCCTCGGGGGTGAATTGGCCTTCAGGCCAAGGGGGGGCAGACAGCCCCCCGCTATCCTTTGCCGCAATCGCACCGCTTGCCTATCGCGCCCATCAGGCCGATATATAGAGCATGAGTCTGCCACCCGGTTTCCTTGATGAATTGCGCACCCGCGTATCCTTGTCCCAAGTTGTTGGGCGCAAGGTGGTTTGGGATATGCGCAAATCAAACCAAGGCAAAGGCGATATGTGGGCGCCTTGCCCCTTCCATCAGGAAAAATCCGCCAGCTTTCACGTCGATGATCGCAAAGGCTTTTATTACTGTTTCGGTTGCCAGGCCAAAGGCGATGCGTTGGGCTTTATCATGGAATCCGAAAACCTTGGATTTATGGAGGCGGTTGAGCTGTTGTCGCGTGAGGCAGGGATGCCGATGCCTGCCCGCGACCCGCAAGCGGCGCAAAAGGCCGATCGGCGCAGCCAGTTGGCCGAGGTAATGGAGGAAGCTGTCAAGTTTTGCCGCCTTCAGCTGAAAACCAGCGCCGGACAGGTGGCGCGTGACTATCTGGAACGCCGCGGCCTAAAGGCCGACGCACAAGAGCGGTGGGATATCGGCTGGTCACCCGAGGGGCGGCAAGCTGTGTTTGCGGCGATGAAGGCCAAAGGCTTTGCGCCAGACCTGATCCTCGACAGCGGCGTTTGCGCGGTTTCCGACCATAATGATGCGCCCTATGATCGGTTTCGCGCGCGGATTATCTTTCCGATTCGCGATGCCCGGGGTCGGGCTATCAGCCTTGGCGGGCGGTCCTTGGACCCGAACGCGCGGGCGAAATACCTGAACGGGCCAGAGACCGAGCTGTTCGACAAAGGCCGCAATCTGTTCAACCTCGCCCCCGCACGAGAGGCGGCGGGCAAAGGCGCGCCGCTGGTCGTGGCCGAAGGTTATATGGACGTGATCGCGCTAAGTGAGGCGGGGTTTAAGGCCACTGTGGCCCCTCTGGGGACTGCTGTGACCGAAGATCAGTTGCGCCTGATGTGGCGCGTCAGTCCTGAACCTGTGATTGCGCTGGATGGCGATGCGGCAGGGCTGCGGGCGGCCTTGCGGGTGATCGATTTGGCGCTGCCGCTGCTAGAGGCGGGGCAAGGTTTGCGCTTTGCGATGCTGCCGGCGGGCCTCGACCCCGATGATTTGCTAAAGGCGCAAGGGGCGGGCGCGATGCAGGCGGTGCTGGATGCCGCACAGCCCATGGTCAACCTGCTGTGGAAGCGCGAAACCGAGGGTCGCGTTTTCGATAGCCCTGAACGCAAGGCCGCGCTGGATAAAACCCTGCGCACCGCCTTGATGCGGATTAAAGACGGGTCCATCCGTGGCCATTATGGCGAAGAAATCAAACGCCTGCGGTGGGAGCTGTTTGGCCAATCGCGTGGAGGTGGGCCGAAAAAGGAATGGACGCCGCGCAAGGAGTGGGTGCCGGGGGGCAAAGGTGCGTGGAAGCCAAAGCTGCCGCCGATGATCTCGACCAAATCCTCGGCCCTTGCGCTGGGGAATAGTGATGAGCGGCTGCTGGAACAGATCATTCTTGCCGCGATTTTGACCCATCCCAGCCTGATCGCCGAGTTTGAGCCGGTGCTGGACCGGATGGAATTTTCCGACCCAGATGAGGACAGGCTGCGCGTTGCCTTGCTGCATCTGGGTACGGATGCCGCAGCGATAGAAAAACTGCGCAACACCCACCGCGCGGTGGTTGAAAGCTTGCTTCACCAAAACCATGTCATCACAGCACCACCTATTCTAAAGACCGAAGACCCCGAGTTTGCCAAGATTTGCGTCGGGGATATGTTGCGTAAACTACGCTCGGAGCGCGGTGGCCGGCGTGAGGTGAATGAGGCGGTTGAGGATTTGGACGGGCTGGTGGATGAAGGCCTGACATGGCGGTTGGCACAGGCCAATGAGGCCAGATTTTTGGCCGCTAAGGGGCCAGAGGCCGTGAAGGGCGAAGGTTTCGTCGCCGAAAATGGGGTGGAAATGGACCGTGAAGAACTAGAAGAGGCACGCAGCCTGTGGGAGCGAATCGATTTTGGCCGCAATGGCCGCTCTAAGACATAGGGGGCGATGGGCGCGTGGGGCCGCCAAGATAACAAATCCGCAGGTCAGGCCTTTTAACTTCTACAAAAAAGCTGATAAACGAGCTAATCATGGGAAAATAAGGGCGAAAGCCTTTTATGCCCCGTGATTCGCGCTAATGATTCGTACATTCGACCGAGTGATTCGGTTTTGCACACCGACCATCCGGCCAAAGGAGCATCCATGGCAGCCAAAGATACCGACGACAGCAAGCAAAACGACTCTGAAACCGACGGCTCGTTGGATCTGAGCCAAGCTGCCATCAAAAAGATGATCGCGGATGCGCGCGAGCGTGGCTACATCACTTACGATCAGCTGAACGCGGTTTTGCCGCCCGAGCAGGTGTCTTCGGACCAGATCGAAGACGTTATGTCGATGCTGTCCGAAATGGGCATTCAGGTCACCGAAGAAGACGAGATGGAAGACAGCGCGCAAGGGGGCGAGCTGGTTGCAGCCACCACCGGCCCGCGCGAAATGGCGCTGTCGGGTGCTGCGGCCGAGGCGCTTGACCGCACCGATGACCCCGTGCGGATGTATTTGCGCGAAATGGGCTCGGTTGAGCTGCTGTCGCGTGAAGGCGAAATTGCGATTGCCAAACGGATTGAAGCCGGCCGCAACACGATGATCGCGGGCTTGTGTGAAAGCCCGCTGACCTTTCAGGCGATCACGATCTGGCGCGACGAACTTTTGTCCGAAGATATTTTGCTGCGCGATGTGATCGATCTTGAATCGACTTTTGACCGTGGGATGGATGGCGAAGGCGAAGAGGGTCTGGTCGGCGGCCTTGGTGAGGGCGTCGAGGGCGCCCCCAAGCGTGAAACCGATACCGGCCCCGAACTAGATGCCGATGGCAACCCGTTGTCGCGCAACGACGACGACGATGAGGATGACGAAGCCTCGAATATGTCGCTTGCTGCGATGGAGGCCGCGCTGAAGCCGCGCGTGCTGGAAACGCTGGAAGTGATTGCGCATGACTATGCCGAGCTTGCCGAAATGCAAGAGCTGCGGATGTCGGCAACGATGAACAAAAAAGACCGCTTCAGCACAAATGAAGAAGATGCTTATCAAAAGCTGCGGTCTGAAATTGTGTTGTTGGTCAATGAGTTGCACCTGCATAACAACCGTATCGAAGCGCTGATTGACCAGCTTTATGGTATTAACCGGCGTATTATGGCGATCAACTCGGGCATGGTAAAGCTAGCCGATCAGGCCCGTATCAACCGTCGTGAGTTTATCGAAGAATATCAAGGCTATGAGCTGGACCCAACATGGGTTGACCGGATGGCTGCCAAGGATGGTCGCGGCTGGCAGGCCCTGATGGAGAAAAGTCGCGACAAGGTAGAAGAACTGCGCGAAGAGATGGCGCAAGTTGGATCCTATGTTGGCGTTGATATTTCCGAATTCCGCCGCATCGTGAACCAAGTGCAGAAGGGCGAAAAAGAAGCCCGTCAGGCCAAGAAAGAAATGGTCGAAGCGAACCTTCGCTTGGTTATCTCTATTGCCAAAAAATACACGAACCGCGGCCTGCAATTCCTTGATCTTATTCAAGAAGGTAACATTGGCCTGATGAAGGCCGTGGATAAGTTTGAATATCGTCGTGGCTATAAGTTTAGCACTTATGCAACATGGTGGATCCGTCAGGCAATTACGCGCTCGATTGCAGACCAAGCCCGCACGATCCGTATTCCGGTGCATATGATTGAGACGATCAACAAGCTGGTCCGTACCGGTCGTCAGATGTTGCACGAAATTGGCCGCGAACCGACGCCAGAGGAATTGGCTGAAAAGCTGCAAATGCCTTTGGAAAAAGTGCGCAAGGTGATGAAAATCGCCAAAGAGCCGATTTCCTTGGAAACCCCGATTGGCGACGAAGAAGACAGCCAGCTTGGCGACTTCATCGAAGACAAGAACGCTGTGCTGCCGTTGGATTCCGCTATTCAGGAGAACCTGAAAGAAACCACAACCCGAGTTCTGGCATCGCTGACACCTCGTGAAGAACGGGTTCTGCGGATGCGTTTTGGCATCGGCATGAACACCGACCACACGCTGGAAGAGGTGGGGCAACAGTTCTCGGTGACCCGCGAACGTATTCGCCAGATTGAGGCGAAAGCGCTGCGGAAGTTGAAGCACCCAAGCCGGTCGCGAAAACTACGGTCGTTCTTGGATCAGTAAAGAAAAGCGCCCTACGGGGCGCTTTTTCATTTTAAGGAGTTATCTTTGAGATCAATTTTATACGCTGTGCTGTCGGGTTTGACTGCTATTTTCTTTGCACTTTCGACGGGTGTTGTAGCCTTTGGTACCGCAGTTAGCGGTGCATAGGTGTTTGGCCCTATTGCCGCGATCATGGGTTTTCTATTTCACCGTGCGAGAAAAAACGGAAATTTGAGCGGCGCGATTATTTCAAAAGAAGATGCGGATCGAATTGTGGCAGTAATTCCAGAAATTAGATAGCTTCATGTGAAAACTATCGCTCGAACAGGAGTTTTTAAGGATAAGTGCGCTACTATCTTTAAGCAAACAAAGAAAGCAATTCTTCGGAAGTGGCATGCCTAATCAAGTACAGTAGGCTTAATCAGGTTTCGAAGCCCTCACGCCCCCGGCACCCGTTTGCGCCATTTGCGGATTGCAAATACAGTTAGCACCACAACAATCGCCACGGGAATCCCGATCTCCATCCATTCGGAGCCATCGAAGTTTTCGAACAGGTGCGCCAGAATATGGCTGGCTTGTTGGCCGACGTGTACCAGACTGAAAGACCACAAAAACGCAGCTATGCCGGTTAGCACGGTATAGCGCAGGGGCGTGATTGGGGTAGCAGTGGCCAGCGCCACTGGGCCAGCGGTGCGCACGCCGGGCATAAAGCGGATCGCGATGGCCAAAAGCATCGGGTAGGCCACGAAGATGTTGAAAAACCGCCATTTCCGCGCGGCCTCGACCCCGCGCACAGTGCGCGGGTGGTGGCGATAGCGCCGGGCGAGGTGATAGATCAGCAAGTCCGAAAACCAGCCCCCCGCCATGCCTGCAAAAATGACCGGCCAAAGGGGCAAAATGCCACGTTGTGCCAAAACCCCTGCAGTAACGACCGCAGCGTCGCCCTCAACGGCAGCGGTGCCGAATACGGCTAGCAAGCCGAATTGCGAAATAAGGTGTGAAGGGTCGAACATTTGGGCCTATACCTGTACTACCTCTGTCAGATAGGGCCTTGGGCGACAGCCGCAAGATGCTAATTGGGCGCAGGTGCGAAAGGTTGCCGATGAACACCCGTTTTCTCATTTCCACCAATGGCCCTGGCCTCTATGAATTTACCCCACAGGTGGCTGCTTGGGTGAAAACCTATAGGGGTGATGAGGGCGTTTTGACGCTGTTCATCCGTCATACCTCGGCCAGTTTGTTGATACAGGAAAATGCCGACCCCGAAGTGCAGGTGGATTTGCAGGCCTATTTTCACCGACTTGTGCCGCCAACGACCGACCCGTCGATGCGGTATTTGACCCACACTTATGAAGGAGCAGACGGTATGCCTGGGCATATCAAGGGGGCGTTACTGCAGGTAAGTTTGCAGTTTCCTGTCATTTCCGGGCGAGTGACTCTTGGAGATTGGCAAGGACTTTACCTTTTCGAACATCGCGACCGCCCACACCGGCCTGAGGTGGTCGCGATGCTGCGTTAGCCGTTAGGCGAGGTTTTTCTTGAAAAAGGCGATTGTGCGGTCCCATGCCAGCGTGGCCATCGCTTCGTCATAGCGGGGCGTGCTGTCATTGTGGAATCCGTGGTTCGCGCCTTCATAAAGATACGCCTCATAGGTGGTGCCTGCGGCATTGAGCGCGGCCTCATAGGCGGGCCAGCCTGCATTCACGCGCTCATCCAGCGCGCCGTAATGGATCAGCAAAGGCGCCTTGATTTTCGGTACATCGGCATCGGCGGGCTGGCGGCCATAGAACGGCACAGCGCCGGCCAGTTCGGGATAGGCGACAGCGGCCGCATTGGCGACCCCACCCCCATAGCAAAAGCCGGTAATGCCAACCTTGCCGGTCGATCCCTCATGCGCCATCATCCATTCGACAGCAGCAAAAAAATCGTTCATCAGCTTGGTGCCATCAACGGTTTGTTGCAGCTCGCGGCCTTGTTCGTCATTGCCGGGATAGCCGCCAACCGAGGTTAGCCCATCAGGCGCCAGCGCCATAAAGCCAGCCTTGGCCAGCCTGCGCGCAACGTCTTCGATATAGGGGTTCAGGCCACGGTTCTCATGTACCACAACAACCGAAGGCAACGGGCCTGTCGCACCTGCGGGGCGAACGAGATATCCGCGCACCTCACCATGGCCGTTGGGCGAGGGGTACATCACATATTCGCCTGTGATATCAGGGTCGTTAAAGGAAACCTGCTCGGCCAGCGCATAATCTGGGCTCATCATGCCCAGCACTGCAACGGCGGTCAGGCCCCCTACAGTAAAGCGACTGGCGCGGTCCAAAAACTGGCGTTTGGTGATTTTGCCATGGGCGTAAAAATCATAGAGTTCCAGCAATTCTGGGGCGAAATCCTTGGCGGTAAGGCGGGTCATGGATGTTCCTTTTCGGTTTATATTGTGCAAAGGTAGCACGGATTTTTGCAAATCAACCTGACATCGGCGTGATCTGGACTGCTTTCCGGCGCTGTGATTGGGGCAGATGATTGAGTCCCGCGCGCCACACATTGGCACTAAATCTGGCGTAGGCAAATATCCGCTACCCAAGACCTGTGCGCCTACCTATAGTCCTATGGATAAGCAGGGGGGCTAACCCCCGCATCTGAGGCAGTAAAAACAAGAAACGAGGGGGATCAGCCTATGCGCTGCCCATTTTGCGGGAATATCGACACTCAAGTCAAAGACAGCCGCCCGGCTGAAGACCATGTTTCCATTCGGCGTCGGCGGTTTTGCCCTGCGTGTGGCGGGCGTTTCACCACATATGAGCGCGTGCAGTTGCGCGATCTTGTGGTTATTAAATCCAATGGCAAGCGCGAAGATTTTGACCGGAATAAGCTGGAACGGTCGATGCGGATGGCGATGCAAAAGCGGCCAATCGACCCCGAGCGGATTGACCAGATGATATCTGGCATCGTGCGGCGGCTGGAAAGCTTGGGCGAAACCGACATCAATTCCAAAGTGATCGGTGAGATCGTTATGGAATCCCTCGCGCGGATTGATACGGTAGCTTATGTGCGTTTTGCTAGCGTTTACAAGAACTTCCAAGCGGCAGATGATTTCGATAAGTTCGTGTCCGAGCTGCGGCCAACCACGACTTCTGAGGAATGACCGACCACCACGCCCATATGCGCCACGCGTTGCAGCTCGCATCGCGTGGCCTTGGGCGTGTTTGGCCCAACCCTGCGGTGGGCTGCGTTTTGCTCAACGAAGGCCGCATAGTGGGCCGAGGTTGGACGCAGGTTGGCGGGCGGCCACATGCCGAACGCATGGCGCTTGATCAGGCGGGTGGGCTGGCGCGCGGGGCTACGGCCTATGTCACGCTTGAACCTTGCGCCCATCACGGTAAAACGCCGCCCTGTGCCAATGGCTTGAGCGAAGCCGGTGTTTCCCATGTTTTCAGCGCGGTAACAGACCCCGACCCGCGTGTTGCGGGCAAAGGCCATGCGATGCTGCGTGCGGCGGGCGTGGTGGTGGATGAGGGGCTGTGCGCCGAAGATGCGCAGATTTTGAACCGCGGGTTTTTCAAGCGCGTGACCCAAGGGCTGCCCTTGGTGACGCTGAAACTGGCGACAACATTGGACGGGAAAATCGCCACGGGAACGGGCGAAAGCCGTTGGATTACAGGGGCTTTCGCGCGTAGGGCTGTGCATCTGATGCGGATGACGCATGATGCTGTGATGGTGGGGTCGGGCACAGTTTTGGCCGACGATCCCGATTTGACGGTGCGCGATATGGGGCCGGTGCATCAGCCGGTGCGTGTGGTTGTGGACAGTGGCCTGCGAACTTGTCCCAAGGGCCGATTGGGGCAGACGGCGCGGCAAAATCCGGTCTGGATACTGCATGCTGCGGGCGCCGATGGGCATGATTGGGCTGCGGCGGAGGCCGAATTGCTGGCCGTGCCGCTGCGTGCGGGGCATCTGGACCTGCGCGCGGGGCTTGCCGCGCTGGCCAATAAAGGCGTTACACGGGTGTTTTGTGAAGGTGGTGCGGGGCTGGCGTCGGCGCTGATCGCAGCGGGACTGGTGGATGATCTGGTCACATTTACAGCCGGCGCGGTAATCGGCGCCGAAGGTTTGCCCGCCGTGGGGGCGCTGGGGCTGGCCGCGTTGGTGGATGCACCACGGTTGCGGTTGGTATCGCAAATGGCGGTCGGCGGTGATGTGCAAACCAATTGGCGGTTTGACTAACCGCCGGATTGGTTTAAATGGGGTTGCCTGCGCGAGTCCTTTATCCCCCTTCTGTCGTGCATTTTGGCCCGGTTTCACCGAAGGGGGTGGTGAACAGGGGCCTGTAAAATGAACGAAATTTTAATCAAAAACGCAGATGTTGTGGTGACGATGGACGGCGCACGGCGTGAGCTGGCGGGTGCCGATGTGCTTGTGCGTGGCGGTGTGATAGCGGCAGTGGCTGCGGGGCTGGCAACGACAGGCCGTGTGATTGATGCGCGGGGCTGTGTGGTGACACCGGGGCTGGTGAACACGCATCACCATTTGTACCAAACCCTGACGCGGGCGGTGCCGGGCGGGCAGGATGCGCTGCTGTTTGGCTGGTTAAAGACGCTGTACCCGATCTGGGCGCGCTTTGGGCCGGAAGAGATTTTCACCTCGGCGCAGGTTGGTTTGGCCGAGCTGGCCTTGACGGGGTGCAGCCTGACCTCGGACCATCTTTATATGTTTCCAAACGGTGCGCGGCTGGATGATACGATTGCGGCGGCTGGTGAGGTTGGCCTGCGCTTTCACCCCACGCGCGGCGCGATGAGCATTGGCGAAAGCGATGGTGGATTGCCGCCCGACGCGTTGGTCGAGCGTGAGGCCTCGATTTTGGAAGATTGTATTCGGGTGGTGGACCGGTTCCATGATGCCTCCGAAGGCGCCATGGTGCGGGTGGGCATCGCACCATGTTCGCCGTTTTCTGTAAGCCGCGATTTGATGCGCGATGCGGCGCTGCTGGCGCGTGATAAGGGCGTGATGCTGCACACGCATTTGGCCGAGAATGATGAAGACATCGCCTATAGTTTAGAGAAATTTGGCTGCCGCCCCGGGCAATATGCCGAAGATTTGGGCTGGGTGGGTGATGACGTGTGGCATGCGCATTGCGTAAAGCTGGACGGGCAAGAGATTGATTTGTTTGCACGAACCGGTACCGGCGTGGCCCATTGCCCCTGTTCGAATTGCAGGCTTGGGTCTGGGATAGCACCTGTGCGGGCCATGCGGGATGCCGGGGTAAAGGTGGGCCTTGGGGTTGATGGTTCGGCCAGCAATGATGCGGGGAATTTGGTGGCCGAAGCGCGGCAGGCGCTGCTGTTGCAACGGGTGGCAAATGGTGCCGATGCGATGAGCGCGCGCGAGGCGTTGGAGATTGCAACCTTGGGCGGGGCGCAGGTTTTGGGGCGGCACGATTGCGGGTCGCTAGAGGTTGGCAAGCGCGCGGATATTGCGATTTGGGATGTGTCTGGGGTCGAGGCGGCAGGGTCTTGGGACAGGGTTGCGTTTTTGCTGGCGGGGCCGATGCGGGTGCGGGATTTGATTGTCGAAGGGTGCGAGGTGGTGCGAGGTGGTGCGATGGTGACGATTGACCTTAGCGCAGTGATAGCCAAGCAAAATCGGCTGGCGCGGGCGTTAATGGGATAGGTGAACGCCAAAAAGGACTTGCGGGGCGGCATGGCTTTGGGCAGGAAAGGGGAAACCTGCACAAAGGATGCCGCCATGAGCCATGATTACAAAGCCCAGCAAGCCGAGACGTTTGAAACCTTTGTCGAGATTGGCAAGATTGACAGCTTGCCCAAGCGCGCCGTGGTGAATTTTCTGTTTTTGGCGGATGAAGTGGATGCGCCCTTTGCTGCGGCAGAGAAGGCGTTGAAAGCGTTGGGGTTTGTGACGCGTCAGGATGAAGACGGCGAGACGCTGGAGGCGCGGACGGGCGAGATGGAGATCTCGGCGGCGGCAATTTGGGCCGAAGAAAAGCGGGCGACCGAGGTTGCGCTGAAGTTTGGTTTTGAGCCGGATGGCTGGGAATTGGTGGAGTAGGGATTGGTTTAGTAGGGGGGGGCGTTGCCCCCCTTGGCCTGAAGGTCAGGTCGCATTGCCATGCAATGCAACTATCCCCCCCGAGATATTTTTGCCGAAAAGAAAGCGGGTTAGCGCTGTTTTCCGGCGATGTAGACGGCTTTTATAGCGCGGTCGTCGCCCATCATGATGGTTGGGAAAATCGATTGCCAGATAGTTTCTGCGCGGCGGGTGGCTTGTTCAATTGCTGCGGTTGAGGCGAGGTCAATGACGATCAGATCGGCCTCTAACCCTTTGGCAATATTTCCGATTTTTTGTTCGGCATGCAGCGCACGGGCTGATCCTTGGGTCGCCAGCCACCACAGTTGGGCAGGGTGCAGTGAGGTGCCGCGCAGTTGTGCCACCTCATAGGCTGCGGCCATGGTGCGCAGCATTGAAAACGACGAGCCGCCGCCGGTATCGGTGGCAAGGCCTACGCGCAACCCGCGTGCGACCATCGATTCCATATCGAACAGGCCAGAGCCGATGAAGGTGTTAGAGGTGGGGCAGTGGATCAGGCTTGCGCCGACCTCGGTCAAGCGGTCAACTTCGCGTGGTTCCAAATGAATGGCGTGGCCGTAGAGGCCGCCCATGCCCAAAAGGCCGTGTTGTTCGTATGTATCAAGGTAGTCGCGGGCCGTGGGGTAGAGGGTTTTGACCCATGCGATTTCGTCGGTTTGCTCGGACAAATGAGTTTGCATCAAGCATGTCTGATTGTCCGCCCAGAGCGCGCCGAGGGCGGAGAGCTGTTCGGGAGTTGAGGTGGGCGAAAAACGGGGGGTGATGACGTAGGACAGCCTGTCAATTCCGTGCCATTTTTCTAGCAGGCGCTTGCTATCATCATAGGCCGATTTTGCGGTGTCTTGCAGGCCCTTTGGCGCGTTGCGGTCCATGCAGGTTTTGCCCGCATAGGCGCGCAGGCCGCGGGTTTGCGCCTGCGTAAAGAACGCATCGACGCTTTCGGGATGAATCGTGGCATAGGAACACACGGTCGTGGTGCCATTGGCCAGCGTCAGGTCGAAATACCGCGCGGCGATCTCGGCGGCGTAGGCGGGGTCTGCAAAGCGCATTTCCTCGGGGAAGGTGTAAGTGTTGAGCCAGTCAATCAGCCGTTTGCCCCAGCTCGCGATGATGGCCGTTTGTGGGTAGTGGACGTGTGGATCAATAAAACCCGGCGAAATCAGGCAGTTGCCGTGATCGTTTATGGTGGCTTGGGGATAGGCTTTGCGCATTGCCTCGGCCGTGCCAGTGTCGATGATTTCGCCGCCCAGTATGACCACGCCGCCTTGGCGTTCTACGCGCACCGCTTCTGGCCCCAAAACAAAAGGATCGCCATGAAAGGAAAGGACTTGCCCGAGGATGATTTCAGTCATGTTGCGCGCCTGTTGTTGTGCTTTGTGCCACAGTAAGCCGTTTTGCTGGCTTAGTAAATTTACCTGTCACCCCTGTTTCTTTGAAGCACCTTATCGTAGGGTCGCGGTAATCATGCTTATGGGGGTCCTATGTCCGACGTCATCGAAGAATTGGAAGAAGATGTGCTGGATGCCCGTAGGGTAGAGGCTATTCAAGATGCAGTTGAGGCACAGGATGCTGCGCGGCTGGATGAGTTGCTGGACCCGCTTCACGCAGCCGATATCGCCGACCTTTTGGAACAGATCAGTGCGAGTGACCGACGCGATTTGTTGACGCTGTGGCCCGATGGGATTGACGGCGAAATCTTGTCGGAACTGGATGAAAACATCCGCGAAGAGGTGATTGGTCAGCTGTCGCCTGCGGTGTTGGCTGACGCTGTGCGAGAGCTGGACACCGACGATGTTGTCGACATTCTGGAAGACCTTGAGGAAGAAGATCACGACCGCATTCTAGGCGCGCTGGAGGCCGCTGACAGGGTCGCGGTTGAGCAGGCGATGGGCTATCCGGATTATTCCGCAGGCCGCTTGATGCAGCGCGAGGTTGTCGTGGCGCCGGAACATTGGAACGTCGGGCAAGCCATTGATTATATGCGATCCGATGCAAGCCTGCCGGACCAGTTTTACCATGTGATCTTGGTCGATCCGCGGATGAAGCCCAAGGGTTATGTAACGTTGGGGCGGGTGCTGTCATCGCGCCGTGAAGTGTTGCTGAAAGATATTGAGGAAGACAGCTTTCGCACGATTGAGGCGACCGAACCCGAGGCCGATGTGGCCTATATTTTTAATCAATATCACCTGATTTCTTGTCCTGTTGTCGATGAACATGATCGCTTGGTTGGTGTGATCACCATTGATGACGCGATGAACGTGCTGGACGAAGAGCACGAAGAAGACATGCTGCGGATGGCCGGTGTTGGCGATGAGGCGAGCCTGTCGGATACGATCTTTGAGGCCGCAAAGGGCCGCGCAGTTTGGTTGTTGGTGAACCTGTTTACCGCAATTTTGGCGTCGTTGGTGATTTCCGAGTTCGCGGATTCGATCAATCAGATGGTGGCTTTGGCGGTACTTATGCCGATTGTCGCCTCGATGGGGGGCAATGCAGGCACACAAACGATGACGGTGGCGGTGCGGGCGCTAGCAACGCGCGATTTGACCGCGCAAAACGCCTTTAGGGTTATTCGACGTGAGGCGGCGGTGGGTGCGATTAACGGCTGTGTGTTCGGCTTGCTAATGGCGTTGATCGCAGGCTTTTGGTTCGGACTGCCGATGTTGGCGCTGGTGATCGGAATCGCGATGGTGTTGACGCTGATTTCGGCGGCAGCGGGGGGGATTTTAATCCCGATGGCGCTGCAAAGGTTTGGCATTGACCCAGCCCTTGCCTCGGGGCCGTTTGTGACAACGGTAACAGATGTGGTCGGGTTCTTTGCATTCTTGGAGCTGGCATCTTGGATCTTGCTGTAAAAAAAGCCGCGCGTGCCAAAGGGTTTGCTGCGCGCAAGCGGGCCTTTGGCGCGGGGCAGGGACAAGCGGCCGAGATTTTGGCTGATTTTCTGGCGGCTCATCGCGGTCGCGCTTTGGCCGGCTATATGCCGATGCGCACCGAGATTGACCCGCTGCCCGCGATGGCCGCGCATCAAGGCGTCGTTTGCGTGCCGGTTATTATGGGGGCAGGGCAGGCTTTGCGATTTCGCGAATGGTCGCCGGGCTGCGCGATGGTGGCGGGCGAATTTGGCGCGTTGATCCCGGCTGAAGGCGGGTGGGTAGAGCCAGAGGTGCTGATCGTGCCTCTGGTTGGGTTTGACGCGCGTGGGTATCGGCTCGGCTATGGCGGCGGGTTTTATGACCGGACGCTAGAAGGCTTGCGGGCGCGTGGGCCTGTTTTGGCCATCGGATTTGCCTTTTCAGGGCAGGAAATGGATGCCGTGCCGATAGAGGCGACCGACCAAAAGCTGGACGTGATTGTGACGGAGAACGGTGTACGGATGCTGTGAGGGCGGGGCTTTTGTGGCCCCCGCCCATTGCTTGCATTGCATCAATGGGCGATCTTTTCTTCGCGCACGAACATGTTTCCCCAAGCCCGATCAATCAGTGCGGGCGTCATCTGATAGGGGATGTTTTCAAAGTCACAGATTGCCATAATCTGCTCGATCAAAAACTTTGGCATATAGTTGGCATAGACGTTTTGGATGGTCGGGAATTTCACCTTCATCAAATGCACCAAGGCGCTTTCATTCAGGGGCATCTTTTTTGCCCGTGCGACCATCGCGAAAATTTTGAGAAAATTTTCCTGATCCGGCCCATCGATTTTGATCTTAAAAAAGATACGCCGCAGCGCCGCGCCATCGAAAATCTCATTCGGGTGGAAGTTGGTTGAAAAGATAACCAGCGTATCAAACGGCACGGTAAACTTTTCGCCCGATTGCAGTGATAAAATATCCCTCGCCTCTTCAAGCGGAACAATCCAGCGGTTGACCAGCTTTTGCGGCGGTTCGGCTTGGCGGCCAAGGTCGTCGACGATGAAAATGCCACCGGTCGATTTGAGCTGCAACGGCGCCTGATAGGTGCGGGCGGTTGGATTATAGGTCAAATCCAACATATCGAGAGACAGCTCCCCCCCCGTGATAACCGTGGGGCGTTCGCAATAGACATAGCGGTTATCAAACCTGTTGGACGTGCGGCGCAGAGAATTGGGATCATCGACCGCTTCCTCTGCGGCGGAATGCACAATCGGGTCATACACCGTGATCACTTGACCCGCATATTCCAGCGCCCGCGGAACGTAAATCTTATCGCCCATCGCATCGCGAATCCCGTTTGAGATTGAGGATTTTCCATTGCCCGGCGGGCCGTACATCAGGATAGACCGGCCCGACGTGATGGCAGGCCCAAGGTTTCCGAGCAAATCCGGCGGCAGAATGAGATGTCCCATTGCCGCTAAAAGCTGTTCGCGCGTCAGGCGGATATTGCGCACGGATTGGCGCTGCACCTGCACGCGGTAATCGTCCAGCGGGATCGGCATCGCGCCGTAATATTCCGACTGAGACAGCGCATCCAAGGCACGGGCCTTGCCGGAATCGGTGAGCTGATAGCCCATTTCCGCGCTTGATGTGGCATGCATCGTGCCCGTTGCTTCAATCAAGCGCTGGGTGCGGGCAAGGTCAATCAACTCTTGCACTAGCGGCACCGGCAAGCAGACCGTGCGGGCGATGGAAGAGGTCAGGTCAAGGTTGGTCCGAAACATCGTTTTCAGCAAGATGTCCCGCATCATCACCAGCGAAATGCCGACCTCGGCCAGCGATTTGCAGGCGGGGGGCGCAAGGACATTTGGCGGCGAAGTCTGAGCGTTCATCGGGCGCACCTATGATTTGTGGTCGGTTGTACTATTGCCCTGTGGGCGTTTCAAAAGAATGAACAAGCGTTACCCAAGCAACGCGGCCAGCACAGGGTAAAAAATCAGCGTACCGGCAAGCGCAAGGCCCATCGGGAAATCTTTGTTCGTCCAGCTTTCCCAATCCGTAGTGGCTGCGCGGAAGGGGGGCAGACATTTCATCGCGCGGTGGCTGGCAAACGCGCCCAGAAGGCACGCCGCAAACAGCGCAAATACTATACGAATATCGGCTGTGGCGAAAAACGGTGCCATCGCAGCGGCAAATTTAGCATCCCCCGCGCCCATCAACCCTGCCGAGGTTGAGATGATCCCAATCAGCAGTAAAATGCCCGCCAGCGCCCAGCCCCAGCCGTATATCTTTAGCGGAAACACGATCAAACCGACGATAAGATACACGCCCAATAGCGCCAAGACCGCCTTGTTCGGGATTTTCATGAATTTCATATCCGACCACGCCACCCAAATTGCGATGGGCAGTGTGAAGGGCAGAAACCAAAGCAAAGCCTGCGCGCCCATCAGTTTGTCACCTTGGCATCAAGGGCCGACAATGATCGCTCGGCAGCCTCAAAATACTGCGGATGCGTGTTAATTGCCTCTTGCAGCAGGCCTTTGCCAATCTGCACATCGCCTTGCTTGATCGCGGTCAAGGCCATTGTATGCAGCAGTTGCGCCCGTTCAATCTGGGTCATTTTGATAACCGGAAGGTCATATTTGCGCTGTGCGCCACGGGCCAGAACAAGGTTGTTTTTGGCCGTGAACAATTGTGGGTCATAGGTCAGCGCATCATAGAAAAGCTTTTCAGCACCGGAATAATCGCCGCGCGTCAGCTTGGAGAAGCCCCAGTTGTTATAAACCCCTGCCGGCGTTGTCGTCATGCCAGCGGCGATTTCGTAGAAACTATCGGATTTTTTCCAGTTTTTCTTGCTGTCAGCAATCATGGCCTCCAGCTTATACCGTTCAAATGTTTCATGCGTGGGCGGCACTTTGTTCAATTCGGCCTCGGCGCGCGCCCATTCGTTTGAGCGGATCAACGCATCGGCATAGGCCACACGGTCATCATTGTTGGCCTCAGGGTGTGTGACAACTTGTGACCAAACGGCAGCTGCCTCTTGTGGTTTTTGGGCGCGGACCAGCGAGATCGCGAGGCCCCGTTTCACGTCGATGCGGTCGGGGTTCTCGGCCGATGTCTTGCGGAAATAGGCGACGGACTCATTCGGGTCGCCCACTGTCAGCATGATGTCGTTAAGGTTGGACTCGTCGATCACGTTCACCGACTTCATGGCGCGGCTAACTTCTTGATCCGAAGACTTTTGGCAGCCCATAAGGCCAACTGTGCCGAGGCACAGGACAAGTAACACTGGGTGGCGCATTTTGCGTCCTTTTTTACTGCTCGGTATGTCCGGTCTTAGAGCTGCGACAGCAAAACATATTGCCCTTCATCGCGGCGCACCAAGGAGAAGTCATGGCTTTGTGCCTCGCCATCATACACGGCGGCATTGGTTCGCGCGATAGCCAGCCGCAGATTTTCGCGAATTGAGTCTGAACTGCCACTATCTTGTGCAAAGGCCTGCTGAAACACGGCGCGCGCTTCGCCCAGTTTGTCGCGTTCCATCAACACTACGCCAAGGTTGTTCAAGGCGGGCACAGAGGTCGGGTCTGCCTTAACCGCTTGGCGCAGCAGGGTTTCTGCCTGCCCCAACCGGCCCAGTCGCAGGTTGGCAGATCCCAGCGCCGATAGCACGTCGGGCGTCATGCCTTGTTCGCCCGCTGCCCGCAAATAGGCCCGCAAGGCCAGCTCAGACTCGCCTGCTTCCATCAAACGGTGACCCACCAGCAGGCCATCGACGCCTTTTTCGCTGCCATCGGCGGCGAATGGCGCGTTGCGTGCCTTATCTTCAGCCGAAAGGCCGCCCGTCGATTGACAGGCGGCCATTAGGGCCAAGGCCATGATCGCAAAGGACAATCGTCCCATCATTTGTCTCTTTTATTCCTAGCCGTTTGGGCCGCGCTCAGCCCCCGTTCAGCGTTTTTGAGATGCCGTGTACCGAGGGGCCGATGAGGATGATCATCAAAGGCGGAACGGTAAACAACATCGTGCCTAGGGTTAGCTTGGTCGGCAAGGTATTTGCCTTTTCTTCGGCCCGCAACACGCGTTTGTCACGCATTTCGGCAGAATAGACACGCAGGGCCTCGGAAATTGACGTCCCAAAGGTGGCTGATTGCACCAAGGTTGTCACAAAAGACGAAACATCGGGAATGCCCACACGGTCGGACATATCCTTCAACACCGCGACCCGTTCTTTACCAGCCTTTACTTCATTGGCCACGGTATCAAACTCATCCGCCAGTGCCGGATAGCCAGAGCGGCTTTCCTTGGCGACCCGCATGATCGACTGGTCCAACGATTGCCCTGCCTCAACACAGACCAGCATCATATCCAGCGCATCGGGAAAGCCTGAAATGATTTCCTCTTGGCGTTCTTGCATGCGGCGTTGCACCCAGTATTGCGGCAAATAATAGCCCGCAGCCCCTGGCCCGATGGTGCACATAACCATCATCTGCGTTGTCACCTCGGCCTGAGATTGTGCATAGAGCGTGTAGACCACACCAAGCAGCAGCAGACCCATCCCCAAGGTCAGCTGGGCAAAGTGAAACAACTGCACCGCATTTTTCGCACGGTATCCCGCCCGGTGCATTTTCAGCCGCGAGGCCGACATTTCATCCGCATTTTGCGGTTCAAGAAAGGTTGAGAATTTTTGCAGCTTGTCGCTGGCGCCGCCTTTCCCGCCATTGCGCAGCTTTTGCGTTTTTGGGGTGCTGTGTTCAACGCGTTGGTTTTTAATCTTGTCAAACGGCTCGGGTGCCTTTTTCAACATGATTGGTAGGGTCAGAACGATAAGCAAAACCCCAAGCCCGCCGATAACAATCAGCGGCCCCATCGGGCCAAGCGCATCCACAAGCATTTGATTCATATAGGTAAACATACTTACTGACCCCCTAAACTTTGATATTTACCATGATCTTCATAAAGATCACGTTAATAACGAGAAGCACACCAACAACCAAGGCGGCAGGAATGAATTCTGGCGTGTCGATGACATCGTCATAATAATCCGGCTTTACCATCTGGATCATAACAACGGCACCAATCGGAAAGGCCGATAGAAACATGCCCGACCATTTTGCCTCGGCGGTAATGGCGCGCACCCGACGAAACAGTTTGAACCGCGCGCGGATAACCTGTGCCAGCCCGTGCAAAATCTCGGCCAAGTTGCCACCCGAGGTTTGCTGAATGGTCACCGCAACGGCCAAAAAGCGCAAATCCTGGCTGTCCATCCGTTCGGCAAACTCTTTCAGCGCCTCAGACACATCACGGCCATAGGCTGCCTCATCGGCAATCACGCCAAATTCCGTGCCAAGCGGGTCGGCCACCTCACGCGCAACAATGCCGATTGCCGAGGAAAACGGGTGCCCCACGCGCAAAGAACGTACCATCAGCTCGACAGCATCAGGCAGTTGCTCCTCCATCAAATCCATGCGTTTTTTGGCCTTGTTGGAAACCCAAACATAGACGCCGCCAACCCCCATCGCGATGGCGATCAACGCCCGCACGGCCGGCTCGGCGCCGGTGCCAATGGTTAACCCAACAAAGGAAAACGCAGACAGGCCAACCATAATCATAACCAATTGTTGCGGCGTAAAGGCGATGTTGGCCTTTTGCGCTTTGGTCGCCAGAATAGAATACAGCGGGATGCCGCGCGCCTTTAGGTGCTGGCCCATTTCCTTGCGAAGCTGTTCCAAAACCTGCTCGCGGCTGCCCGATTTTTCAAGCAGGGCAAGGCGGCGGCTGACGCGGTTGTTTAGGCTGATCGATTTGCCGAACACCGTTAGGTAGATCCCCTCGACCAGCACAAGAACCGCGACGAAGATCAGGATATAAATGATAGGCGCTGCAGAAAGTTGCATGGGATATCCTTACGCAATCGGTTCATAGATAGAGGCTGGCAAATCATAGCCCCACTGGCGGAAGCGCTCGGAGTAATGCGACCGCACGCCGGTTGCGTTAAAACGCCCGATAATCTTGCCATCCGGGGCAAGGCCAAGGCGTTCATACCGGAAAATTTCCTGCATCGAGATGACTTCGCCTTCCATCCCTGTGATTTCGGTGATCGAGGTCATGCGGCGCGACCCGTCTTGCAAACGGCTGGCCTGCACGACCAAGTTTACAGCCGAGGCGACCTGACTGCGCACCGCTTTTAGCGGCATTTCGATCCCGGCCATGGCGATCATGTTTTCCAGACGCGATACCGCATCACGGGCCGAGTTGGCGTGGATCGTGGTCATGGATCCGTCGTGGCCGGTGTTCATGGCCTGCAACATGTCGATAACTTCTTCGCCGCGGGTTTCGCCCACGATAATCCGGTCAGGCCGCATCCGCAGCGCGTTGCGCAAACAGTCGCGCTGGGTAACGGCGCCTTTGCCTTCGACGTTGGCAGGGCGGCTTTCCATCCGGCCCACGTGAATCTGTTGCAATTGCAGTTCGGCCGTATCTTCGATCGTCAAAACCCGCTCGGTGTTGTCGATGAAAGATGACAGCGCGTTCAGTGTGGTGGTTTTCCCAGACCCCGTACCGCCCGACACGATGATGTTCAGACGGGTCGAGACTGCAGCTTGCAAATAGGCGGCCATTTCTTCTGTAAAGGCACCGAAATTCACCAGATCGGGTATGCCCAATTTGTCTTTCTTGAACTTACGAATCGACACCAAGCTGCCATCAACGGCAACCGGTGGCACCATACAGTTGAAGCGGCTGCCATCGGCAAGCCGTGCATCGCAATAGGGGTTCGATTCGTCAACGCGGCGACCCACGGCCGAAACGATCTTGTCGATAATCCGCAGCAGGTGGCGCTCATCCTTAAAGGTGATGTCGGTCAGCGTCAGCTTGCCGTTGCGTTCAATAAAGATGCGCTTGGGGCCGTTCACCAGAATATCGTTAACCGTTTCATCCTTAAGCAAGGTTTCCAGCGGGCCAAGACCCATAACCTCGTCATACAGTTCTTGGTTCAGTGCGACGCGGTCATCCTTGTTTAGGGCGACCGACATCTCATCCAGCGTTTCCGAAACGATAGCCGCAATCTCGGCTTTTAGATTGGCTTCGGTCGCGGTTTCCAGCGCGGCAAGGTTCAGGTTTTCCAACAGCTTTTTGTGCAGTTCAACCTTCAGCTCCATCAACCGGTTTTTGCGCTTTTGCTCTTTGTCAGCGGTTACCGCTTCGGCCGAGGTCCGCTCTGGCGCAGCATGCGTCGGGCGCATGTGCACAACGGATTTCTTTTCCGCCACAGGCGCACGCTGGGCCGCAGCCGCATTGGCCGCAACACCCGCCGTAGGGGCGGGTTTTGGCGCGGCAGCGTTGGTTTTCTTATAACGCGAAAACATGAGTCATTACCCCTTAAGGTCAGTCGTATGCGGTCTTATTTATGTGCTGCGGCTTCGGATTTGTTTAAATCGTACAAAGACTTGGCAAGCTTTTGTATTTCTTTGCGCATCGGGTTCTTGACGTTGGATTCTGCAAGCGGCAGGCCATGGTCATTGGCTTGTGTGACCTGCGGGCCGCCATCGGGCAGCTGCACCTCGATGTCTATATCTAGGCTTTCGGCCATCCGCTTTACCCGGCTTTTGCCTGACAAATCGGTGAATTTTGGGGCGCGGTTCAGCACATAGCGCAGCTTTTCGGCAGGCAAGGCCTCGGCCTTTAGGGCCCGCACCAGCCGGAGCACGTTTTGCGCCGAGCGCAGATCCAGCTCCATCAGTGCGAAATACACATGCGCACGGTTCAGCACAGTCTCTGTCCAGCTGACGATGGTCGAAGGCATGTCGATGACCACAAAATCAAAATTCTGCTGTGCCATTTCGATCAAGCGGTCGATGTCTTCGCCCGCGACAATATCCAACGGCAGCATATCTGGCGGGGCCGTGAACACATGCAGCTTGTCGTTAAAGGTCAGCATGGATTTCAGAAACGATTCGCTATCGGCGCTCGCCGTGTCTTGCAAAATCTCAAACACAGCTTCGCGGCGCGGCAGGTCGAGGTTGGTCGAGATCGCGCCAAACTGGAAGTCAAAGTCCAATAGGCACACGCGCGGCCCATCGGTTTTGGCAATGGTTGCCAGTTCCCACGCCAGATTGCACGCAAAGGTTGATGCGCCAACGCCGCCCGACATGCCATGTACCGGCAAAACCACGCCCTCACGGTCGCCCTTGGCCTTAAACGTAGGCGAGCGCTGTTGCGGGCGGTCATCTTCAGCTTGTGGTGCAGCAGCTCGTGCCGGCTCGGGCTCGGCTGCGGTTGGGGGCTCGCGCAGGCGCGCTATGGCGTCATGCAGCGCGCCTTCGGGCAGCGGGTAGGGCACGAAATCATCGGCACCAAGCCGCAAAAGCTGATGCAATGCTACCGGGCTTACCTCATGCGCGATCAGCATCACCTTGATATCTTTAAGCTTTGCTTGCTTAATTAAATCAGTGATTGGTGCCACATTTACGGTGTCTTCACTGTCCACGGCAATGGCAACAAATTCCAGAGTCGACGCTTCGGGCTGTTCCAGAAAGATTGCCGCATCTTTAAACGACAAGTCGCCCCAGCTCTCACCCAGTTCAATTTCCATGTCATCGATCAACAGATCAAAATTCTGGACGTCACGCGAAATTGTGCATGCCACAATTGGCGCGGGTTCGGGGTGAAGATTTGTAACACTCGTCATCGTTATTATGCCCTTCAAAAGCGGGTAGATCCCGTGCCGCCCTTGCCGTTTTACCAAGGCATTCGGCGCGAAATCAAAAACCCTTGCACAGATCAAGCCTGCGCAACTGTTCTCACTAGCTGATAATATGACGGTGAATGGTGGCGAGATTGGGGCCTAAAAACCGCTATTCTTGGGTCTTTTACTGTCTGGTAGACAAAGCCGCACGAAGCTTAGGTTTGTTGCGAAGCCGAGAAACAATGAGGGCCGGAGAACCGGCCCTTTAATGCGCTTTGGGGGGGTGGTTAATTCCCGCTGGTCTGGGTTGCGATCACCTGGTTCGACGGATGTGCGCGTTCGGCCAGCACCAGATATTCACGATGAATCACGGCAGCATATTTGCCGTTCAGCAGGGCGGGGTGGTTTTTTACAAAACCAGACACTTCGGTCACGGTCCGGCGATTGCGTTCCTCGGGGGCGGGCGTTTGCACCACAGGGCGGGTTTCGCCGTATGACGCCATCGCCTCTAGCCGGTTTCGGCTGATGCCTTGGCTGGCGAAAAACGCCACCACGGCCTGTGCGCGACGCAGCCCCAGCGCTTGGTTCGACGCATTAGAGCCAACCAAATCGGTGTGGCCATAGACGCGAAAGCGCACCTCGGGGAAAGTCTTTATCCAATCAGCCTGTTGGCGCAGTGTGGCTACCGCGTTGCCATCCAGTTGGGATGAGTTAAAGGCAAAGGTAATCGTAGACGGCACTTCGCGGGCAAAACGGCCAGCCAATTGCATGGTATATTCTTTCTGACCCGATTGGATCAGCGTGTTGTTCATCGTGGCATTGCCAAACTCGCTGGTGTTATCCCCGCCGGTTTCGCGGTCGAACCCGTCTCCGCATGCCGATACAGCAAGCAGCGCACCACATAAGATTAATGTCGAGATCCGCATCTGCTTACTCCATCACATAGCCGTAAGAGCCGTTGAAGTCTTGGCGGGCAATCTCGCCGGCAGCGCCTTTGGGGGCGTTTTTGCCGGTGACCTTGCCGAACAAGAACAGCTCGCGCTCGGTAGGCAATTTCACGCGATCTGTGGGCAAGGCCAAGGCTTCACCGCGGGTAGGGGTCACGAGATGCGGCGTGACGATGATCACCAATTCAGACTGCGCGCGGGCATATTCAGCGCTGCGGAACAACGCGCCCAACACCGGAATATCGCCCAGCCACGGTACTTGACCGTTCAGGTTGCGAAAGTCATCTTGCAGCAAGCCCGCAATCGCAAAGCTTTCACCATCACGCATCTCGACTGTGGTCGAGGTCTCGCGACGTTTGAACGCGTTAATGGTAAAGCCGCCGGACTCTACAGTGACTGTACTGTCAATCGACGATACGGCAGCGTTAATTGTTAGGTTTATCAGATCGCCGTCCACCACAACCGGGGTAAAGTTCATCTCTACGCCAAAGGGCTTGTATTCGATGGTGACTGTATCGGTGCCGCTGGCGACCGGAATCGGGTATTCGCCGCCTGCCAAAAACTTGGCCTCTTGCCCCGAAAGGGCGGTCAGGTTTGGCTCGGCCAAGGTGCGTACAACGCCCTTGCTTTCCAGTGCTTCAAGCAGAACCGCAAACTGCAGGCTACCGGCGGAAAAGCCCAACGTCATTGCGCCATTGGTGCCCGTCGCAGGGGAATAGTCGCCGCCAGACAAGGCGGTTGATAGGGTGCTGCCATCCGCAAAGCTGTTTGAGCCACCTGAGGCCCCCAAATTGCTGCCGAAAACCGATCCGTTCACCCCAAGCGAGGCAGATAGGCTTTTGGAGACGGAACGTTGCATTTCGGCAAAACGTACCTTCAGCATAACCTGCTGCGTGCCGCCTACGCTCATCAAGTTTGAAATCCGTTCGGGGGCATAGCGGTTGGCCAAATCCAACGCGCGGTCCAGCTTGGCGGTACTGGAAACCGTGCCGGACAGCACAATGCCATCATTGGCCGTACGCACTTCGATTTGCTCACCGGGCAAAATTTGTAGCAGACGTTCTTTGAATTCGGCGATGTCGGGGGTGACATGCACCTCGACGTTTGAAATCAGGCGGCCATCGGCGCCAAGCAGGGTCATCGTTGTGCGCCCCGGCGCTTTGCCCAGCACATAAATTGACCTGTCAGACAAGGTAGAGATATCGGCAATGCCGGGGTTGGCAATCGACAGCTCTGCAAAGGCCACATCGCTTTCCACAACCACGGCGCGGTTCATGGGCACCTGAAGCGCACTTGACGGTGCACCAGTCATCACGCGCAGAGTTTGCGCCTCAACCTTGCTTGCGAAAGGCTGTAGCAGGGCCAGGCCAAACGCCGTTGCCCCGAGGAGGGTCCGCATTCTCATATCGCTGCCTTTCGATCACGCCTCAAAATGGGTCTAATTTGCCCATATTATCTGTCACTTTGCAGGGTTTCCGCTTTTATTGCAATAATCAAAACCTTAAAGGGCGTTCTTCATGTGGATAAGTTGCAACAGAATAAGATTCTGTCGCAACGTGTCGTGGGTCTTTGTGTCAAAGCCCTAGATGCTGTGTGCCAAAGCTTGCGTTTAGTTGGTGCAAGGGATCGGAATTTCTACCACTTCCGCGCCGCGACGCGTTTTAACGCTACATTGGCGTGCCTGTTCTACTTGGGCGGGGGCCTTCGGGGCCTGAATGCCCAACAACGCAGCGCTGTCCACCTCTACTGCGTCCACAACCGTTTCGTCGCCAGTCCCAACAAGCGACAATGCAAGGCGGCCGGTCGCTTGGGCTTGGGCCAGACGTGCAACCTGCTGTGGCGTGGCCTCAACTGTCACGGTGCGGGCAATCGTCGCCGATACGCCCCGATCACTGTTCGCGGCTTGGTCAACCGCAACCACCTTGATGACGGTTTCGATCATTTGGGTAAACTCATTGTTATTGCCTTGGGTCGAGCCGGTCCAATACACATCGACGTTGTCGCCAGGATGCACAAAGCCCGACACACCGGATGCCACGTCAACCTTTATTGCAAAGGCGCGTTTGCCTTTGGGCAGGCGCGAGGTCAGGCCAATATCTGCGCCGGGCTCGGTGATTTTTGACGCCAGCAGCGGCTCCATCTTTTCCAGTGGCACCATCACATAGCGCGGTTGGCTGTAGTCGCCAGGAAATAGGGCTGCCTCATCGACATACCCGCCAGGCGGCAGCGATTTCACAGGGAATGTCGCAAGCTCGACATCGTCCTTAGTGATCGGCGTGCCATAGGGCATAGGCTTGTTCACAACATAAACGTCAACAACTGCGCCCAGTTTCAGGCGTACTGCCTGTTCGCGGGCCAGATCTGCCTGAGCCTTACCGACATAGCCCTGAACCATCCAAACGGCAGCACCAGCAAGTGCCATCCCGACAACAAGAACAAGTCCAAAAACCATACGCATTACAATCACCTCGAAGTGTTGGCCATAGGCCGATTTATTTGGTCGCTTCGTAACCGACGTTTAAATTGCGGATTGTCACGGCTACCCCTTGCGCGCCCTCATCGGTCGTAAACCCGATCGGAACCAAAACCGCCATTCCCAAGCCGACGATAGCGGCCGTCAATACAACCCAATCGACCGTAACCGCGCCACTCTCGGATTTTAGAAAGCGAAGAAATTTGGTGATCACTTTAACAATCCTTTGTGCGTACGCGTTGGGGTTTTGACCTTAACAGTCACCTGAAGTTTAACTCTAAAGGTGGAATGTGGCCAAAATCGGGTTTTAATGTTGCAGTGTTGGGCCGAATAGCAAAAGGTTTTCTGAAGATTTGCGATGTGGGTGCCATGCCCCGGCTATCGCGTGCTCTTGGAAAAAAAAAGGCCACACCCTTTCAGATGCGGCCTTTTTATCTATATGCTTAGGTAAGGTTACCATATAGTTTTGATTATTTAGTCGCTTTTATCAATCAGGCGTCACTGCTTTAGTGTAGCCTACGGTCCCGTCTGCGCCCAACGCGGTGACAACATTGCTGCCCATTGTTTCGATACCGCCACCAACGGTAGACATGACAACCATGCCAAGGCCAACGATCGCTGCGGTCAAAACAACCCAGTCAACAGTTACAGCGCCAGATTCGTCGTTGAAGAATTTGTTGATGATGTTCTTAAGTGTCATGGTGAATTCCCTTTCAAGGAAGTGTTACAGTCAGATTTCAGTACTGCTTTGGGTCGTCTCGGTTGGGCCTCTGTTCCGTCCCGATCTCCATCGCGGCATGTCCTTGTTAAACACCCTGAATGTGGCGAGGAGTTGATGCGAATTGGGCATTTTTGGGCGCTATGTATTTTAAGGCGGAAATTTTCTAACACCCTGATAACATTGCTTTCTATTTAAACTTTGGTGCGATGCGCACCGTTTTTGTGCTGTTTAGGCTGTTGCATTCCGGCCAATTTGGGCAGTTTGGCCACAATTGAGGACCAAAATAGTGGCCAGATCGGCTGATTCCTGTAATGCTTCGAAATAGAAAAATAAAAGAGCAGCACATAGAATGCCGAAAATGGCACTTAGAGGCGCGGTTGTCGTTACCGCCATTGGTGGATTGCTGGCCGCAGAGGCCTGGAATCGGCCTTTGGCAGCCCAAACACCGCCATATCAAGGCGATTTCGCTGCCCGCCGGGTGGTTGTGGCGAAAAAACCAAACGGCCCACGCATAACGGTGCAGATTGATCCGGTTGAACAAGCCAAACGTTTGGCCGTAGCGCCCAAACCGGTTGTGCAAGATGCGCCAGATCAAACCGATGTTGCCATAAATGCCCCTATCGCGGCGGCATCGGCCGCCTATGGCTGGTATTGGGATAAGGTTCCAACGGCGCAAGGGGCCAAAGATGGCCGCTATGCCTTGGCAATGGCCAGCCTGTCGCAAGGGCCTGCTGGCGCCTCGGTGCGCGCGCCGCGTCTGCAACAGATGCAAGAAATGGCGGGGAAGTACGGCACGGAAATCCTAAAAGCGACAATTGGCACCAGTGTGTCGCCAGCGCTTGTTTTGGCCGTGATCGGTATTGAAAGCGCGGGCCAGCCCGAAGCTATCAGCTCGGCGGGGGCGCAAGGCCTTATGCAGCTTATCCCCGCCACGGCCGCGCGCTTTGGCGTAACCGATGCCACAGATCCTGTGCAGAATATCAAAGGTGGTGTGGCTTATCTGGATTGGCTGATGGATCAGTTTGACCGCGATCCGCTTATGGTGCTTGCCGCGTATAACGCGGGCGAGGGGGCGGTGCGGGCCAATGATGGCGTGCCACCTTATTCCGAGACGCGAGATTATGTGCCTAAAGTGTTGGCCGCGTGGCAGGTGGCGCAGGGGCTGTGTCTGACACCGCCAGAGCTGGTGAGCGACCCTTGTGTGTTTAAGGTGATCTCGGCAGGCGGGTGATTGGGTTTGACCGCAAACGCGGAGGAGTGACAAGGGGCCAGCGCCGGGGAGCCAGCCCCCCGGACCCCCCGGGATATTTGGGCCGAACAGAAAGTGGTGCGCATAAGACGGGCACATAAAAAACAGGCGCAGTCAGGACGGACCCTGCTGCGCCTGCATTCTTTTTGGTTTTTTGCGTTAGCCGACGATTGTCGCTTCGGTCGCGGCGCGCAGCTCGGCCTCGGTGACACCTGTCGCGCATTCAACAATTCTCAGGCCGCCTTCAACCACATCCAGCACGCCCAGATTGGTGATGATGCGGTCGACCACAGCTTTGCCTGTAAGCGGCAAGGTGCAAGCCTTGAGAACTTTGCTTTCGCCGTGTTTGGAAGTGTGGTCCATCACGACGACAACCCGGCCAACGCCTGCGACCAAGTCCATCGCGCCGCCCATGCCTTTGACCAGCTTGCCCGGGATCATCCAGTTTGCCAGATCGCCGTTTTCCGCCACTTCCATCGCGCCCAATATCGCCATTGCGATTTTGCCGCCCCGGATCATTGCAAAAGACTGCGCAGAATCGAAATAGGCGGTTTGCGGCAGTTCGGTGATGGTTTGCTTGCCTGCGTTGATCAGATCGGCGTCCTCGGTGCCCTCAATCGGGAAGGGGCCCATGCCGAGCATGCCGTTTTCCGATTGCAGCGTGACCTCAATCCCCTCGGGGATATAGTTGGATACCAGCGTCGGAATGCCGATGCCAAGGTTCACATACCAGCCGTCTTGCAGCTCTTGTGCCGCGCGTGCGGCCATTTGGTTCCGGTCCCAAGCCATGATCAAGACGCCTTTCTGACGGTGCGCTGTTCGATGCGTTTTTCGTGATCGCCTTGGATCAGGCGGTTCACATAGATGCCGGGCAGGTGGATTGTGTCGGGATCCAGCGAGCCGAGCGGCACGATCTCTTCGACTTCGGCCACGCAAATCTTGCCGCAGGTCGCGGCTGGCGGGTTAAAGTTGCGCGCGGTTTTGCGAAAGACGAGGTTGCCCGATGGGTCGGCCTTCCACGCCTTGACGATGGAAAGATCGGCGACGATGCCGGTTTCCATGATGTATTCTTGCCCGTCAAAGATTTTGACATCTTTGCCCTCGGCAATCACGGTGCCCACGCCGGTTTTGGTGTAAAAGCCGGGGATACCCGCGCCACCAGCCCGCATCCGTTCGGCCAAAGTGCCCTGCGGGTTGAATTCCAACTCCAACTCTCCGCTGAGGTACTGGCGCATAAACTCAGCGTTTTCACCGACATAGGATGAAATCATCTTTTTCACCTGCCGCGTTTCCAGCAGCATGCCAAGGCCAAACCCGTCAACACCTGCGTTGTTGGACGCAACCGTCAGCCCTTTGGTGCCCGCATCGCGAATAGCCGCGATCAGCAATTCCGGAATACCGCAGAGGCCAAAACCGCCCGCCGCAATCATCATGCCATCAAACAGCACGCCATCCAGCGCCGTCTGTGCATCTTTGTAAATCTTCTTCACGCAAGTTCCCCCCGCCATGTGATGCTATCGTTTTTGGCTGACCGCACCGCCCAAGTCAATCGCCGCGGCGCAGCGATGGGCCAAATCTGCGGTAAAATCCGGATCGCAGACGAAAACCCCTTGAAGCCGACGCAGGGCCGCGCTTATCAGAGGGGGCGTAGGCGGTTGCTGAAGCGGCTATTCGGGGCGGATTTAAAATCTCGACTTGGGCTTTTAGAAGCATATTGTTTACATAGCGTTAAGGCGCTAAGGATGTATTTGGGCCTAAATTAGACCCACCGACGACTACGCTCTGTGCGGGCGTGCTGGAATGGTAGACAGACCAGACTTAAAATCTGTTGGGGCTTGTCCCCGTGTGGGTTCGAGTCCCACCGCCCGCACCAATTTGCTTCAGTTCCCCCAAAACCTTATCGGTTCGTTGAAAAATAGGGTTAAACGTGGGCTGTACCAGCCCTGTGTCTGGGCGACGTCATTTCAATAAGAGCTTTCAGTGCCGGAGATTCTAAAGTTGCAGTGTGGCAGGGCTGTCGTAGCCCGGCTTTTCTGGTTGGCTTGGGCTGTTCTCGGGTCGCCACAATACCCTACTAAAAGAATCGGGTTTACATTTCATACTGAATTAGTCAGGTTATGCGGGAAGCCAGCCTGTGGGTCTATTTGCCTTGTCTGCTTGCTTGGTCTGACCTGATCTTAAACGCCGAAGTAAAAGGATATCTGATGCGCCTTTCTGTTATGTCTGCGCTTGCCATGACCACGTTTATTGCCCCCGCCTTTGCGGCCACGCCGGAACAGGTGGCCCAGACTTATGTTGATATTGCGGCAGCGGGATATGGCGACAGCTTGACCACGGCGCAGGCGTTGCAAGGGGCGGTCAAGGCGCTGATCGCAGCACCGACAGACGCAACTCTGGCTGCGGCCAAAGCCTCTTGGCTTGCGGCCCGCGTGCCGTATCAGCAGACCGAGGCCTACCGTTTTGGGAACCCGATTGTCGATGATTGGGAGGGCCGCGTGAACGCATGGCCGCTGGACGAAGGGCTGATTGATTACGTCGACAGCAGCTATGGCCAGTCGGAGGAAAACCCGTTTTCTACTTTGAATGTCATTGCCACGCCGAAATTCACCCTATCCGGCGTCGACGTGGACGCGACCAACCTGACCCCCGCCTTTATATCGAACACCCTGCAAGAGGTGGACGGGATCGAGGCCAATGTCGCCTCGGGCTATCACGCGATTGAATTTTTGCTGTGGGGTCAAGATCTGAACGGCACGGGGCCGGGGGCAGGGGCGCGTCCCGCCAGCGATTACGCCCAAGGTGACGCCTGCACAAACGGCAACTGCGACCGCCGCGCCGCCTATTTGCGGGCCGCCACCGACCTGCTGGTCAGCGATCTGGACGAGATGGTCACCGCGTGGGAAGGTGGTGCGGCGCGCGATACGATCTTGGCCGACCCGAATGCCGCACTCTCGGCGATGCTGACCGGTATGGGCAGCTTGTCTTATGGGGAATTGGCGGGGCAGCGGATGCGGCTTGGTGTGATGCTGAACGACCCCGAAGAAGAGCATGACTGCTTTTCCGACAACACCCATAACAGCAATTATTACGACGGTGTCGGCATCCGCAACGTCTATACTGGCAGCTATACCCGTGTTGATGGCAGCGTTGTGTCTGGGCCTTCCCTTTCGGAACTGGTGGCTGGCATAGACCCTGCAATTGATATCCAGTTGCGATCAGAGCTTGATGCCTCGGTCGCGGCGCTTGGTGCGGTGAAAACGGCGGCCGAGGGCGGCATGGCCTATGACCAAATGCTTGCCCCCGGCAATGACGCAGGCGAGGCGTTGATCATGGATGCTGTCGCGGCGCTTGTCACGCAAACCGCGTCGATCACCCGCGCTATGACGGCGCTTGGGGCAGCGGGGGGCGCGTTTGAAGGCTCGGACAGCTTGGACAACCCCGGCGCGGTGTTTCAGTGAAACGGTATGGCAGGGCAAGGTTGCACCAATATGTCGATTGAAACTGGTGAAAACTTTCGGCACTCAGGCGCGGTAAGGAGAGTTCACATGCTGCGCACCGCCCTGATGCTGACCTGCCTGTCGCTACCTGTGGCGGCGCAAACGCTTGGCGACCAACAGCTTAGCATCGTACCGCGCACGGTGGCCGAGGCTGCACGCATTGCCACCGTCACCGCGCCCACCAGTGATTTCACCAAACCCGAACCGTTTGAGGAAAAACCGGCAGGGGCGGCCACGGTGCGCGCGCGGCCCAATGCTGATGCGTTCTCGCAGTTTTCCGGCAATATGCCCTTTGCGCATCAGATGAACTTTCAGCTCGGCAACGCGCTGTTTACCAAAACATGGGTGGCGTCGCCGTCATCCACGCTTGCCTCTGATGGGTTGGGGCCGCTGTACAACGCGCGCGGCTGCCAAGATTGCCATTTGAAAGATGGTCGAGGCCATGCGCCCGAAGGGCCAGATGACCGCGCCGTGTCGATGTTTTTGCGCTTGTCCGTGCCCGCTGGCAGTAGTGCGCAGGACATTGAGGATTGGATCGCTACTGCGAATGAGCCGACCTATGGCGGCCAGTTGCAAGATTTCGCCAGCCCCGGCCAAGTGGCCGAAGGGCAGATGCAGATTACCTATACCGACCTGCCTGTCACGCTTGCTGGCGGCGAGGTCGTTACCCTGCGCGCGCCCAGCTACTCGGTCGGCGGTCTCGGCTATGGCCCGTTGGACTCTGCCACAATGCTGTCGCCGCGCGTGGCGCCGCAGATGATCGGGCTGGGGCTGCTAGAGGCAATTCCTGCCGATGACATCTTGGCGCAGGCTGACCCGGATGATGCCGATGGCGATGGCATTTCGGGCCGTCCATCGATCGTGCCAAGCGCCGAGTTCGGCACCCCGATGCTGGGCCGTTTTGGCTATAAAGGCGGGGCGGCCACGGTGCGTGACCAATCGGCCGCCGCGTTTTCCGGCGATATGGGCCTGTCGACGCCGCTGCACCCCGACCCATGGGGCGATTGTACGGCGGCCCAAACCGGCTGCATCACGGCCCCGCATGGCCAGGAACCCAAGAACCGAGACGGGCTAGAGGTGGATCACGCCTCACTGGATCTGGTCACATTCTACGCCCGAAACCTTGGCGTGCCGGAACGCCGGGATATTGGCGATGTGGGGGTGCTGCGCGGCAAGCAGATGTTTTATACGCTTGGCTGCACGGGCTGCCACACGCCCAAACACGTCACCCATCGCCTTGAAAAACAGCCCGAGCAAAGCTTTCAGCTGATCTGGCCCTATACTGATATGCTGCTGCATGACATGGGCGAAGGGCTGGCCGACAACCGCCCCGAAGGCCGCGCCACAGGCCGAGAGTGGAAAACCCCGCCGCTGTGGGGCATTGGCCTGACGCCCCAAGTCTCAGGCCACAGCCAATACCTGCATGATGGCCGCGCGCGTAACTTGCTAGAGGCGGTCTTGTGGCATGGCGGCGAGGCGCAAGCCGCGCGTGATGGCGTGGTGGGCTTGCCTGCAACAGACCGTGAAGACCTGATCAAATTTCTGGAAAGCCTTTGATATGATGCGTAAACTTGCCCTTACCCTGTCGCTTTGCGCGGCCACGCCCGCCCTTGCCGACTATCCGCAAGCGGTGACAGACCATATCCTGCCCGGCTATGCCCAGTTTGCAAATGCCACGCAAAGCCTTGCCGATCAGGCGCAGCAAACCTGCAAGGCGGATGCGTTGCGCCCTGCCTATAATGCGGCGTTTGATGCGTGGATGGGCGTGCAGCATTTGCGCTTTGGCCCCGTAGAGCAAGGCGGCCTTGGCCTTGCCATCGCTTTTTGGCCCGACCCAAAAGGCAGCGGCGCACGGGCACAAATGGGCTTGCTAAAGGGCGATGCAGCACAGCTAGAGCCCGCCAATTTCGCCAAGCAATCCATCGCCGCGCGGGGGCTGTTTGCGCTGGAACGCTTGCTCTACCCATCGGCTGATCTGCCCGCCGATCCGTGCCCCCTTATCCGCGCCACAGCCGCCGATCTTGCCCATACCGCCGCACAGGTGAATGACGCGTGGATCACCGATTATGCCAACACCGTGCTAACGGCGGGCGAGAATGGCAACATCACCTACCTGACCCGCCCCGAGGTGCGGCAAGTTCTGTTCACTGCGCTGGTATCATCGCTGGAATTTACAGATGATAACCGCCTTGGCCGCCCGTTGGGCAGCTTTACCACACCGCGCCCCGAACGTGCCGAGGCGTTGGCTTCTGGTCGCCCTTTGCGCAATATTATCCTGTCGTTACAGGCCGAAAAAGCACTGGTTGAGGCACTGACCCCCGATGCCCCGCGCACCATTGCCGCCTTTGACCATGCCTTGGGGGTGGCATCTGCGCTGAATGACCCCGATTTGGCAGGTGTCGCCCAGCCCGATACCCGCCTGAAGGTCGAAATTCTGCAACAAGCGATTGAGGCGTTGCGCGATACTGTTCTGGCCGAATTGGGGCCGGAACTGGATGTCGGTATAGGTTTTAACGCAGCCGATGGCGATTGATATCACCAGCCGTCGCGCCTTTCTGGCAGGGCTTGCCACGACCTGCCTGCCGCGCATGACATGGGCCGATGTCGGCAACCCTGCGTTTCTGGCGGCTGGTAAAACGGCGGGTGGCTTTGTGCTGCACGGGCTGTCGGGGCAGGGGCAAAGCCTGTTTCAAATTCCGCTGCCTGCGCGGGGCCATGCCGCCTGCGCCCACCCCAGCCGCGCGTTGGCCGTGGGGTTTGCGCGCCGCCCGGGCACCTTCGCGCTGGTACTCGATTGCGCCAGTGGGGCGGTGCTGCACCGGCTTGAACCGCCCGAGGGTCGGCAATTCAACGGGCATGGCGCGTTCTCGGCCGATGGGGCACTGCTGATGACATCCGAGGTGGTGGCTATTGGCTCGGCTGGCCGCATAGGGCTGTGGGAAACGCGCAATTTCCGCCGCATTGGCGAATGGAATAGCGGCGGCATTGGCCCGCATGACATTAAGCTGCTGCCCGATGGATGCTTGGTCGTGGCCAATGGTGGCATTGAAACCGACCCAAACGACCGCAACAAACTGAACATCGACAGCATGCGCCCGAATCTAACAATTTTGGCCGGTGGCGCGATTGTCGATCAAGTTGAACTGGCCACCGAGTACCGCCAAAACTCTATCCGCCACCTTGCTCTGCTGCCCGACAAAATCGCCTTTGCGATGCAGTGGCAGGGCGATGCAGCCGAGCCAGTGCCGCTGCTTGGCCTGTGGCAACCGGGCCAAGCGCCGCAACTGTGCCCAATGGATGAGGCGATGGGCTTGGCGATGAAGGGGTATGCGGGGTCGATAGCGGCGACACCTGACCGTATTGCTGTGACTTCGGCGCCCGGTGGCGTGGTGATGCAGTTTGATGGCGCGGGCCGCCCCCTGTCCAGCCACTTCCGCGCCGATCTGTCTGGTGTGGCCGCGATGGGCGGAGAATTTGTGGTGACCGATGGACAAGGGGCGGTTTGGCGGCTGGGGCAAGACTTGGCACTGCTGGAAAAGCAGCCCGTCGCATGGGACAACCACCTGATCGCGATTTGACGCAGTCTACAAAACGTACAGGGCAAATGCTTGCCCGAAAATACACCTGACGCCAATGTTTATACTGTATTGCCAATGCATTATCTATCGGCAATGCTGTGCCTATGAAACACATCCCTGCCGTATCCCCCCGCCTTGTCGCCGCGGTCAATGATCGCCACGACGACCTTATCGCGCTGACCCAAGATTTGATTCGTATCCCGACACTGAACCCGCCGGGCGATAACTATCTGGAGATCTGCGAATACCTTGATCGGCGCTTGCGCGGCGCAGGGTTCGAGACGCAACTCATTCGCGCGCATGGCACGCTGGGCGACAGCGATGCCTATCCGCGCTGGAACGTGGTTGCGCGACGCGCGGGGCGGGCAGGCGGCCCATGTGTGCATTTCACCAGCCATATTGATGTGGTTGAGGTGGGCAAAGGCTGGACGGTTGACCCCTTTGGCGGCCTTCTGCGGGATGGCAAAATCTATGGCCGCGGGGCCTGTGATATGAAGGGCGGGCTGGCCGCATCCATCATCGCGGCTGAGGCGTTTATCGCCACCCATCCCGAATTTTCCGGCGCGATAGAGATTTCGGGCACGGCGGATGAGGAATCGGGCGGCTATGGCGGCGTGGCCTATCTGGCCGAAAAGGGGTTCTTTTCGCCCGAGCGTGTGCAGCATGTCATCATCCCCGAGCCGCTGCAAAAAGACCGTGTGTGCCTTGGCCATCGCGGGGGTTGGTGGGCGGAAATTGAGACCTTTGGCGAAATTGCTCATGGCTCGATGCCGTTTCTTGGCGATTGTGCGGTGCGGCATATGGGGGCGGTCATTAACGCCTTTGAAACCTCGCTGTACCCCGCAATGGCCGCACGCCGCACCGATATGCCGGTGGTGCCCGAAGGGGCGCGGTCTTCGACCATGAATATCAATTCGATCCACGGCGGCCAGCCCGAACAGCCCATAGGGTCAACCGCGTTGCCATCGCATTGCGTGCCCGACAGTTGCCGTATCGTGATTGATCGGCGCTATTTGGTTGAGGAAAGCAAAGAGAGTGTGTCCGGCGAAATCCTTGATCTGCTAGAGGGTCTTAAACAAACCCGTCCGGATTTTGACTATGTGATCAAAGAGTTGAACCACGTCATCCCGTCGATGACCGACCGCGATGCGCCCGTGGCCAAAACCGTGGCAGATGCGATTAAGGCGGTGTTGGGCAAAGAGGCCGAATTTGTCGCCTCGCCCGGCAGCTATGACCAAAAACACATTGACCGCATTGGAAAGCTGAAAAATTGTGTGGCATATGGCCCCGGTTTGCTAGAACTTGCGCATAAGCCGGATGAATATGTCGGCGTGGATGACATGATTGATAGCGCGGTTGTTATGGCACACAGCCTTGCCACGCTGATGCTTGATGAAACGACCAACGGGGGAACATAAATGAAACAGATCGTCACACTTGCACTGGCCGGGGCCACGGCCGTTTTCGCTAGCGCCGCCTATGCGCAGCATACCGATATTCGCGTGGCTATGCAGCTAGAGCCGCCGAACCTTGACCCGACAGGTGGCGCCGCCCAAGCCATTGACTCGGTCGTCTATTCCAACATCTTTGAAGGCTTGACCCGCTTTATGTCGGATGGTTCGGTTGTGCCCGGACTGGCGAAAAGCTGGGATATTTCCGAGGATGGCACCACCTACACCTTTCATCTGCAGGACGGTGTGAAATTCCATGACGGCACCACAATGGACGCCGAAGATGTGAAGTTCAGCCTTGATCGCGCCCGCGCCGAGGGTAGCACCAACGCACAAAAGGGCCTGTTTTCAGGCATCACCGATGTAACAGTGGTTGATCCGCTGACCGTAAAGGTCACGCTGGCGCAGGCGAACGGGTCGTTCCTGTTTAACATGGCGTGGGGCGATGCGGTGATCGTGGCACCGGAAAGCATCACCGATATCGCGTCAAAGCCCATCGGCACTGGCGCGTTCAAGTTTGACAACTGGGTGCAGGGTGACCATCTGACGCTCGTCAAAAACCCTGATTATTGGGGCACGCCTGCCGCTTTGGAAACCGCCACATTCCGCTTTATTTCCGACCCGACAGCCGCTTTTGCGGCGATGATGGCCGAAGATATCGACGTTTATGTCGGCTTTCCCGCCCCCGAAAACTTGCCTCAGTTTGAGGCCGATCCTCGGTTCCAAGTGCTCGTCGGCAATACCGAGGGCGAGACGATTTTGGCGATGAACAACAAGCTGCCACCGTTTGATAACAAACTGGTTCGCGAGGCGGTTGCCCATGCCATTGATCGCAAGTCGATTATTGACGGCGCAATGTATGGCCTCGGCACGCCGATTGGCACACATTTTGCCCCGCATAACCCCGATTACGTCGATCTGACCGGGCTCTCGGCCTATGACCCCGAACTGTCGAAAAAGCTGTTGGCCGAGGCGGGATTTGCCGATGGCTTTACCACCACGCTGAAATTGCCGCCGCCATCCTACGCGCGGCGCGGCGGTGAAATTATCGCCGCCCAATTGCGCGCCGTGGGCATTACGGCTGAAATTGAGAACCAAGAATGGGCGCAATGGTTGGAAACCACCTTCAAAGGCAAAGATTTCGGCATGACGATCGTCAGCCATACCGAGCCGATGGATATCGGGATTTACGCCAAGCCCGACTATTATTTCCAATACGACAACCCCGCCTTCCAAGAGCTGATGAAAACGCTCGAGGCAACGAGTGATCCGGCCAAGCGGTCCGAGATGTTCAAGCAAGCGCAAACGATCATCTCGGAGGATTACGTCAACGCCTATCTGTTTGAACTGGCGATGCCGACCGTGGCGCGCGCAGGCATCACTGGCCTGTGGTTGAACCAACCCACCGCTGCCACCGATCTGACAGGCGTTACCTGGCCATAATGCTATAAACGGGCGGCGCAGCCTGTGCCGCCCGTTATTTTTACGCTGTCAAAGGCCCGTCCTATGTGCTGCCCGCCGCCCCATACCCAAGCCAATTTGCCCCGATGACGCGCTATGTTTTAGGTCGGCTTATCTCGCTTATCCTTAGCCTTACCGTGGCCTCGGTGGTGATCTTTTCCGTGGTTGAAATCGTTCCCGGCGACCCCGCTGCCTATATGCTGGGCATCAATGCGCGCCCTGATACATTGCTGGCGCTGCGGGTCGAGCTGGGATTAGATGCGCCGGTGCAAGAGCGTTACCTCAGTTGGGTAGCGGGTATGTTGCAGGGCGATTTCGGCATTTCCTACACCTACCGCACCCCGATTTCCGCGATGATCGCCGACCGTGTTTGGGTGTCGCTTCCACTGGCGCTTTACGCGCTGACGCTTTCGGTGCTGATCGCCTTTCCGGCGGGGGTATTTGCCGCCAGCAGGCGCGGGCGCGTGGGCGATCTGGGCGTCATGGGCACCACGCAGCTGGGCGTTGCGATTCCCAACTTTTGGTTCGCGATGATCCTTGTGATGATCTTTGCGATCAAGCTGCGCTGGTTTCCTGCAGGTGGCTTTGCGGGGTGGGATAAGGGGCTGTTGGCGGGCCTGAAATCGCTCACGCTGCCTGCCATCGCGCTGGCCTTGCCACAAGCGGCGATCTTGACCCGCGTCATGCGCTCGTCGCTACTCGATATGCTAGGCGAAGATTTCATCCGCACTGCCCGCGCCAAAGGCCTGAGCCGCCGCCAAGCGCTGTGGCGCCACGCCCTGCGCAATGCGCTTATTCCGGTGCTGACCATCATCGGTTTGCAGTTTTCATTTCTGTTGGCGGGTGGGATTGTGATTGAGCAAGTCTTCTTTCTTCCCGGTCTGGGCCGCATGATCTTTCAGGCCATTTCCGCCCGCGATCTGGTGGTGGTGGAAAGCGTGGTAATGCTGTTGGTGTTCCTTGTTATCATGGTAAATTTCGTCGTTGATCTGGCTTACGGCGCCGTCGACCCCCGCTTGCGGACCGCGCGATGAAATACTCTCGCAGCCTGATTATCGGGACGGTTTTAACGCTGGTTTTTCTGGCCGCCGCAGCACTTTCCTTTGTCTGGACGCCCTATGACATCACGCTGCTGGATATTCCGGCCAAGCTGCAAGGCCCGAACCTTGCGCATTGGATGGGCACCGACCAGCTGGGGCGCGATATCCTGTCGATGGTGATGATGGGTGCGCGTACATCCATCGCCGTGGCGTTTTTGGCGGTGGGTATCGGCATGGGCCTCGGTATTCCGCTGGGCTTGTTTGCCGCCGCCCGCCACGGGTCGCTGCTGGATGAGGTGATTATGCGCGGCAACGATCTGGTATTTGCCTTTCCCAGCCTTGTGATTGCCATTCTGATCACCGCGGTTTTCGGCCCGAGTGCAGCGAACGCGATCATCGCTATTGGTATCTTTAACATTCCGGTGTTTGCACGGCTGGCGCGGGCAGGGGCGCTGTCGCTCTGGTCGCGTGATTTCATCTTGGCCGCACGGGTTTCCGGTAAATCCTCGGCGCGCATTTCGGTGGAACATATCCTGCCCAATATCGGCAACCTGATGATCGTGCAGGGCACCATTCAATTCTCGCTGGGTATTTTGGCCGAGGCGGCGCTGTCCTATATCGGGCTTGGCGCGCAGCCCCCCACCGCCAGCTGGGGGCGGATGCTCGCCGATGCGCAAACGCTGGCCTCGATTGCTCCGCATGTGGCGCTGGTGCCGGGGTTGGTCATTGTTTTCATGGTGTTGGGGTTAAACCTGCTGGGGGATGGGTTGCGCGATTTGCTGGACCCGCGTGTCCGCGTGGTGCGCACATGACGTTGCTGTCTATCGAAAACCTAAGCCTGCGGATTGGCACCTATCCGATTTTGCATGATGTCTCCTTAACCGTAAACGCAGGCGAAATTGTCGCAATTACCGGCGAAAGCGGGTCTGGCAAATCAATGACGGCGATGGCCACGATGGGCCTGTGCCCCGATAAAACCACCACCACCGGCCGGATTTTTCTGGATGGAACGGATATTCTATCCACGCCAGAACCTGCGCTTTGCGCGATACGGGGCAACCAAATCGGCATGGTGTTTCAAGAGCCGATGACCGCGCTGAACCCCGTGCAACCTATCGGCACCCAAGTCGCCGAGACGATCCGCATCCATCATTCTGTACCCAAGGATGAGGCCCTGCGCCGCGCCGCCGCTATGCTGGAACGTGTTGGCCTGCCGCCAGATCGTTTTCCCCTGAACCGCTATCCGCATCAACTGTCGGGTGGCCAGCGGCAGCGCGTTGTCATCGCCATGGCCATCGCCCTGCGCCCGAAATTGCTGATCGCGGATGAGCCGACAACCGCGCTGGATGTCACCACCCAAGCGCATATCCTTGATCTGTTAAAGGGTCTTGCCCAAGAGTTCGGCATGGGTCTGTTGATGATCAGCCACGATCTTGCCGTGGTTGCCGATGTCGCCGATAAAATCGTGGTCATGCAACAGGGGCGGGTGGTCGAATCCGGCCCCACCCTGACCGTGCTGCGCGACCAAATCCACCCCTATACCCGTGCGCTGTTCGCGGCCTCCAAGCATCAGGTCAACTTGCCTGCGCCGCCTGCACCTGCGCCGCTGCTAAAGGTGGAAAACGTCACGCGCAGCTATGCCCAACCGCGCCGCAGCCTGTTTGGCCCGCGCTCCCAAACCGTGGCGGTGCGCGATGTGTCCTTTACCCTGAACCACGGCGAACGGCTGGGGTTGGTGGGCGAATCCGGTTGCGGCAAATCCACTCTGACGCGCGCGATTTTGGGGCTGGAACCGGTGCAGGCGGGGCAGATCACGCTGGATGGTGCGCCTGTTTGGACCGATCGCCATGCCAATCTGGCCGTGCGCCGCCAAATGCAGGTGGTGTTCCAAGATCCCTATGGCAGCTTTAACCCCCGCCACCGCGTCGAGCGCCTGATCACCGAGCCGTTTCACCTGCTGGATACCCCGCCGCAAGGTGCCGCGCGGGCGGCCAAAATCGCATCGGCTTTAACCGATGTTGGCCTGTCGCCCGCAGATGCCGATAAATACATCCACCAGTTTTCGGGTGGTCAGCGCCAACGCATCGCCATCGCCCGCGCCCTGATCAACGACCCCGCGCTGATTGTGTTTGATGAGGCGGTCTCGGCGCTGGATGTGTCTGTCCGCGCGCAAGTGCTTGATCTCTTGGCCGATCTTTGCCGTAAACGCCCGCTTGCCTATCTGTTCATCAGCCATGATCTGGCCGTTGTACGCAGCATCACCGACCGTGTGATGGTGATGCAGGCGGGCCAGATTGTCGAACAAGGCCCCACTGCGCAGGTGTTTGACGCGCCCAAGCACCCCTATACCCAAACGCTTTTGGCCGCCTCGCCAAAGCTGCCCGATTTTCCTGATAGGAGCCTGTCCCATGCCTCTTAGCGGCTTTGCAATCCCATCCGCCAGCCACCTGATCGCAGGGGAATGGACCTCGGCTGCCAGCACTCTGACGCTGACAAACCCGTCCGATGGCACGGACATCACCAGCATCGCGCGCGGCACCGCCGCCGATGTTGATGCCGCCGTCACTGCCGCCAAAACCGCCCTGACCGGCCCGTGGGGCCAAATGACGGCAACCGAGCGTGGCCGCATCCTCTCCCGCCTTGGTCAGCTTATCTTGACCCGCACCGAAGACCTTGCGCAGCTTGAGGCGCGTGATGTCGGCAAGCCGATCACCCAAGCCCGTGCCGACGCCGTGGCCCTTGCGCGCTATATGGAGTTCTACGGCGGCGCTGCCGATAAAATCATGGGCGAGACGATCCCCTATTTGCAGGGCTACACCGTTTATACCCTGCGCGAGCCGCATGGCGTGACCGGCCATATCATCCCGTGGAATTACCCGATGCAGATCATTGGCCGTTCGGTCGGTGCGGCCTTGGCGATGGGCAATGCCTGTGTGCTAAAACCGGCTGAGGAAGCCTGCCTGACGGCGCTGGCCTTTGCCGCCTTGGCGCAGGAGGCGGGCCTGCCTGCGGGCGCATTGAACGTGGTCACCGGTTTGGGGGCCGAGGCTGGGGCCGCACTGTCCGCGCATCCCGGTGTTAACCATCTGTCTTTTACCGGCTCGGTCGGGGTGGGGACGTTGATCCAAACCGCAGCGGCGCAAAACGTGGTGCCGGTTACGCTGGAACTTGGCGGGAAATCGCCGCAAATCGTGTTTGACGATGCCGATCTTGACCGCGCTTTGCCGTTTTTGGTGAACGCAGGGATTCAGAACGCGGGCCAAACCTGCTCGGCCTCATCGCGCATCCTCGTCCAGCGCGGGGTTTATGCCAAAGTGCGCGACCGTATGGCCGCCGCCTATACTGCGCTAACGGTTGGCCCCGCGCTGACTGACCCATCGGTCGGCCCACTCATCTCGGCGCGGCAAAAGCAAATCGTGGCTGGGTTTTTGGATCAAGGCCGTGACCTATCCATCGCCGCGCAGGGCAAAATCGTGGAAAATGCCCCCAGCGCGGGCCATTACATCGCGCCGACGCTGTTCGACAACGTGCCGCCAAATCACCCCTTGGCGCAGCAAGAAATCTTTGGCCCCGTGCAGGTTCTTATCCCCTTTGATACCGAAGAGGACGCCGTGGCGATTGCCAATGGCACCGAATTTGGCCTTGTCGCCGCTGTGTGGACGCGCGACGGCGCGCGCCAAATGCGGCTGTCAAAGGCGCTGCATGCGGGGCAGGTTTTCATCAATAATTACGGCGCAGGCGGCGGGGTGGAGCTGCCCTTTGGCGGCACCGGAAAATCCGGCCACGGCCGCGAAAAGGGGTTTGAGGCGCTTTATGGCTTTTCAACCCTGAAAACAGTAGCAACTTGGCATGGATAAGCACATGAGATTGAAAAACAAAATCGCAGTCGTCACCGGTGCAGGCCAAGGCTTTGGCGCTGGCATCGCCGCCAAATTCGCAGCCGAGGGCGCGCATGTGATTGTCGCCGATATCAATGCGGCCTCTGCCACAGAGGTCGCGCTGAAGATTGGCGGCACGGCCTTTGCCTGCGATATTTCCAAGCGCGATCAGGTCACCGCATTGTTTGAGAGGGCCGAGTCTATCGGCCCCGTCGATATCGTCGTCAACAACGCAGGCGTCACCCATCTGCCCGCCCCGGCCGAAACCATCTCGGACGCCGATTTTGACCGCATCCTCGCGATCAATATGAAGGCGATCTATTTGATAACCCAAGTCTTTGTGCCGGCGTTCAAGGCGCGAAAATCGGGCAATATCCTGAACATCGCATCCACCGCAGGCGTGTCGCCGCGGCCAAATCTAAGCTGGTATAACGCGTCCAAGGGTTGGGTTATCACCGCAACCCGCTCGTTGGCAGTTGAACTTGCCCCTTTCGGGATTCGCGTCAACGCGCTGAATCCGGTGGCGGGCGAGACCCCGCTGCTGAAGTCTTTTATGGGCCAAGATACCCCCGAAATCCGCGCCAAATTCTTGTCCACGATCCCCTTGGGCCGGTTTTCCACGCCCGAAGATATGGGCAATGCGGCCTGTTTTTTCTGCTCGGATGAGGCGTCGATGATCACCGGTGTCGCGATGGAGGTTGACGGTGGTCGCTGTATATAAAACCGGCCCGCGCAACCTGATCACCGATGTTGCGGGGCTAAAGGTTGGCAATGCGCAGGACGCAGACCTGAAGTCTGGCACGACGGTGCTGCTGGGCGATGCGCCGTTTACCGCCAGCGTGCATGTCATGGGCGGCGCGCCGGGTACGCGTGAAACCGATCTTTTGGCCCCCGATAAAACGGTGGCGCAAGTCGATGCGTTGGTGCTGTCGGGCGGATCGAGCTTTGGCCTTGATGCCTGTTCGGGCGTCACCTCGGGCCTGCGCGCGGCGGGGCGGGGGCTGCGGATTGGTGCGGCGCTTATCCCTTTGGTTCCGGGCGCAATTTTGTTTGATCTGCTGAATGGCGGCGAAAAGGATTGGGTAGAAAATCCCTATGCCGCGCTTGGCCGCCGCGCCTTGGATGCGGCGGGCGCGAGCTTTGATCTGGGCTCGGTCGGGGCTGGCACTGGGGCACTGACGGCGATGCACAAAGGCGGGCTTGGCTCGGCATCACTGGTGCTGACGGATGGGATCACTGTGGGCGCGCTGGTTGCGGCCAACCCTGTTGGGCATGTCACCACCACCGGTGGGCGGCATTTTTGGGCGGCCCCGTTTGAACTGAATAGCGAGTTTGGCGGGCTTGGCCCCGATCCTGCGGCAGGGCTGTGCGGCCCGCTTGTATCGGATAAAATTGCGGCAATGCTGGGCGCGCGGGCCAATACGACCATTGCCATCGTCGCCACAGATGCAACGCTGACCAAAGCGCAGTGCCACCGCCTGTCGGTCGCCGCACATGACGGGATTGCCCGCGCGGTTGTGCCTGCGCATACGCCGAATGATGGCGATTTGGTCTTTGCCCTATCGACCGGAAATGGCCCGCCCGCAACGGATGCGCAACTGGCGCAAATTGGCCATGCCGCAGCCCTGTGCCTGTCACGCGCTATCGCCCGCGCGGTGTATATGGCAACGCCTGCGACGGGCGATGTTTTGCCTTGCTATGAAGCGGCTAAAACCGTGACGGCAAGCAAGGCGTAATCGCCGCATCTGGCGTGCGCCCTGCCACCAAATCGGCGACCATCTGCGCCGTCACGGGGGCCATCGTCAGGCCCACATGGCCGTGGCCGTAAGCATGGAGCACATCATCCCCGCCGCGGCTTGGCCCGATCACGGGCAAGCTGTCGGGCATTGAGGGGCGAAAGCCCAACCACTTACGATCTGGCGGCCCGAGGTCGGGAAAGAATGCCCGCGCGCCCTCAACCAGCTTGGCAATGCGGTGCGCCGAGGCTGGAGCTGTGACACCGCCCAGCTCGACCGTGCCCGCCACCCGCAAACGCCCTTGCATCGGGCAAAAATAAAAGCCGCGCGATGTGGGGCAACAGGGGCGCGACAGGCGCGGAACCTCCATATCCCACTCGACATGATAGCCGCGCTCGGTTTCCAGCGGCACGCGGTCGCCCGCCGCCCGTGCAAGCGCCTTGGAATGCGCACCTGCCGCTATCACCACGCGCTTTGCCTGCAAATCGAGGCCCACGCCCGTTAGCTGCACTTGGCCAGCACTGCGAGTTAACCCATCAACCCGCGCTGTCACAAATTGCACGCCCGCCGCACGCGCAGCGGCTTCTAGCCTGCCAACCATTGCCCCCGGATCGGTGAAAAACACGGCCCTCGGGAAATACGCAGCCCCACCCTCAACGGGTGGCAGCCCTGGCTCCATCGCGGCCAGTTCGTCACCGTTCAGCATCTCAACCGACACGCCCAGACTGCGCCGAAAAGCAAGGTCGTTTTGCGCGCCGCGAAAGCCGGCCTGCGTTTCAAACAGATACATGCAGCCCTGCCGGCGCATCAAATCCTCGCCACCAATCTCGCTGGCCAGCGCGTCCCAACCGGGCAATGCCCCGGCCATAAGGTCGGCAATCGCCACCGCGTTGCGCCGCGCGGCACCGGGCAAGGATTGGCGCGCAAACCGCAGCAGCCACGGCGCCAAAGTCGGCAGCGCCGCGTGGCGAATAGACAGCGGAGAGTTGCGGTCAAACAGTAAAGACGGCAGGTTGCGCAGCACATCTGGCGTGCCCACGGGCTGAATCGCGTAATCGGCAATCGTGCCCGCGTTGCCATAAGACGCACCCGAGCCGGGCGGGGCAGGGTCGATAACTACCACCTCGCGCCCGTCTAGCGCGAGGCGATGGGCAATCGCCAGCCCGATCACCCCTGCGCCAATTACCGCAATTTCTGCCCCTGACACAGCCACGCCTTATATGCAGGCGTCAAACAACGCGCGGGTATTTTCGCGCGTCATTTCAACGGGGTTGCCACCACAAGACGGGTCTTCCAACGCCATTTCGGTCAGCTCGTCCAGCCGTGCAGCCTCGACCCCCATCGCCGACAGGTTTTCAGGGATGCTCAGGCTTTCGCGCAAGCCCATCACGGCGGCGAGGAAGCCGTCAAACCCGCCTTTAATGCCCAAATACCGCGCGGCAGCTTCGATTTTATCCTCGATCGCGTGGCGGTTAAATTCAAGGACCATCGGCATGACAACCGCGTTTGTGGTACCGTGATGTGTGCCATAAACGGCGCCAACAGGGTGGCTGAGGCTGTGAATTGCGCCCAAGCCCTTTTGGAACGCGACGGCCCCCATTGCCGCCGCCGACATCATATGCGCGCGGGCATCCAAGTTGTTCGGATCGGCGTAAACCAGTGGCAGGTTTTCAAAAACCAAGCGCATACCTTCCAGCGCAATCCCTTGACCCATCGGGTGGTAATGCGGGCTGCAATAGGCCTCTAGGCAATGCGCGAGCGCGTCCATGCCGGTGCCTGCGGTGATGAATTTCGGCATACCCACGGTCAGGGCGGGGTCACAAATCACCACTTTCGCCATCAGGCCGGGGTGCCAGATGATCTTTTTCTTATGCGTGGCCGAGTTGGTCAGCACGCTCGCCGCACCCACTTCGGAGCCGGTTCCCGCAGTCGTTGGCACGGCAATCGTTGGGTAGATTTTGCTGGCATCGGCGCGGGTCCACCAATCGCCAACATCCTCCATATCCCACACTTGCAGGCTGTCGCGCTGGTCGGCCATCAGGGCAATCATCTTGCCCAAATCCAGTGCCGAACCGCCACCAAAGCCGATGATGCCGTCATGGCCAGCGGCCTTGAATGCAGCGATCCCTGCGGCGAGGTTCGCCTCATTCGGGTTGGCATCGACATCGGAAAACACCGCGCGGCCAAGGCCGCCTGCGTCCAGAATATCCAGTGCTTGTGCCGTAATCGGCAGGCTTGCCAGCGCGCGGTCGGTCACCAGCAGCGGCTTTTTGATGCCAACAGCTTTGCATTGATCGGCCAGTTCGGCAATGCGGCCTACGCCGAATTTGATGGCAGTCGGGTAGGACCAGTTACGATTGGGGACAGAGTGGCTCATTTCGTCACCTTTTTCAGATGGTAAGATTTCGGGCGGGTTACGGAATAGAACCCGAGGTAAGAGAGAGAGCCGCCACGGCCGGTGTCTTTGCAACCGGTCCAGCAGAGCGCGGGGTCTAGGTAATCGCAGCGGTTCATGAACACGGTGCCGGTTTCAATCTGCGCGCCGATTTCGGCGGCGGCCTCGGCATCACTTGTCCAAATCGAACATGTCAGGCCGTAGGGGCTGTCATTCATAAGGCTTATCGCCTCTTCATCGCCGGAAACTTTCATAATTCCAACAACGGGGCCAAAGCTTTCCTCGGTCATCACCCGCATCGAGTGATCGACATTCACAAGGATCTGCGGCGCCAAATAGGCCCCGCCATCATCGGCCGGAAACAGGGTGGGGTCGATCAATGGCGTGGCGCCTGCGGCCACAGCCTCGGCCACTTGGTCGCGAACCACAGCGGCAAAGCGTTTATTGGCCATCGGCCCGATCGTGCTGGCTGCGTCGAACGGGTTGCCCAGCGTCAGGCCCTTAACCCAAGCCACCGATTTTTCGATAAACGCATCATAGAGGCTTTCATGCACGTAAATCCGTTCAATCCCGCAGCAGCACTGGCCTGCGTTGAACATCGCGCCATCCATCAGACTATCAACCGCCGCATCCAGATCGGCATCGGCGCGCACATAGCCGGGGTCTTTGCCGCCCAGTTCCAGCCCGAGGCCGGTAAACGTGCCTGCCGCAGCCTTTTCCATCGCCACACCACCCCCGACCGAGCCGGTGAAGTTTACGAAGTTAAACGCGCGGGTCGCGATGAGATGTTCGGTCGTCGCATGGTCTAGTACTGCGTTTTGGAACACATCTTCCGGCACGCCTGCGGCATGGAATGCCTCAGCCAGACGTTCGCCCACCAACAGTGTTTGGCTGGCGTGTTTCAGCACAACTGTGTTGCCCGCGATCAGGGCAGGGGCCAAAGTGTTGATCGTGGTCAGATAAGGATAGTTCCACGGGGCGACGATAAACACCACGCCCACCGCCTCACGCGCCAGCATCCGTTTGAACGTGGCGCTGTCCTCAATCACTTCAGGGGCCAAGGTTTTCTCGGCGATATCAGACATATAGTTCGTGCGGTCATGCACGCCGCCAAACTCACCGCCATAGCGGGTGGGGCGGCCCATTTGCCACGCCAGTTCTTCGACCAATGTGTCCTTTACCTTATCCAGCTCGGCGACACCTGCCTTAACCAAGGCCACACGTTCGGCCAGCGGCCGCGCGGCCCAAGCTTTTTGCGCATGGCGGGCACGGGCCGCAGCGGCCACCGCCGCCTCTTGGGTCAGGGGCGTGCGGGTGGCGTAGGTGCTGCCATCCACGGGCGAAATAAGGGAAATATCTTTGGTCATCTTATCCTCATAAACAGGTCGGCCTTTGGGGCCATTTGGTCTGATTTCTGCGCCGTGCGGCAGGCTTTGGCAATGCCGAAACGGTCAGGCACGTTCCATCAAGCGAGACAGCTCAAAATCGGTAACAACGCGGTTATGCTCGGCCACTTCCCACATCGCGGCGTGGTGGTAATGGTTGATCACATCGTCGCCAAAAGCCGCGCGCAGCATGGTTGATTTGTGCATCCGGCCAGCGGCCTCATCCAAGGTGGCGGGCAGGCTACGGGCATTGGCGGCTTGGTACATGTCGCCGGTCAGTTCGGGTTCCAGCGGCAGCTTGCGCTCAATCCCGTCCAGCCCCGCCGCCAAGAGTGCGGCCATCGCCATATAGGGGTTCAAATCGGCGCCACCAATCCGGCATTCGACGCGCACGGCCTTAGTGCCTTCGCCGCAAACGCGGAAACCGGCGGTGCGGTTGTCGCGGCTCCACACGGCTTTGGTCGGTGCGAACATGCCCACGGTAAAGCGCTTGTAGCTGTTCACGTAGGGCGCGAGGAACGCGGTGATATCGCCGATATGTTCCAGCTGGCCGGCCAGAAAATGCTTCATTACTGTCGACATGCCATGTTCATCGGAACTGTCCTGAAACGCCGGTTTGCCATCTGTCCAAAACGACTGATGCACATGGCTGGAAGATCCCGCGCGATTATGGTCATATTTCGCCATGAACGTCACCGAATGGCCTTTGGCCCACGCGATTTCTTTGGTGGCCTGCTTGGTGATCACATGGTTGTCGGCTGTATCCAGCGCGTCGGAATAGCGGATGTTGATCTCTTCTTGGCCTGCGTCGGCCTCGCCCTTGGAACATTCCACAGGGATGCCCGCAGCATAAAGCCCGTTGCGCAAGGCCCGCATCACGGCCTCTTCCTTGGTGGTTTGGAACAGCTGGTAATCTTCATTATGCGGCGAGATTGGCTGCAAATCGCGGATTTGCCCCGTTTTCTGAAACCCATCGCGCAAGGAATTGTACGAGTTTTCAAACAGATAAAACTCCAACTCGGTCGCCATCATCGCGTCAAAGCGCAAGGCCTTGGCTCGCGCGATCTGTCGCTGCAACACGGCACGCGGAGAATGCGGCACAGGTTTGTGGCTGTGGTGGTCCAGCAAATCGCACAGCACCAGCGCCGTGCCCTCAAGCCATGGCACGACCCGCAACGTGGCCATATCGGCCTTCATCACATAGTCGCCATAGCCCGCCTGCCATGAGGTTGATTTATAGCCCTGAACCGTATTCATTTCGATATCAGTGGCGATCAGATAGTTGCAGCAATGGGTTTCCTGCCACGCGCTATCCAGAAAATTTTGCACATGAAAGCGTTTGCCGACCAAACGGCCCTGCATATCGACGGCCGCGACCAAAACGGTGTCAATCTCACCCTTTGTGGCAGCAGTTTTTAACGCATCTAAGGTCAAATTTCCCGGCATGTCGCATCCCCAATTGGTCCAAATCTAAAAGTTAGGCGGCAAGCCCAGCCCGCGCCCGTTGGGCATTACCTAACCAGTTGGTCAAAAAGCTAACGCGCCGCTAACAGCAACGCTAGCCCCAATGTGAGCAATCGTCGAAATTCAATCAATAACCGCGGGTGCGGTCGACCAAATGCACAAAAGACAGGCCAGACTCACCGCGTTTGATGTTTTCAACCACCACTCGCGCGGCCGATGTGGGGCGGGTTTCAGCGGCGACATGTGGGGTGACTGTTACGCGGGGGTGGGCCCAAAACGCATGGTCTGCGGGCAAAGGCTCAACGCGAAACACGTCCAAAGTCGCATGGCCAATCGCGCCAGAATCAAGGGCTGCCAAAAGGGCGAAATCGTCAATCAAATGCCCGCGCCCGGGGTTCAGTATTACGGCGCCGCGTGCGGGCCAGGCCAAGCTCTCGGCATTCAGAATATTTTCTGTCTCGGTCGTTTTGGGCAGCAACAGAACCACAATCTCGGCCCCCGTCAGCGCGGTTTGCAAACCTTGGGGGCCATGAAATGTTTCCAGCCCCGCAACCGCTTTGGTCGTCCGGCTCCACCCACGCACCTTAAACCCGATGCCTTGCAACGCCGCTGCACAGGCCTGACCCAAAGCGCCCAAACCCAGCACCGTCATCGCGCGCTCGGCGGCGATAGGCGGGCAGGTCGGGTCCCAAATATGGCTTGGGTTGATGATGTGGCGGTCCATGCCCAAATGGTGCCGTAAGCTGTGCCCCACAACCCACTCGACCATCCCTGCTGTCATGGCGGGGTCGACCATCCGGCACAAAGGCTGGGTCAGGGTTGGGTTGCCGACAATCCGTTCAACCCCGGCCCAGAGGTTTAAAACCGCCTTGCAGCGGGTGAAGGGGGTGAAATCCTGCACCTCACCACCCGGTGCAAAGACGATGTAATCAATTTGGCTGGGATCTGCACACTCCGCACTCAGGCTGGCCTGAATGCCTGCATCTTGCAGCGCCGCGCGCAGGGGGTCTTGATATTTTGGCCAAAGGGCCTGACCGGCGGCAAAGTAGATATTGATCATCGCGCACTTCCTTGGCCTGTTCCCAGCCCGATCATAGTATAGGTATTTAGGCCAAGATGAAATAGAACCGCTTGTGCTTCATCTTGGTCCAAATACCTAAACCCGACAGGCGCAACCCGTGCTGCTTTTGGTTAGCGAGGGCGATGGATATGCGCGCTTTGCACCAAGCCAAAGGCGGCAAGCAGCACCAGCATCGACGACCCGCCATATGAGACCAATGGCAGTGGCACGCCGACAACAGGGGCAAGCCCCATCACCATCAACATATTGATCGCAAAATAGAAAAAGAACGTGGCAGCAATGCCGAGTGTGACAAGGCTGGCGAAGCGGTCTTTGTTCTGAATGGCACTGGAGATGCAAAAGGCCAACACGAGGGCGTATAGCACCAGCAAGGAAAATGCACCGATGAAGCCGAATTCCTCGGCCAAGGTCGTAAAGATAAAGTCGGTGTGCTTTTCCGGCAGAAAGTTCAGCCGGCTTTGCGTGCCTTGCATAAACCCGCGCCCGGCCCAGCCGCCCGACCCAAGCGCGATTTTGGCTTGCGAGATGTGATAGCCTGCGCCCAAAGGGTCGCTTGACGGGTCCAGGAAGGTATCAATCCGGCGGTATTGGTAATCTTTCAACAGCTGCCAGTCGGTGCCGCGCGAGGTGAATACCGCTGCAACCGCCCCCCCCAGTATCGCCGCAACAGCGCCAAAATAATACCAACTGACGCCCGCACAAAACATCACCACCGCGCCGCCCATCATCAGCAACAATGCAGTGCCAAGGTCGGGCTGCACCAATACCAGCGCTGTAGGAACCAAAATCAGGATCACCGGAATCAACACCCAAATCGGACGCGAGGTTTTACGGATATCCAACCAGTCGTAATAGGCTGCCAGCAGCATAACCAAGGTGATTTTCGACAGCTCGGACGGTTGTAACCGCAAGGGTCCCAGCTCAATCCAGCGCTGTGCCCCCATCCCGACCGAGCCGAACAGCTCGACCGCGATCAGCAGCATCAAAGAGCCGGCATAGGCAAGGGCCGCCATGTTGCGCCAAAACCAGATCGGCACAAAGCCGACCATCAGCATCACGCCTACGCCTGCGACAAACCGTTTGATCTGTGGCTCGGCCCACACTTCCATGCGGCCGCCAGCCACCGAATACAGCATCAAGAACCCGACCGATGCGATTGCAGTCAGCAAGATGACCAAGGCCCAGTTCACATACAGGATTTTAGCAGCGCCCGTGGGAACCGTCTTGAGCCGGTATTCTAAAAAGCTCATGCGCGGGTGCTTTCGGGTAGATTGCCATCGGCATCACGCAAAACCAAGCCGCGTTGCTGGGTGTCGATCCGGTTGCGCTGGGACGCGGGGTAGGCCGACAGTGGCGGCAACCCATCGCTCATCGCGCGCAGCAATGCGTCGCGCACAATTGGCCCTGCGACGGTAGAGCCGCCGCCGCCGTGTTCCACCACCACCGCCGCCGCATAGCGTGGCGCATCAAACGGCGCAAAGCCGACGAACAGCGCATGGTCACGCCGGATCCACGGCAGGTTATTGTTGCTGATAACGCCGCTGGCGCGTTCGGCGGTGCTGATGTTGCGCACCTGACTGGTGCCCGACTTGCCCGCCATCCGCAGTGCTTTGTCTTCGATGCGGGCGGAATAGCCTGTGCCGCGCTGGCTGTTGCTGACCGCATACATGCCTTGCCGCACGGCGTTCAGCATACTGGCATCCAACCCAAGACTTGCGCCGGGGTCTTCGGGCTGTGCGACACCGCTGATGCTGTGAATAAGCCGCGGCGACACCGCCCGCCCGCTGGCAATCCGCGCCGTCATGACCGCCAGTTGCAAAGGCGAGGCCAAAACAAAGCCCTGCCCAATCGAGGCGTTCACGGTATCGCCAATCACCCATTCGCGCTTATACCGCTCTTGCTTCCACGCCTTATCCGGCATCAAACCATCGGTAATCGCCGACATCGGGATATCATGCCGCTCGCCCAGACCAAGTTTGCGGCCCATCTCGGCGATTTTGTCGATGCCGACCCGCATCGCGATGTCATAGAAAAACACATCGCAGCTTTCGGCCAAGGCGCGGTCAAGGCTTACCTTGCCATGCCCACCGCGCCGCCAGCAGTGAAACTTGCGCCCGCCAACATCATAATGGCCGGGGCAATTCACTGAGGTCGCGGTCGTGATCGACCCGGCCTCCAGCGCCGCCAGCGCCGTTACCATCTTAAAGGTTGAGCCGGGGGGGTAGGCCCCTGCCACCGATTTATTTGCCAAGGGGCGGTGGTCGTTTTCGGTCAACAGGTTGTAATCGGTATGCGAGATTCCGCGCACAAACAGGTTCGGGTCAAAGGATGGTGCCGAGGCAATCGCGAGAATGTCCCCGTTTTGCACATCCATAACCACGGCCGCTGCCGACTCGTCTCCAAGCCGCGCCTGCACAAAGTTCTGCACATCGGCGTCAATCGTCAGGCGAATATCGGCGCCGGCCACACCTTCTTGGCGCCCCAATTCGCGCATCACGCGGCCAACGGCATTCACCTCGACACGGCGGTTGCCAGCCTTGCCGCGCAAATCGTCTTCCATCCAGGTTTCCACCCCGATCTTGCCGATCTGAAACTTGGGTGTCTGCAGCAGCGGGTCGGGCTCATCCAGTCGGGCCAAATCGCGGTCACTTACGGGGCCAACATAGCCGATGATATGCGCAAAATCGAAATCGCGCGGGTAAATACGGCTAAGGCCCACCTCGGGCGACACGCCGGGCAGGGCAGGGGCGTTGATCGCTACCTTGGACACATCATCCCAGTTCAGGCGATCCGACACGATAATCGGCAAGGGGCTGCGCTTGCGCGCCTCTTTCAAGGCGCGCTCGAAATCCTCAGCCGAGATTGGCAAAATCCCCGACAACCGGTTCAAAACATCTTCGACATTGCCCGCATCATCGCGGCTGATGACCACGCGATAGTTCTGCTCATTCCCCGCCAAAATCTTGCCGTTGCGATCGTGGATCAACCCGCGCGCAGGCGGGATCAGCCGGATGGAAATGCGGTTATCCTCGGCCAGCAGGCGAAATTCTTCGGCTTGGTCAACCTGCATATGGCGCATCCGCGCGCCCAAAACGGCAATGACAGCCGCCATTGATCCGCCCAAAAACAACCCGCGCCGGGTGACTTTGGCGGCACTTTCGTCGGTGTCGCGGGCTGAACGTCTCATATCCGTCTCCCTTTCGCGTCAACTTCTCCGGCGCCGGGTTTGCGCAAACGCAACACAACGCGCATCCCCCAAACAACCGCAGGGTACATTAAAACAGACCCGATTGTCTGGGCAAAAGCAAAGCCAAACCCCGGTTGGGCCAAAAACGCTATGGCAAAGGCAAGGCGGTAAGCCAAAAGCATTGCAACCATCACGCCCGAGATCAGCAACCATTCAGTAACAAACCCCAGCTCCCGTGTTAGCGCCGAACGTGCCCGCAAAAACTCGGTCGCCAACACGACAATCGCTGCCCAAAGCCCCGGTGGCCGCATCAAAACCATATCTTCGACCAAGACGACCAGCGCGATTAACCAAGTTGGCAATTGGTCTGGGCGCTGTGTCACCCATGCCAGCATCAGGCACAGCAAGAAATCGGGCCGTGGCCAATCGCCCGCAATGCTGCCCAAGGGCAGCAGGCGCAAAAACAGCAGCACCAGCGCAATCGCGACAAAGCCTGCGCGGTACAGCCAAACGCTGTGTCGAGCCCCGGATAACATTACTGCCCCACCGGCGTGGGTGCTTCGGTTTGCACCGATGGCGCTTGTGATGCGGGCAGGGCAATTAGGCTGCCTGCATCGGTAATCGGCTCTTGTGCGTGGCTGCGCAACACGCGCAAAAATTCCAGCCGTTCATAGTCGGCGGACAAGGTCACGCGCAGGCGGCGGTCCGTGCCTTGGACCGCAGTTCCGACCAACAGCCCCGCCGGAAACACCCCGCCATCGCCCGAGGTCACAACCTGATCGCCGGGGCGCACAAGGTCTGGCTTTTCGACAAAGTCCAGCGGCGGGCGGGCGGTATTATCGCCCGACAGCAAGCCGCGCTGACCCGAAGGCTGCACCGTCACCGGAATGCGGCTGTTGCTGTCGGTCAGCAAAATCACCCGTGCGGTGCGTTGGCCCACGCCCGAAATACGCCCAACCAGCCCGATGCCATCCATTGTGGCCCAGCCATCCTGAATGCCATCGCGCGCGCCCACATTCAGCAAAACCGATTGCCTAAACGGGCTGCCGCTGTCGGCCATCACAACGCCGGTCACATGGGTCAGCTTGGGGTCTAGCCGCACTTGGTTCAGGTCCATCAGCCGCGCGTTCTTTTGCTCTAGCTGCAACGCCGCTTCTTTCCAGGCCTTCATCTGCTGCAACTCGCGCCGCAGTTCTTGGTTCTGATCATAGAGGTTTGCGTAGGATTGAAAGCTGTTGAACATATCAACGCTTTTGGTCACCGGTACCAAAGCCCATTCAAAACTTGGGACAAAGGTATCGACCAGCGCGGTGCGAAACCTCTCAACCCGTGGGCTGTCGATGCGCCACAGCAAAAACAATGCAAGCAGCGCAAACACCAGCACCCCCACCAAAATGCGGCGCAGGGGGCGGGTGTATTCATCGGGTGATGTGCGGTTCTTTGCCACCACAGCCTCGCGTCAAAGGGCGGGCCGCAGCGTGGCCCAGTGCTATGTATTCCGTTTGGTCTTAGCTTTCATAATCAATGACATGCCGAAGTTGCTTTTCGTACTCCAGCGCCTTGCCAGTGCCAAGGGCCACGCAGTTCAAAGATTCGTTAGCGACCGAGATCGACAGGCCGGTTTGCTCTCGCAGGGCCAAGTCCAGATCGCCCAACAACGCGCCGCCACCTGTTAGCATTACGCCACGGTCCACAATATCCGCCGCCAAATCGGGCGGAGTTGCTTCTAGCGCCTGCATCACCGCATCGCAGATTTGCTGCACCGGTTCGGCCAAAGCCTCTGCCACTTGCGCCTGATTGATTTCGGTTTCTTTCGGCACACCGTTCAGCAGGTCACGCCCGCGAATGGTCATCGAGGCGCCGCGCCCATCGTCTGGCATCCGCGCTGTGCCGATGCTGGTTTTAATCCGCTCGGCTGTGGATTCGCCGATCAACAGGTTCTGATGGCGGCGCAGATAACTGACAATCGCCTCATCCATCCGGTCACCACCCACCCGAACCGAGCGCGCGTACACAATATCGCCCAGCGACAAAACCGCCACTTCGGTCGTACCACCACCGATATCAACCACCATGTTGCCGGTGGGATCGGTGATCGGCATCCCTGCGCCAATCGCCGCTGCAATCGGTTCGGCAATCAGGCCCGCACGTCGCGCGCCAGCCGACAGTACCGACTGCCGGATCGCCCGCTTTTCAACGGGGGTAGCACCATGCGGCACACAAACGATGATCTTTGGTTTGCTAAAGGTGGTCCGCTTATGCACTTTGCGGATGAAATGTTTAATCATCTCTTCCGCTGTGTCAAAATCGGCGATCACCCCGTCGCGCATCGGGCGAATGGCCTCAATGCTGCCCGGTGTGCGCCCCAGCATCAGCTTGGCATCTTCACCCACGGCCAGAACCTGCTTTTTGCCGTCCTTAACGTGATAGGCCACCACCGAAGGCTCGTTCAGCACAATGCCTTTGCCGCGCACATAGATAAGCGTGTTCGCCGTGCCAAGGTCGATCGCCATGTCAGACGAGAACAGACCCGAAAAAAACCACATGCTGAAGCAATCCTTTTAGTAAACCGAAAAACCCCACGACTCAGTGTTCTGAGGCAGGCGCCTTCTTATAGGAAGCCACGCTAACAAGGGAAAGAGCCATGCAAAGCGCAATGCGCGTCTTCCCGCCACTTGGCCCCAATCAGCGCATGGCCGGAAAATCGATAAAGTTGCAATACTGCAAATAGCTCCGCTAAAACACCCATTGGCGGCGCAATTTACGCCGCCAATGTTTGATTTGTGCAATTTTAACAAAACACGAAAAATTGTGCTCAGGATTGGTCGCGGTAACTGATCCCTTTGGTGTCATAGCCCATTTCGGCCTTTTCGCGCCGTACGATCAGTCGGTTCAATGCGTTCACATAGGCCCGCACCGATGCCACAATCGTATCGGTATCGGCTGATTGGCCTGTGGAAATGTTGCCATCTTCCTCAAGTCGCACCGAAACCGTTGCCTGCGCATCTGTGCCTTCGGTCACGGCTTGCACCTGATACAGCTGCAACCGCGCCTTGTGGGGGTAGAGCATTTTCACGGCATTAAAGGCCGCATCGACAGGGCCGTCACCAGTGGCATCAATCGAATGATCCACGCCTTCAATCGACAGCGTAAGCTCGGCCTCTTGCGGGCCGTCTGTGCCACAGACCACACGCAAGCGTTTCACCTGCAACGTGTCATGCGCCGCTGCCGTGGCGCTGTCATGGATCAATGCGATCAGGTCGTCGTCGAACACTTCTTTCTTGCGATCGGCCAGCGCCTTGAACCGCACAAAGGCGTCGTTCAGCTGGTTGTCGGCCATATCATAGCCCAGATCTTTCAGCTTGGCCCGCAGCGCCGCGCGGCCCGAGTGTTTACCCAAAGGCAGCGACGTACCCGACAGGCCGACATCCTCGGGGCGCATCACCTCAAACGTCTCGCGGTTTTTCAGCATCCCGTCTTGGTGAATGCCGGATTCGTGCGCAAAGGCGTTCTTGCCAACGATGGCTTTGTTAAACTGCACGGCAAAGCCGGAAACCGTGGCCACACGGCGGCTGATCGCCATGATTTTGGTGGTGTCGATGTCGGTTTGGTAAGGCATGATATCATTGCGCACCTTCAGCGCCATCACAACCTCTTCCAGCGCGGTATTGCCCGCGCGTTCGCCCAAGCCGTTAATGGTGCATTCAATTTGTCGCGCGCCCGCCTCAACCGCGGCCAGCGAGTTGGCGGTCGCCATGCCCAGATCATTGTGGCAATGGGTGGCAAAGATTATGTTGTCCGCCCCCGGCACGCGTTCCAGCAACATGCGGATCAATGCGGCACTTTCGCGCGGGGCGGTATAGCCAACGGTGTCGGGGATGTTAATCGTCGTCGCCCCCGCCTTGATCGCAATTTCCACGGTGCGGCACAGATAGTCATGCTCGGTCCGCGTGGCATCCATCGGCGACCATTGCACGTTGTCGCACAGGTTGCGCGCGTGGGTCACGGTTTCGTGGATACGCTCGGCCATTTGGTCCATGGTCAGGTTCGGAATAGCGCGGTGCAGCGGCGAGGTGCCGATAAACGTATGAATACGCGGACGTTTGGCGTGTTTCACGGCCTCCCAGCAGCGGTCGATATCTTTGAAGTTCGCCCGCGCCAAACCGCAAATCTGCGCCGTTTTTGCCAGCCGTGCAATTTCCGACACCGCCGCGAAATCGCCTTCCGAGGCAATCGGAAAACCGGCCTCGATAATATCGACGCCCATTTCGTCCAGACTGGCAGCGATCTCCAGCTTTTCGTCATGTGTCATCGTTGCACCAGGGCTTTGCTCGCCATCGCGCAGGGTGGTGTCAAAAATCAGAACACGGGGTTGCGTGCTTTTATCAGTCATTTGAAAATCTCTCAAAAAGTTCCGTTAGCCTTTGCGTTTCGGGCGCTTGTCATCTCTGAGCGGTCGCACCCGAAGGCACGCTCAGCGAAGGCTAAGGAGGAGAAGCGCACAGGAAATCAGGGCGCAATGCGCCACAGAGGTCGTGGATATGATCGTTTCCTGTACCATGCTGGCGACTATACCCAAGCTTTTGTGAATGGAAACCCCAAAATTGGGCAGGCCGTGCGTTTTCATCTGGTCGGGCTTGCGCTGCGCCCTAGCTGTGCTGTGTGGTTTGGCAACGCGAAAGGGGCAATGATGACAAAAGCATTGATTGTAGGGGCTTCGGGGGGAATTGGCGCCGCGATTGCTGACGCGCTTGAGGTCGCTGGCCAGCAGGTCACACGCCTGTCGCGCCGCACGCACGGTCTGGACATCACAGATGAGGCAATCGTCGCGGCCTGCATGGCCCAATTGCAAGGCCCGTTCGATACGGTTTTCATTGCCACGGGTGCGTTGGAAATCGGTCCGCATCTGCCAGAAAAATCCTTGCGATCCGTTACCGCCGAAGGGCTGTTGGCGCAGTTTCAAACCAACGCCATAGGGCCGGTTTTGGTGCTTAAGCATCTTATACAGCATTTGCCGCGCGATTTGCCTGCGCGTGTGGGCGTTTTGTCGGCGCGGGTTGGGTCTATCGGCGATAACGGTTTGGGGGGCTGGCATTCTTACCGCACGGCCAAGGCGGCGTTGAACCAGCTGGTCCACACCGCCGCCATTGAATTGGCCCGCAGTCACAAACAGGCCGTTCTGGCCTTGCTGCACCCCGGCACAGTGGCCACCGATTTCACCGTCAAATATGCGGGCCACCACCCGACCGTGCCACCGCATGAGGCCGCGCAAAACCTGATGTCGGTGCTGGGTTCTCTTGGCCCTGCGGAAACTGGCGGGTTTTATGATTGGGCGGGGCAGCGCGTGCCGTGGTAGGCTGCCGCGCTTAATTCCCCGCAGGTGCAGCCGCTTCACTGGCCTGTGCAGGGCCGGTCAAAATGCCATTCGTCCACTCGCCCGCCGTTTCTTGGCCGGTGCTGTATTTCAAAACGCCTTGCCCTTGGCGTTTGCCGGCAACAAAGGCCCCGGCATAAGTATCGCCGTTGGGATAGGTCGCAAAGCCCAAACCCTCGATCATGCCTGCCTTCCAATCGCCCTCATATTCAAAGCCGTCAGCCATGATGACCTTGCCTTTGCCGTTGCGCGCGCCTGCCGTAAAGCTGCCGGTATAGACGCTACCGTCAGGATAGGTTGCCACGCCCTCGCCATCGCGCAAACCGGCCTTCCAGTTGCCTTCATAACGATAGCCGTCGGGGTAGCTCATTACACCTTGGCCCTGATACTGCGCAGCCGCAAAATCGCCCTCATATACCTGCCCGTTGGCATAGGTCACGCGGCCATTGCCCTCAATCACGCCCGCAACCCAAGCGCCGTTATAGGTAGAGCCGTCGGGATATGTCAGCTTGCCGATGCCATCGGGCAGGTCGTTTTTAAAACGGCCGGTATAAACCCCGCCATCCGGGTAGGTGACAGTGCCGTTGCCCTCAATAATGCCGTCCCGCCAGTCGCCATCATAGGTGTAGCCGTCGGGGCCGTGAAAAACGCCCTTGCCCTGCCGCTGATCGGCAGCAAAATCGCCTTCATAGCGGTCGCCATTGGCGTATGTCATGCTGCCTTTGCCAACCCGTTGGCCATTGGTAAAGTTGCCCTCATAGATGTCGCCATTCGGTTGGGTCAGCTTGCCGGTGCCGTTGATCTGGCCGTCTCTCCATTCACCGGAATAGACCAGCCCGTCTGGCATCGTCAAAACGCCAAGCCCTTGGCGCGCGCCTTGCACGAGATCACCGTCATAGGTCGTGCCATCCGGATAGGTGACCTTGCCGCGCCCTTGCTTTTCGCCCGTGACCCAATCACCCTCATATCGGTAGCCGGTCGCATCCTCTAACACGCCCTTGCCATTATGCACGGCATTGACGAATGCGCCGGTATAAACCGACCCATCGGCATAGCGCGCTACGCCGTTGCCGGTCATGCTGCCTGCTGTCCAGTCGCCTTCATAGGTGCCACCATCGGGATAGGTGATCTTGCCACGACCTTCGGGTTTGCCCGCGATAAAGCCGCCCTCATAGATGGAGCCGTTCGGAAAATGCGCCACCCCGTTGCCGCGAATTTCACCGGATACCCATTCGCCGGTATAGGTATAGCCATTGGGCAAAGTATAGGTGCCGGTGCCATGCTGACGGCCATCCTTAAAGGTGCCCTCATAAACAGATCCGTCATCGTATTGTTTGCTGATGACGCTGTCTTGGGCAAGGCTGGGGGTGGCAAGCATGGCTGCAACGATGGCCAATTCCAAAACTGTCTTGCGCATGATGCAGTCCTTTTTCCGGCGGCCCCATGTTTCAGTGGCCTTGTTGCCCAAAGCCTAGCCTTCTGCCCACGCCCTGACAAGTTGCCAAACCAAGCCATAGGCATAGATCCCCTTTCCCTCGCGCATCAGTCTGCTAAACCTATGGCGGACAGAGGATAAGGGACCGCGCATGGCCAACACTTTTCGCCTGACTTTGGCACAGCTAAATCCAACCGTTGGCGCGCTCGCCGCAAATGCCGATGCTGCGCGGCAGGCGTGGCAGGTGGGGCGTGATGCGGGGGCGCAAATGGTCGCATTGCCCGAGATGTTTATCACCGGCTACCAAATCCAAGATCTGGTGCAGCGCCCGCGCTTTATCGACGATTGCATTGCCGCGATTGAAGGGCTGGCCCTTGCCTGTGCCGATGGGCCTGCGCTGGGCATCGGTGGGCCGATTTTTCAGGCGGGGCGGCTGTATAACGCTTATTTCATTCTGCAAGATGGTAAGATTTCGGCAACCGTGCTGAAACACCACCTGCCCAATGACAGTGTTTTTGATGAAAAGCGGCTGTATTCCTCGGCCGATGTGAATGGCCCGTATCGTGTGGGGCCGCTGCGTATTGGCTCGCCTATTTGCGAAGATAGTTGGTATGCCGATGTTGCCGAAACTCTTGCGGAATCGGGGGCCGAGATTTTATTGGTGCCAAATGGCTCGCCCTATTACCGCGAGAAACTGGCGGTGCGGCAAAACATTATGGTCGCCCGTGTGGTGGAAACGGGCTTGCCGCTGGTCTATCTGAACATGGTCGGCGGGCAGGATGATCAGGTGTTTGATGGCGCGTCTTTTGTGCTGAACCCCGGTGGCAAGCTGGCGGTGCAGATGCCCGCGTTCGAGTCCGCGATCACCCATGTTGATTTTGTGGAAACCCCCGAGGGCTGGCGCGCCGAGCAAGGCGAACGGGTAAAGCAGCCCGACGCGTGGGAGGCAGATTATCACGCGATGGTGCTGTCTTTGCGCGACTATCTGGGCAAGACGGGGTTCAAGCGCGTGCTACTGGGCATGTCAGGGGGCATCGATTCGGCAATTGTCGCCACCATCGCCGCCGATGCGATCGGGCCCGAAAATGTGCGCTGTGTGATGCTGCCATCGGAATATACGTCACCGTCCAGCCTTGAGGACGCCAAAGATTGCGCCACCCGTTTGGGCTGTGCCTATGATTTTGTGCCGATTGCCGAAGGGCGCGATGCGATCACCAACACGCTTGCGCCGCTGTTCGCAGGGCGCGCGGCTGACCTGACCGAGGAAAACATCCAGTCACGTTTGCGCGGGCTGTTGCTGATGGCGATGTCGAATAAGTTTGGTGAAATGCTGCTGACCACGGGCAATAAATCCGAGGTGGCCGTGGGCTATTGCACGATTTATGGCGATATGGCGGGCGGCTATAACCCGATCAAAGACCTCTATAAAACCCGCGTGTTTGAAACCTGCCGCTGGCGCAATGCCAATCACCGCGATTGGATGATGGGCGTGGCGGGTGAGGTGATCCCCCCACGGATTATCGACAAGCCGCCTTCGGCCGAGCTGCGCCCTGACCAAAAAGACGAAGACAGTCTGCCGCCATACCCCGTGCTGGATGCTATTCTAGAAGGGCTGGTGGATAATGACGTGTCCGTCAGTGATTTGGTGGCTGCGGGCTATGATCGTGACACCGTGAAAAAGGTGGAGAAGCTGGTTTATCTATCTGAATATAAACGCTTTCAAGCGGCCCCCGGTACACGGCTAACGCGCCGCGCCTTTTGGCTGGATCGGCGCTATCCGATTGTGAACCGCTGGCGGGATGAAAGCTAAAGTCTTTCGCGGCAAACCTTGCTTTAGCACGGTGTTGCTGGGCATTGCCCCAGCAATGCGACCACATCTTCGGCGCGACACAGCGCAGTTGCAGGCGTCATCACCGCAGCCGAGGCCGCAGCGACGCCATGAACAAGCGCCTCGGCGTCGGTTTTCCCCTGCGCCAGTGCCAGCACAAACCCCGCGACAAAGCTGTCGCCCGCGCCGATTTTGCTGACCACCGGCACTTTGGCCGCAGCACAAAACCAACGCTCGGTCGGGGTGGCCATGACCGATCCTTCGGCCCCGCGCGCGATGACAACGCGTTTTGCCACCCCGCGCCGCGCCAAGGTTTGGGCGAAATCGGCGCTGTCTTGGCGGTGGGTCAACGCGGTCTTTGCCACAGCATCCGCCTCTTCGCCGTCCATGCGCAGTACGTCAAGCTTGGCATGTCCTGTGTGCGCAACTGCCATCAAAGGCCCACCCGATGTATCCGCGACCAAGCGTGCTGTTTGGGGCAGCGCAGCCGACAGCTGTGCGATGAAATCATCCGGAAAACCGGGGGGCTGGCTGCCGCTATAGACGATATACCCCGTCTTTGGCGCCGCCGAAACGATTGCCTGCAATGCCGTGCTGACCTGTGTTTGCGACCATATCGGGCCGGGCAACACAAAGCGGTATTGCTCACTGCTGGCTTGGTCCGTTACCGAAAAGCTAAGCCGTGTTTCGCCCGGCGATTGCAGTCGAGACAGGACAATGCCTTGCGCGGCCAGCAACTCGGCCAGTTGTTCGCCTATAGCCCCGCCTAGCGCCACAAAGGCCGTGGTGTGCCCGCCCAGTGTTGCAATCGCGCGGCTGATGTTTATGCCGCCGCCGCCGGGGTCATATCTTGGGGGGGCACAGCGCAGCTTTATCTCGGGTCGCACCGCATCAACACCGGTACTTATATCAAGCGCAGGGTTCAAGGTTGCGGTCATAATGGGAAGCTGTGTATCGCCCATGCATTGCCCCTGTGTCTAACAAACTGTCTGTGAAATCAAAGACTCACAGGCAGGATGCCAGAATACGGCTTTGCTTGCAACGCATGGGCGAATTGAAACGCGGGTGTAAGGTGCTCCGGTTTCGGGTTAATGCTGGCTTACAGCATCATCTGATAGCTGCTTGGCACATAACGGAAGCCTTCGTCGCGGGTTTCGACATAGCCCAGCGCGGGGAAGGGCATGTGATAGCCGATAAACGGAGTGCGGTCAGCCGCCAGCATCCCCAGTGTTTTGCGGCGCGAGGCTGCGGCGGCGGTTTTGTCCATGTCAAAGCGTACTTCCCAATCGGGATAGGCCAGCGACCAGACATAGTGGTTCGCCAGATCGACGATCAGCATCAACTGCGCGCCGTCACTGTCGAGCATAAAGCCCATATGGCCCGGCGTGTGGCCATAGGTTGCCATAGCGGTAATGCCGCCTGTCACCGCGCCGCCATCGTCCAAAAAGCTGATCTTGTCGTTCAAAGGCCGCACGTTTTTGTCAAAGCCTTCGTTGCCAGCAGCCATCCAGTGGTTATGCTCAACCGCGCCGGTCACATATTTGGCGTTGGCAAAGGTTGGCGTGCCTTCGTTCATCAAACCGCCGATATGGTCGCCGTGCATGTGGGTGATGACAACCGTGTCGATCTGGTCGGGCGTGTAACCTGCCGCTGCCAAAGCGCCGGTGATGCCTTCGGCGTTCAAGCCGGTATCAAACAGAACCAGCTCGGACCCGGTGTTCACAACGGTGGGTGTGAAAAAGAATTGCGCTTTGTCGGTGGGGATGAACGCCGCCTTTGACACGGCTTCGAATTCTGCCGGATCGGCGTTCAGGCCGAAAATCTCGGTCGGTTTTTCAACGGTGCGGGTGCCGGCCAACAGCGATGTTACCTCAAACCCGCCCAGTTTGATGCGGTTGAATTGGTGGACAGAGGCGCCTTTCATCTCTGCGCTGGCATGGGCCATGCCCGAAAGTGCAGGCGTAAAGGGCAGGGCGGCTGCACCCAAAAGGGCGTGGCGGCGGGAAAGCATAGGTGTCTTCATCCGGTTTCTCCAAGTTGTGTGGTTTTCAATGTAAGGCGCTGTGACAATCTGTCTAGGTTAGCGGGGAATGAATTTGGCTTTCTCGCCCCGCTTTCAGGCCGCGATATGGACAAACGCAAGGCTATGTGACAGATCAGCGGGGATCAGGAGAGCCATAATATGACCACGCGTCCCACTATTACACGTTTCGCCCCGTCGCCGACCGGATTTATCCACGTTGGCAACCTTCGCACGGCTTTGATGAACTGGATGATCGCCCGTAAATCGGGTGGCACGTTCATCTTGCGTCTGGATGACACCGATCAAGAACGCTCTAAGCAGGAATATGCTGACGGGTTGATGGAAGATCTGGAATGGCTGGGCCTGACATGGGACCGCGTTGAAAAGCAATCCTTGCGGATCGAGCGTTACCGCGAAGCTGCCGAAGAGTTGAAAGCCGCAGGTCGGTTTTACGAGTGCTTCGAGTCGCCCACCGATCTGGACCTGAAGCGCAAGAAATTGCTGAACATGCACAAGCCGCCGGTCTATGACCGCGCCTCGATGCACCTGTCGGACGCCGAGAAAGACGCGCTGCGCGAAACCAACCCCGGTTACTGGCGGTTCAAGCTGGACCTAGAGCGGATTGAATGGCCAGACGGCATTTTGGGGCCGGTGTCGATTGATGCCTGTTCGGTGTCTGACCCGGTTTTGATCCGCGCGGATGGGCAGGTTTTGTATACTTTTGCATCCTCGGTTGATGATATCGATATGGGTGTTACCTTTATCGTACGCGGCGCCGATCACGTTACCAACACAGCAACGCAGATTCAGATTATGCGGGCGATGGGCGGCACGGCCCCCGATTTCGCCCACCATTCGCTGCTGACCGGCCCGCAGGGCGAGGCGCTGTCAAAACGCCTTGGCACGCTGTCGCTGCGCGATTTGCGGGCGCAGGGTGTGGAACCGCTGGCCTTGCTGTCATTGATGGCGCGCTTGGGGTCGTCGAAACCGATTGAGATGGCAGGCAGCCATCAGGAATTGATGGACGGGTTCGATATCGGCAGCTTTGGCGCCGCACCGACCAAGTTTGACAAAGAAGACCTGTTCCCGCTAACCCGTTCATATGTTCAAGGCCTGCCATTTGATGCGGTTGCCGAACGCATCGCAGCACTTGGCGTACCTGAAGAGTTGCGTGAGGGGTTCTGGCGCGTGGCCAAAGAAAACATCACGGTTTTGAACGACCTTGAAGGCTGGTGGACGTTGTTCCGTGACGGGGCAGAGCCGCTGATCGATGACGAGGACCGTGAGTTTATTGCACAAGCCGTTGGCATGTTGCCTGAAATGCCGTTCGGGCCGGACACGTGGAAAGACTGGACTACGGCGGTAAAAGAAGCGACGGGCCGTAAAGGCAAAGGGCTTTTCATGCCGCTGCGCAAGGCGCTGACGGGCCAAGCCCACGGGCCGGAAATGGCCGAAGTGATGCCTTTGTTGCAGGTTATCCGCGCCAAGGGATAAGTCAGATAAACGCGCGGTTCACACCTGTGGATCACGCGCTTTTTGATTGGATAGGGCGCGGGGCATTCAGGGTGTTGCGAGACATTTGAGCCTGATGCGCCGCGCTTGTCTAACATCAAAGCCTGCCGCCAGAGCTTGTGCATAGGCCTAAATCATCCAGACGTGATTGGTCGTGTGCCAAGATTTCTGCTAGGGCCTGTGGACAATCAGGATTCCCATTGGGTTTGATTTCTGATTCAAACTTCCCAAATGGAGGTTTGAATGAA